>NZ_CP043808.1:1554670-1865604 GCF_008386315.1 Serinicoccus marinus DSM 15273 | reverse complement strand
GGCGTCCCCGGACCGGGCGGCCCGTGCAGCGAGATCTACGTCGACCGCGGCCCGGAGTTCGGCCCTGACGGCGGCCCGGTCGTCGACGAGGACCGTTTCCTGGAGATCTGGAACCTCGTCTTCATGCAGGAGGAGCTCACCGAGGTGCGCTCCAAGACCGACTTCGACGTCGCCGGCGAACTGCCGAGCAAGAACATCGACACCGGGATGGGCCTGGAGCGGGTCGCCTACCTGCTGCAGGGCGTGGACAACCTCTACGAGATCGACGAGGTCTACCCGGTCATCGAGCGCGCCGAGGAGCTCGCCGGCCGGACCTACGGCGAGGACCACGAGGACGACGTGCGCTTCCGCGTCGTCGCCGACCACGTGCGCTCCGGGCTCATGCTCATGGGCGACGGCGTGGTGCCGGGCAACGAGGGCCGGGGGTATGTCCTGCGCCGCCTGCTGCGCCGCGCGGTGCGCTCGATGCGGCTGCTCGGGGTCGACGAGCCTGCGCTGCCGCACCTGCTGCCGGTGAGCAAGGACGTCATGAAGGCGTCCTACCCCGAGCTCGAGGAGCAGTGGGGTCGGATCAGCGAGGTCGCGTATGCCGAGGAGGAGGCCTTCCGCCGCACCCTCGCCAGCGGCACGAGCATCCTCGACGGTGCGGTCGCCCGGGCGAAGGAGGCGGGCTCGACCCGGCTCGCCGGCTCCGAGGCGTTCGCGCTGCACGACACCTACGGCTTCCCCATCGACCTCACCCTGGAGATGGCCTCCGAGCAGGGGCTGAGCGTCGACGAGGACGGCTTCCGCACGCTCATGACCGAGCAGCGGGAGCGGGCCAAGGCCGACGCCAAGGCGAAGAAGACCGGCAGGGGCGGCGCGGGCGCATACCGCGGGCTGGCCGACCGGCTGGGCGCGGCGACCGAGTTCACCGGCTACGAGCAGATGACGGGGGAGGACCGCGTGCTCGGGCTCCTCGCCGGTGGGCAGGAGGTCGAGCGGACCCGGGTCGGGGGTGACGCGGCCGAGCACGGTGCCGAGCTGGAGATCGTGCTCGGCAGCACCCCCTTCTACGCCGAGGCCGGCGGTCAGCTGGCCGACCACGGCACCATCCGGCTCGGCGGCGGCGGACTCTTCGAGGTCACCGACGTGCAGCGCCCGGTGCCCGGGCTCGTCGTGCACCGGGGTCGCCTCGTCGAGGGCGAGGTCGCGGTGGGCGAGGGTGCGTTCACCGAGATCGACGTCGTGCGCCGCGCCTCGGTGTCGCGCGCGCACACGGCCACGCACATCGTGCACAAGGTGCTGCGCGAGACGCTCGGCGACAACGCCACGCAGGCCGGCTCAGAGAATGCCCCAGGACGGCTGCGCTTCGACTTCCGCTCGACCCGGGGCCTGGACGCCGCCGAGCTGGCCGCGGTCGAGGCGCGGATCAACGAGCGACTCATGGAGGACCTGCAGGTCAGTGCTGCCGAGATGAGCTTCACCGAGGCCCGGGAGATGGGCGCGATGGCGCTCTTCGGGGAGCGCTACCCCGACCTCGTGCGCGTCGTCTCCGTGGGCGGCCCGTGGAGCCTGGAGCTGTGCGGCGGCACCCACGTCCCGGGCAGCGCCCAGCTGTCCCTGGTCAAGATCATGGGCGAGTCCTCGATCGGGTCCGGCATCCGTCGCGTGGAGGCCCTCGTCGGCGCGGACGCCTACACCCAGCTGGCGCGGGAGAACATCATCGTCAACCAGCTCACCGACACCCTCAAGGTGCGTCCGGACGAGCTCTCCGACCGGGTCGCCCAGCTGGTGTCGCGGCTCAAGGACGCGGAGAAGGAGATCGCCCAGGCCAGGGCCTCCCAGGTGCTGTCCTCGGCGGCCGGGCTCGTGGACCAGGCGCGCGACGTCGACGGCACCACCTTCCTGGGGCACGACCTGGGTGAGGGCGTCGGCGCGGACGACCTGCGCCGCCTCGTCACCGACCTGCGGACCCGGTTGGGTCAGGACCGGCCCTCGGTCGTGGCCCTCACCGGCGTCCAGTCGGGCCGCCCGGTCGTGGTCATCGCCACCAACGAGGCGGCGCGGGAGCGCGGCACCACGGCCGGCGCGCTGGTCAAGGTCGGTGCCGGTGCGCTCGGCGGCGGCGGTGGCGGCAAGGACGACCTCGCGCAGGGCGGCGGCCAGGACGCTGCCGCCACCGGCACCGCACTCCGCGCGGTCGAGGACGCGTTGCGCGGGTGAGCGATCCGCACGGGGCGTCGCCGGAGGGGCCGGCCGGCGTCCTGCTGGGGATCGACGTCGGCGAGGCCCGGGTGGGCCTGGCCGCCTCCGACGCGCTGGGGCTGCTCGCCCACCCCGTCGACACGCTGCGGCGGGACCACGAGGGAAGCACCGACCTGGACCGCGTCGCGGACGAGGTCCACGAGCGGGCTGCCGTGGCGGTCGTCGTCGGGCTCCCGCGGTCCCTCGACGGCCAGGAGCGGGTGGCCGCCGCCCGGGCGCGGGAGTACGCTGATCGGCTGCAACGGCGCCTGGAGGTGCCGGTCCGCCTGTGGGACGAGCGTCTGACCACGGTCGACGCGCACCGGGCGCTGCACAGCAGCGGCGTCCGGGGCCGTGACCAGCGTGGCGTCGTCGATCAGGCGGCGGCGGTGCTTATCCTCCAGGGAGCCCTGGACGCTCGCCGAGCCGGCCGCCCCGTCGGCTCGTCCCTGAAGGCGAGGAAGCCACGGGGCAGACGGTCTCGCGACCCTGACGCGAAGGACGCCACATGAGCCAGCCGCCCGGCGGGCGCGACGCGCACGACGAACCCGGCGACCAGCACCTCGGCGCGGGCTATGCCGACGAGCACGACGCGGCACACTTCGAGGACGACGTGCTCGGGTTGCGCGGCGCTCGGCACCACGACGAGTTACTCGCCGACCACGTGCTCTCGCCCGAGGAGCACGAGGAGCTGGTGTTCCGGCCACGCCGTCGGCGCCGCAACCCGGTGCTCAAGGGTCTGGCGCTCGCCCTCGCGGCCGTGGTCGTGGTGGTGGCGGCGGTCTACTCCTTCGGGTCCCTGCGCTCGATGCTGCCCGACCTGTCCGCGGGCGAGTCCGTCGACACCACGGACTACGAGGGCGAGGGCAGCGGCGAGGTGATGGTCGAGATCCCGCAGGGCGCGGCCGGTGGGCAGATCGCCCAGATCCTCACCGACGAGGGGGTCGTGGGCTCGGTCTCCGCGTTCTCCACCGCCCTGCAGGCCGAGCCGGACGCCGCGGCGATCCAGCCCGGGACCTACCGCATGGCCAACGAGATGAGCTCGGAGGCGGCGCTGGCACGGCTGCTCGACCCGGCGTTCCGCGAGCGCAACGGCGTGACGATCCGCGAGGGTCTCTGGGTCGCCGAGACCTTCGAGCTGCTGGCCGAGGGCACCGACCACGAGGTGGCCGACTACGAGTCCGTCGACCCGGCGGACCTGGACCTGCCCGCCGCCGCGGAGGGCGAGCTCGAGGGCTTCCTCTACCCCAGCACCTACGAGTTCGGACCGGACAGCACGCCGCAGGAGCAGCTGCAGACGATGATCGACCAGGGGCAGCAGGTCTACTCCGACATCGGCATACCGGAGGAGGACCTGCGCGAGGTCGTCATCAAGGCGAGCATCGTGCAGGGCGAGGGGCAGTTCGCCGAGGACCTGCCCAAGATCGCCCGGGTCATGGAGAACCGCATCGAGGGCAACTCCGAGACCGACGGCTTCCTGCAGATGGACTCCACCATCCACTTCATCTTCCAGGAGCGCGGGCGCGCCGGCACCACCGAGGAGCAGCGCGCGGAGGACAGCCCCTACAACACCTACCGGAACCCGGGCCTGCCCCCGGGGCCGATCAACTCGCCCGGCGAGGACGCGCTGCGCGCCGCCTCCGAGCCCGAGCCTGGCGACTGGGTCTACTTCGTCACCGTCAACCCCTCGACCGGCGAGACGAAGTTCGCCGAGACCTACGACGAGCACCTCGTCAACCAGGACGAGTTCCTCCAGTGGTGCGAGGACAACCCGGACCAGTGCTGAGGCGCGCCGGCGTCGTGGGCTCACCCGTCGCCCACTCGTTGTCCCCGGTGCTGCACCGGGCCGCGTATGCCGAGCTCGGGCTCCGCGGCTGGTCCTACGACCGGGCCGAGGTCGGCTCCGGTGGGCTCGCGCGGCACGTCGCCGGCCTGGGGCCGGACTGGGTCGGGCTGTCGGTGACGATGCCCGGCAAGGAGGAGGCGCTCGCGCTGGCCGATGTCGCGGGCGAGGAGGCGGTGGCGGTCGGGGCCGCCAACACCCTGGTGCGGGGCGAGGCGGGCTGGTCGGCCCACAACACCGACGTCCACGGGCTCACCGCGGCGCTGCGCGAGGCGGGGGTCGGACGGGCGGGGCGTGCCGTGGTGGTCGGCGGCGGGGCCACGGCCCGGTCGGTCGTGGTCGCCCTGCACGCCCTCGGCGTGGACCGGCTGACCTGCTGCGTGCGGGACGACCTGCGACCGGCGACCCGTGAGCTGACCGAGCGGATCGGGATGGGGACGACCGTGCGTCTCCTGGCCGAGGGCATACCCCTGGGCGGCGTGGACGTGGTCGTCAGCACCCTGCCTGGTGGTGCACCCGCCCCACCCGTCGTCGGGACGACGGGGCGGCTGCCGGTCGTGATGGACGTGAGCTACGACCCCTGGCCGAGCGCCGTCGGGACGGCGGTGCTGTCGGCGACGGGCGGTAGGGTCCAGGTCGTGAGGGGAACGCGGATGCTGCTGCACCAGGCGGTGCGCCAGGTCGAGCTGATGACGGGGCGGCCGGGGCCGACCGCCGCGATGGACCGGGCGCTCAGCCGGCACCTCGCCGCCGAGGCGACCTCGTGACCGACCTGGTGCTGCCCTCGGTGGTCGCGGTCGTGGTCGCGGTCCTGGGGCTCCCGGTCGCGCGCTGGCTGGAGCGGACGACCTACCGCAAGCCGGACGAGGTCGACGAACCCTCGCCCGGACGCCGCTGATGGGTGCCCGTGACCCTCGGCCTGTCGTCTGCGGCCCTCCTGCACCGGGTGTGGCAGGTGCCCGACGACGCCGTGCCCGGGTGGCCGGTGGCGCTCGTCCTGAGCCTGACGCTGCTGCCGGTCGTGCTCTCCTGCGTCTGCCTGGCGGCGATGGACCTCGACGTCCACCGGCTCCCGGACCGGATCATGTGGCCGACGATGGGGCTGCTGGGGGTCGGGCTCCCGGTGGCCGCCCTCGTCGGCGGAGGCGTCGACCCGCTGCTGCGGGCGCTGCTGGCCGGTGTGGGTGCCGGCGGGTTCTACCTGCTCATCGCGCTGCTCTCGCTGGCGCGCGGGTCACTCGCCCTCGGGCTGGGCGACGTCAAGCTCGCCGTGGTGTTGGGTGCCGGGCTGGGCTGGTTCGGGTGGCCCGAGGCGGTCCTGGGGATCTATGCCGGTTTCCTGGTCGGCGGTCTGTTCGCCCTCGGCCTGCTCGTGGGGCGCAAGGTCAGCTGGAAGGGCGAGTTCGCCTACGGTCCGGCGATGATGCTCGGTGCACTCCTGGGGCTGCTCGTCGGCCAGGGCATGCTCGTCGGGCTGGCCTGAGCAGCACGCCCGCGGTGGTGACCGCCAGGGTGGGGTGACCTGCGTGGGAGGATGACGCCATGCTGCGTTGGTTGACCGCCGGTGAGTCCCACGGCCCTGCCCTCACCGCCGTCCTGGAGGGTCTGCCCGCGGGCGTGACGGTGGAGCGAGAGGCCGTGGAGGGCGCCCTCGCCCGGCGCCGGCTCGGTTACGGCCGGGGCGCCCGGATGAGCTTCGAGGCCGACCGGCTGCACTTCCTCGGCGGGATGCGGCACGGGCTGTCGCTGGGGTCGCCGCTGGCGCTGCAGATCGAGAACACCGAGTGGCACAAGTGGCAGGCGGTCATGGGCCCCGAGCCGGTGCCGGCGCCGGACCTGCAGGGGGCCGACGACGTCGGCGCCCCGCAGGAGCTGGCCCGCAACCGGCCGCTCACCCGGCCGCGGCCCGGCCACGCCGACCTGGTGGGCATGACGAAGTACGGCTTCGAGGAGGCCCGGCCGGTCCTCGAGCGGGCCTCGGCCCGCGAGACGGCGGCCAGGGTGGCGCTCGGCGCGGTCGCCGCCGCCTTCCTCGAGCAGGCCACCGGCATACGCCTGGTCTCGCACACCGTGAGCATCGGGCGCGCCGGCGTCCCCGGCATCGAGGACGACGCGCCGGACCCGGCGAGCCTGCCCGGCGCCGACGACGTGGACCGCGTCGACGCCGACCCGGTCCGGACCCTCGACCCCGAGCTGTCCGCCGCGATGGTCGCCGAGGTCGACGCCGCCAAGAAGGCGGGCGACACGCTCGGCGGGGTGGTCGAGGTGCTGGCCTACGGGGTGCCGCCCGGTCTCGGCTCGCACGTGCACTGGGACCGCCGGCTCGACTCGCGGCTGGCGGGGGCGCTCATGGGCATCCAGGCGATCAAGGGGGTCGAGGTCGGCGAGGGCTTCCGCACGGCGGCCCGTCGCGGCAGCCAGGCGCACGACGAGATCGACCGCGACGAGCACGGGCTGATCCGGCGCGCGACCCTGCGCAGCGGCGGCACCGAGGGCGGCATGAGCACCGGCGAGGTGCTGCGCGTCCGGGCGGCGATGAAGCCCATCTCCACCGTGCCGCGCGCGCTGCGGACCGTCGACACCGCCACCGGTGAGGCGGGCACCGCGATCCACCAGCGCTCCGACGTCTGCGCCGTCCCGGCCGCCGGCGTCGTGGCCGAGGCCATGGTCGCCCTCGTGCTGGCCGACGCCGTCCTCGAGAAGTTCGGCGGCGACTCGGTGCCGGAGGTCGCGCGCAACCACGCGGCCTACCTCGCGGCGGTGGCCGAGCACCAGCGCACGCCCGCGACGGAGGGGGACCGGTGAGCCGCCCCGTCGTCGTCCTCGTCGGACCTCCCGGAGCGGGCAAGACCACCGTCGGCCAGGTCCTCGCGGACCGGCTGGAGGTGACGTTGCACGACTCGGACGCCGCGATCGAGGCCGCGCAGGGGCGCTCCATCAGCGACATCTTCGTCGAGGACGGCGAACCGGCCTTCCGCGAGATGGAGCGCGCCGAGGTGCTGCGGGCCCTGGACGGTCACGAGGGCGTGCTCGCGCTCGGCGGCGGCGCGGTGATGCAGCCGGACGTGGCCGAGGCGCTCACGGCCGGGCACGCCGTGGTCTTCCTCGACGTCGGCATCGCGGACGCCTCGAAGCGGGTCGGGTTCGACGCCTCGCGGCCACTGCTCCTGGTGAACCCCCGCGCCGCCTGGACCCGGCTCATGAACGCCCGGCGCGAGACCTACGAGAGCGTGAGCGGCCTGCGGGTCGACACCGCCGGTCGCACCCCGGAGGAGATCGCCGACGAGGTGGGCGCGTGGCTGAGCCGCTGAGCCGCACCATCCCGGTCAGCGGGGAGCAGCCGTATGCCGTGCACGTCGGCCCCGACGCCGTGCAGCGGCTGGCGGTCCACGCCGGTCCGGAGCCGGGTAGGCAGGTGCTGGTCGTGCACCAGCGGGGCCGGGAGGAACTCGCGCAGGAGGCCGCCGAGGTGCTGGTCGCAGCTGGCGCCCGCCCGCGGCTCGCGCCGGTCCCGGACGCGGAGGCGGCCAAGGCCGCGGGCGTCCTCGTCGACCTGTGGGACGTGCTCGGCGAGGCCGGCTTCACCCGCTCCGACCTCGTCGTCGGCATCGGTGGGGGAGCCACGACCGACCTCGCCGGCTTCGTCGCGGCGACCTGGCTGCGCGGGGTCGAGGCGGTGCAGTTGCCCACCTCGCTGCTGGCCGTCGTCGACGCGGCCGTCGGCGGCAAGACCGGCATCAACACGGCGGCGGGCAAGAACCTCGTCGGCGCCTTCCACCCGCCCGTTGAGGTGCTGTGCGACCCGGCCTGGTTGACCACCCAGGACCGGGCCGACTACGTGTCGGGCCTGGCCGAGGTCGTCAAGTGCGGTTTCATCGCCGACCCGGTCATCCTCGACCTCGTCGAGGCGGACCCGACGGGTGCCGGCGACCCGCTCGCCGACCCCGACCGCACGCTGGAGCTCATCGCCCGGGCGGTGCAGGTCAAGGCGGACGTCGTCGCAGCCGACCTCACCGAGTCCTCGCTGCGGGAGATCCTCAACTACGGCCACACCTTCGGCCACGCCGTCGAGCAGGTGGAGGACTACCGCTGGCGGCACGGTGACGCCGTCGCCGTAGGGATGGTCTACGTCGCCGAGCTGGCCCACCGGGCCGGGGTGATGCCGGCGGCGCTCCTGGACCGGCACCGGCGGGTGCTGGAGTCGGTCGGCCTGCCCACGGCATACCTCCCGGGGCGCTGGGAGCCGCTGCGGGCGGCCATGGGCCGCGACAAGAAGTCGCGCGGGGCCACGCTGCGCTTCGTGGCGCTCGAGGGCCTCGCGCGCCCCACGCGGCTCGTCGCTCCCCCCGAGGAGGACCTCGTCGCGGCGTATGCCGCGGTCTGCGGCTGACCGGGTCAGCGCCGCGCGGTCGCCGACGGCTCGGCGGAGCCGCCCTGCGGAGCCGCGGCCATGATGCTGCGCAGCTGCTCGACCTGGGCGGTCGAGGGCAGCCCCCAGTCGGGGGAGTCGTAGCCGACCTGCAGCCACAGCGGCGTCGAGGCCCGGTGGCCGAGCAGGATCTCCACCATGTCGCCGGTGATAAGGGCCGGGTGCACGACGCCACCGGCCTCCGCCAGCTTGAGCATCTCGCGCCGCCAGGAGCGCAGGTAGTTGGCCGCCCGAGCCGACGTGAGGTCCGGGTCCAGCCCACGCGTCAGCCACCGGTTCTGCATCGCCACACCCGTGGGGCCATCTTCTCCAGGGCGTAGCGGGCGTGGCCGAGGACCGGGAAGCTGCGCAGGATCGCGTGCTGGCGCTGGGTGAGGTCGCGGACCGCGACGGCGGCGAGGCCGGCGGCGGGGATCGCCAGGGCGGTGCTCCACTTCATACCGCGCACTGCGCCGCATGCCGGTCGCCCGGGCGGGAAGGCCGGTGCGGGGGAGCGTGGCCCCGGCCCGGGTAGAATCGACCGGGTTTGAGCACGCTAGACCGGCATACCGAAGGAAGACACACGACGTGGCAAGCACGAACGACCTGAAGAACGGCATGGTCCTGGACATGGACAACGGGCTGTGGCAGGTGCTGGAGTTCCAGCACGTCAAGCCCGGCAAGGGCCCCGCCTTCGTGCGGACCAAGCTCAAGAACGTCCTGACCAACAAGATCGTGGACAAGACCTTCAACGCCGGCACCAAGGTGGAGACGGCGACCGTCGACCGGTCGGACTACCAGTACCTCTACCACGACGGCACCGACTACATCTTCATGGACGAGAAGACCTACGAGCAGGTGCCGGTGAGCCCCGAGGCGATGGGCGACGCGGCCAACTACCTGCTGGAGAACAACCGGGCCATGATCGCCCAGCACGAGGGGCGGGTGCTCTACGTCGAGCTGCCGCCGTCGGTCGTGCTGGAGATCACCCAGACCGACCCGGGCCTGCAGGGGGACCGCTCCACCGGTGGCACCAAGCCGGCGACCCTGGAGACCGGCGCCGAGATCCAGGTGCCGCTCTTCCTCGAGACCGGCACGAAGGTCAAGGTGGACACCCGCGACGGTTCCTACCTCGGCCGCGTGAACTGACCCGTGGCGGCACGCACCCGGGCCCGCAAGCGGGCCCTGGAGCTGCTGTTCGAGGCCGAGCAGCGCGGCGTCAATGTCGCTGAGCTGCTCGAGCAGCGGATCGAGGCCCCCACGACCCAGCACGCGCTACCCGACTACACCGTCGAGGTCGTGCGCGGCGTCGTCAGCCGGTGGGGCCAGATCGAGGAGGTCCTCGCGACCTGGTCCCAGGGCTGGAGCCTGGACCGGATGGCCGCGGTCGACCGCGCCGCGCTGCGCGTCGGCACCTGGGAGATCCTGTGGAACGACGAGGTCCCGGACATGGTGGCCGTGTCCGAGGCGGTCGAGCTGGTCCAGCGGATGAGCACCGACGAGTCCCCCGGCTTCGTCAACGGCCTCCTCGCCCGCATCTCCGAGGTCAAGCCCACCATCGTCTGACCGACCGCTGCGCGGTATGCCGTCACATACCGGGCGTGACGGCGCCACCGGATCTCGCCTAGGTCGAGCGCGCGCTCGGCCGACGCAGACCGTGCGGCCGCTCGGGGGTGGGGGAGAGCGGGGTGTCGTGGTTGTAGGGTGGTGCGCACCGACACGTCCTTTAACCACCGTCCTGTGAGGCGGGGAAGGAGTGGGCCCGCATGAGCCCTGCCCGTGACCGAGAGACGGCCTCGCCGTCACCGACCCGGCCGCCCGATCACGGAGGACGTGAGGTCCTCGCCAGCGACGACATCCAGCGCGCCCTGACGCGGATCGCGCACGAGATCCTCGAGGGCAACAAGGGCCACGCCGACCTGGTCCTGCTCGGCATCCCGACCCGCGGCGTCCCGCTCGCGCAGCGGCTCGCTGAGGCCATCGCCGGCGTCGAGGGCGGCACGGTGCCGACCGGCTCGCTGGACATCACGATGTACCGCGACGACCTGCGCAGCCAGCCCACCCGTGCTCCCGAGCCGATGAGCGTCCCGGCCGGCGGCGTCGACGGCAAGGTGGTCGTCCTCGTCGACGACGTGCTCTACTCCGGCCGCACGGTGCGCGCCGCGCTCGACAGTCTCGCCGACCTGGGCCGCCCCAGCGCGGTCCGGCTGGCGGTCCTCGTCGACCGCGGCCACCGCGAGCTGCCGATCCGCGCGGACTACGTCGGCAAGAACCTGCCGACCTCGCGCACCGAGCGCGTGATGGTGCGGCTCACCGACGCCGGTGACGAGGTCGAGGGGGTGTGGATCGCGTGAAGCACCTGCTCTCGATCGCCGACCTCGACCCGCAGGAGATCACCTCGATCCTCGACACCGCCGTGTCCATGCACGAGGTCCAGGACCGCCGGGTCAAGAAGCTGCCGACGCTGCGCGGCCGCACCATCATCAACTTCTTCTTCGAGGACTCCACCCGCACCCGCGCCTCCTTCGAGATCGCCGGCAAGTGGATGAGCGCCGACACCATCAACCTCACCGGCAAGGGCACCTCGGTCTCCAAGGGCGAGTCGCTGCGCGACACGGTGCTGACCATCGACGCGATGGGCGTCGACATGATGGTCATCCGGCACCCTGCGAGCGGTGCCCCGGCGCAGATCGCGGACTGGGTGGACTGCTCGATCGTCAACGCCGGCGACGGCACCCACGAGCACCCCAGCCAGGCGCTGCTCGACGCCTACACCCTGCGCCGCGCGCTCGGCGGGGACGACCTCGCCGGTCGGCACGTCGCGATCGTCGGCGACCTCACCCACTCCCGGGTGCTGCGCTCCAACCTGCTCTGCCTGCGGGCGCTGGGCGCGCACGTCACCCTGGTGGCACCGCCGACGCTCATGCCCAGCGGCGTCACCGGCTGGGCGGCCGCCGACGGCTTCGACGTCTCCTACGACCTCGACGAGGTCCTCCCCCAGGTGGACGCGGTGATGATGCTGCGGGTGCAGCGCGAGCGGATGAGCGGTGGCTACTTCCCGACCGCCCGCGAGTATGCCGTCACCTACGGCCTCACGGCCCGGCGGCTCGGCCTGCTGCAGGACCACGCGGTCATCTGTCACCCGGGCCCGATGAACCGGGGCCTGGAGATCTCCGCGGACGCCGCCGACGCCGCGCGCTCGCTGGTGCTCGACCAGGTCAGCGCTGGCGTGGCCGTCCGCATGTCGATCCTCTACCACCTCCTCGCCGGGGAAGGAGACGCGCCGTGAGCACCACGCCGCCCCTGCTCATCACGGGTGCCGACATCGCGGGGGGGGTGCCGCCGACGTGCTCGTCGTCGACGGCACGATCCGCGCCGTCGGCACCGACGCCGGCGCAGAGGCCCCTCAGGGCGTCTCGCGCCTCTCCGTGGACGGACTCGTGCTCCTCCCCGGTCTCGTCGACCTGCACACCCATCTGCGCGAGCCGGGCCGCGAGGACGCCGAGACGGTCGAGACCGGCTCGCAGGCCGCGGCGCTCGGGGGCTTCACCGCGGTCTTGGCCATGGCCAACACCACGCCGGTCACCGACTCCGCCGAGGTCGCCGAGACCGTCCTCGATCTCGGCCGCCGCGCCGGGTATGTCGACGTCCAGCCGGTCGGTGCCGTCACCAAGTCCCTGGCCGGCGAGGAGCTCGCGGAGCTCGGGCTCATGGCCCGCTCCCGCGCCCGGGTCCGGGTCTTCTCCGACGACGGCCGCTGCGTCCACGACGCGCGCCTCATGCGCCGGGCGCTGGAGTACGTCAAGACCTTCGACGGGGTCGTCTCGCAGCACGCGCAGGACCCGCGCCTGGCGGACGGCTCGGCGTGCTGCCACGAGGGGGAGCTGTCCGGGCGGCTGGGGCTGCCGGGCTGGCCCGCCGTGGCCGAGGAGACGATCGTGGCGCGCGACGTCATGCTCGCGCGGCACACCGGCTCCCGGGTGCACGTCGCGCACGTCTCCACCGCCGGCAGCGTCGAGGTCGTCCGCTGGGCCAAGGCCCAGGGGATCGCGGTCACCGCGGAGGTGACCCCGCACCACCTCATGCTCACCGAGGCCGAGCTGGGGGGCTACGACCCGACCTACAAGGTCAACCCGCCGCTGCGCCCGGTCGAGGACACGCTGGCCCTGCGCGAGGCGCTCGCCGACGGCACGATCGACGCGGTCGCCACCGACCACGCCCCGCACGTCCGTCAGGACAAGGAGCACGCCTTCGCCGACGCCGCCTTCGGGATGCTCGGGCTGGAGACCGCGCTGCCGGTGGTGTCGACGACCATGGTCGCCGAGGGCCGGATGACCTGGGCCGACGTCGCCCGCACCATGTCGAGCGCCCCGGCGCGGATCGCCCGGCTCGCGCACCACGGCCAGGGTGTCGTGGCGGGTGCCCCGGCGAACCTCACCCTGGTCGACCCGACCCGCACCCAGACCGTGGACCGCGCCCGCTCCCGCTCGCTGTCCCGCAACAACCCCTGGCACGGCCGCGAGCTGACCGGCGCCGTCCACCTGACGATGCTCCGGGGCCAGGTGACGGCGCGCCAGGGGCTCGTCTGGGGAGCCGACCACGAGGAGAGCCACCGGTGACGACGACGACTCACGAGGCCGCCGTCCTCGTCCTCGAGGACGGCCGCACCTTCCGAGGCGAGGCCTACGGCGCCCGCGGTCGCACCGTCGGTGAGGCGGTCTTCTGCACCGGCATGACCGGCTACCAGGAGACCCTCACCGACCCGTCCTACCACCGCCAGGTCGTCGTCATGACCGCGCCGCACATCGGCAACACGGGGGTCAACCAGGCCGACATGGAGAGCCAGCGGATCTGGGTCGCCGGGTATGTCGTCCGCGACCCCGCGATCCGCCCCTCCAACTGGCGCTCCCAGGGCGACCTCGGCGAGGCGCTCGAGCACGCCGGGGTGGTGGGGATCAGCGGTGTGGACACCCGCGCGCTCACGCTCCACCTGCGCGACCGCGGCGCGATGCGGGTCGGGATCTTCTCCGGCGAGGCCGCGCGCGCCTCGCACGAGGAGCTGCTGCGCACCGTCACCGAGACCCCGCGCATGGCCGGCTCGGCGCTCGCCGCCGAGGTCTCCACGCAGGAGGCGTATGTCGTGTCCCCGCCGGAGGGCACCCCCACCCGCTTCCGGGTGGCGGCGCTCGACCTCGGCATCAAGGGGATGACCCCGGCGCTCATGGCGCGCCGCGGCATCGAGGTGCACGTGCTGCCCAGCCGCACCACCAGCGAGGAGCTGCTGGCCCTCGCGCCGGACGGCGTCTTATTCTCCAACGGCCCGGGCGACCCGGCGACCGCCGAGCACGAGGTGGCGCTGCTGCGCGAGGTGCTCGACCGGCGCATACCGTTCTTCGGCATCTGCTTCGGCAACCAGCTGCTCGGCCGCGCGCTGGGGCTGGACACCTACAAGCTGGCGTTCGGCCACCGCGGCATCAACCAGCCGGTGCTCGACCGCACCACCGGCAAGGTCGAGGTCACCAGCCACAACCACGGCTTCGCGATCGCCTGGCCCGACGGCATACCGACCGACCAGCCGGTGGACACGGCCTACGGCGCCGTCCGCTGCGACCACGTCGCCCTCAACGACGACGTGGTCGAGGGCCTGGCGTGCGTCGACGTACCCGCCTTCAGCGTGCAGTACCACCCCGAGGCCGCGGCCGGCCCGCACGACGCGGAATACCTCTTCGACCGCTTCGTCGACCTCCTGCAGACCTCGACCAAGGAGTCCTGAGCCAGTGCCCAAGCGCGACGACATCAGCAGCGTCCTCGTCATCGGGTCCGGCCCGATCGTCATCGGGCAGGCCGCCGAGTTCGACTACTCCGGCACCCAGGCGTGCCGGGTGCTCCGCGAGGAGGGCATCCGGGTCGTCCTGGTCAACTCCAACCCGGCGACGATCATGACCGACCCGGGGGTCGCCGACGCGACCTACGTCGAGCCGATCACCCCCGAGATCGTGGAGTCGATCATCGAGCGAGAGCGGCCGGACGCCGTGCTGGCCACCCTCGGCGGGCAGACGGCGCTCAACACCGCGATCGCCCTGCACGAGTCGGGGGCGCTGGAGCGCCTGGGCGCCCCGCTCATCGGCGCCAACGTCGAGGCGATCCAGCTGGGCGAGGACCGGCAGGCCTTCAAGGGCGTCGTCGAGCGCTGCGGCGCCGAGTCGGCCCGCTCGGCGATCTGCCACACGATGGAGGAGGTGCTCGCGGCCGCCGACGAGCTGGGCTACCCCGTCGTGGTGCGTCCCTCCTTCACCATGGGCGGCCTGGGCTCCGGCTTCGCCTTCGACGAGGCCAGCCTGCGCCGCATCGCGGGGGCGGGGCTGCAGGACAGCCCGACGACCGAGGTGCTGCTCGAGGAGTCGATCCTGGGGTGGAAGGAGTACGAGCTCGAGGTCATGCGCGACCGCGCGGACAACGTCGTGGTCGTCTGCTCGATCGAGAACCTCGACCCGATGGGTGTGCACACCGGCGACTCGATCACGGTCGCCCCGGCGATGACCCTGACCGACCGGGAGTACCAGCGGCTGCGCGACATCGGCATCGCCGTCATCCGCGAGGTGGGGGTCGACACCGGCGGCTGCAACATCCAGTTCGCGGTCAACCCCGCCGACGGCCGGATCATCGTCATCGAGATGAACCCGCGGGTGTCGCGGTCCTCGGCCCTGGCGTCCAAGGCGACGGGCTTCCCGATCGCCAAGATCGCCGCGAAGATGGCGCTCGGCTACACCCTCGACGAGGTGCCCAACGACATCACCACCCCCCGGGGGCTCCGCCCCCCGGGCACCCCCCGGTCCGCCTTCGGCGATCGTGGTTTCTACTCGGCTGCGTTCGAGCCCAGCCTGGACTACGTCGTCGTCAAGGTCCCGCGCTTCGCCTTCGAGAAGTTCCCGCTCGCCGACCCGACGCTGACGACGACGATGAAGTCCGTCGGCGAGGCGATGTCCCTGGGCCGCAACTTCACCGAGGCGCTGCAGAAGGCGCTGCGCTCGACCGAGGCCGCGCACACCAGCTTCCACTGGCGCGAGGACGAGGCGCCGACGCGGGAGATGGCCCGGGCGCTGCTCGACCAGGCCCGCACCCCGACCGACGGCCGGCTGGTGCTGGTCCAGCAGGCGATGCGGGGCGGCGCGAGCGTCGAGGAGGCGCACCAGGCGACCGGCATCGACCCGTGGTTCCTCGACCAGATCGCCGTGATCAACGAGATCGCCGAGCGGGTCCGCGCGGAGGCGCGCACCAGCTCCGGTGGCCGCCTGACCCCGGAGCTGCTCCGGCTCGCCAAGCGGCACGGCTTCTCCGACCCACAGCTGGCCCAGCTCACCGGTCTCAAGGAGGCCGTGGTCCGCGGGGTGCGGCACGCGCTCGGCGTGCGCCCCGTCTACAAGACCGTGGACACCTGCGCCGGCGAGTTCGCCGCGCAGACGCCCTACCACTACTCCTCCTACGACGAGGAGACCGAGGTCCGGCCGCGCGAGCGGCCCGCGGTCCTCATCCTCGGGTCGGGGCCCAACCGCATCGGCCAGGGCATCGAGTTCGACTACTCCTGCGTGCACGCCTCGCTCACGCTGCGCGAGCACGGCTTCGACACGGTCATGGTCAACTGCAACCCGGAGACGGTCTCGACCGACTACGACACCTCGAGCCGGCTCTACTTCGAGCCGCTCACGCTGGAGGACGTCCTGGAGGTGGTGCACGCCGAGCGCGCGGCCGGTCCGGTCGCCGGGGTCGTGGTCCAGCTCGGGGGCCAGACCCCGCTCGGGCTGGCGGCCGCGCTCAAGGCCGAGGGGGTCCCGATCGTCGGCACCCCGCCCGAGGCGATCCACCTCGCCGAGGACCGCGGAGCCTTCGGCCGGGTGCTGGCCGAGACCGGCCTCACCGCGCCCCGGCACGGCACGGCATACACCGTGGACGACGCGCTCGCCGTCGCCCGGGAGATCGGCTACCCCGTCCTGGTCCGCCCCTCCTACGTCCTCGGCGGACGCGGTATGCAGATCGTCTACGACGACGAGTCGCTCACCTCCTACGTCGGCCGGGCGACCGCGGCGACCGGGGAGGACGAGGCGCACCCGGTGCTCATCGACCGCTTCCTCGACACCGCGGTGGAGATCGACGTCGACGCGGTCTACGACGGCACCGAGCTCTACGTCGGCGGCATCATGGAGCACATCGAGGAGGCCGGGATCCACTCCGGCGACTCGGCCTGCGTGCTGCCGCCGTTCACCCTGGGCCGCTCCGAGCTGGACGCGGTGCGCGAGGCGACCCGCTCCCTGGCCGAGGCCATCGGCGTGCGGGGCCTCATCAACGTGCAGTTCGCGCTCGCCCAGGACGTGCTCTACGTGCTCGAGGCCAACCCCCGGGCCAGCCGCACCGTCCCCTTCGTCGCCAAGGCGACCGGCGTGCCGCTGGCGCAGGCCGCGGCCCGGGTGATGCTGGGCGCGACGATCCAGCAGCTGCGCGACGAGAGCGTGCTGCCCCAGGGCGTCGACGGCGGCTCGCTGCCCGCCGACGCCCCCTTCTCGGTGAAGGAGGCGATCCTGCCGTTCCGCCGCTTCCGCACCCAGACCGGCGAGGCGATCGACTCCATCCTGGGGCCGGAGATGCGCTCCACCGGCGAGGTCATGGGGATCGACGCGGCCTTCGGATCGGCCTTCGCCAAGAGCCAGCTGCGGGCCGGGTCGAGCTTGCCGACACAAGGGACGGTCTTCGTCTCGGTGGCGAACCGGGACAAGCGCTCGATGATCTTCCCGGTCAAGCGGCTCGTGGACCTCGGCTTCTCGGTGCTCGCGACCGAGGGGACCGCGGACGTGCTGCGGCGCAACGGCATACCGGCCCAGGTCGTGCACAAGCACAGCGAGGGCCGCGCCGACGGCACGGTCCGGACGATCGTGGACCAGATCGCCGACGGCGAGGTGGACATGGTCATCAACACGCCCTCCGGCCGCGACGCGCGGGCCGACGGTTATGCGATCCGGGCGGCGACGACGTCGCTGGACCGCCCGATCATCACGACCGTCCAGCAGCTCGCGGTCGCGGTGCTCGGCATCGAGGCGATGCGCGCGGGCCCCCTCGGTGTGGCGCCGCTGCAGGAGCACGCGCGGGCGCTGGACCTGTATGCCCGCGCGTCCGGCGGGCGCTGAGGACCCGGGCATGACCGCTCCCGGTCGACCCGGCCACCGCTCTGCGGCGGTGCTGGAGGCCGTGGTGACGCTGACCCGTGCGTCCGGCGCCTACGACGTCGTCAGCCTGGCGGTGCCACCGGACCCGGCGTGGGAGCGCTGCCGGCCGGGGCAGTTCGTCGTGGTCCCGGGCGAGCTCAGCCGTGGCGAGCCGCTGCCGACGCTGCTGTGGGTCGCCGGGGTGTCGGTGGACCCGGTGCACGGGACGACCGTCGACGTGGTGCTGGCTGCCTCCGACGGGCAGCGCCTTCGCGAGGGGCGTGCCCAGCGTCTGCTGGGTCCGCTGGGCCGTGGTTTCGGTCTGCCGGCGCATCCGGTGCCGGTCCTCGTCGCCGGGCACGAGGCGGGGAGCGTCCCGCTGCGCTGGCTGGTGGCGCTGCTGCGGGAGCGGGGGAGCGAGGTCCACCTCGTGCTCTCCGCCGACGACCCGGACCGTCACCTGGAGGTCGGGCCGCTGCGTCGGCAGGCGAGCACCGTGATGCTCACCGAGGGCGACCGGTTCGCGACGACCGTCGGCGGGCGGCTGGACGAGCTGGACGGCGTCGGGGTCGTCTACGCCACCGGCTCGCGGGACCAGGTCCAGGACGTCGCGGCGGCGGCCCGGGACCGGGGGAGGGCCTCCCGGGTGGCCGCACTGGATTTGCAGGAGCCGGTCCTGTGCGGGACGGGTCTGTGCGGGCAGTGCGACCTGCGGGTCGTCGTCGACGGCCAGACGCGGCGGCTGCGCCCCTGCCTCGAGGGGCCGGTCCTCCCCGGGGAGTGGGTGGCCGATGCGGCGCGGTGAGGCGTCCCTGCCCCGGGTGCTCGTCGCCCCCGGTGCCGTGGACGACGCCCGGGGTCTGATCCGCTTCGGGCCCCTGGATCGCGTCCTCGTGCCCGTCGGGCCGGTCGTCGCCGAGCCGGAGCACGACGGGCCGGCGCTCGTGCACGGCCACGGCCCCGGGGGGCTGGAGCACGGGTCGGTCCCGGGGATCACCCTGCTCACCGCGGTGGACCGGCTGCGGTGGTGCGCCACCCGCGGGCTGCGGGCCGTGGTCGCGGTCCGCGGCAGCGGGACCGGAGAGGCCGCGGCCCTGGCCGGGCGGCTGTGCCGCGGGCTGGAGGGCGACAGCGTCGGCGCGGTCGAGGTCGACCTGCGGGGTGCCGACGACCAACACGCGCTGCGGGTCATGGCCCGGCTGCGCGAGGAGACCCCCCGCGACCTGCTGCTCCTCGCCCGGCTCTCCGCGCTGCAGCCCGACCTCGTGGGCGTCGCCCGTGGCGCCGTGGCCGGCGGCGCCGGTGCCGTGGTCGTGTGCGGGTCGATCGCGCTGGGCGAGGGGCGCTGGTGGTCCGGACCCTCGACCGGTGCCGTGTGCCGTGCCGGCGTCCGCGCCTTGACCGCCGCGGCGCAGGAGCAGCGCTGGCCCGCGGTCCCCCTCGTCGCCGCAGGGGGCGTCCACGACCTCGCCAGCGCCCGCCGCGCCCTGGCCGCCGGAGCGGTGGCGGTGCAGCTCGGCACCGCGCTGTGGGCCGACCCGACCCTGCTCGACACCCTCACCCGCCGCCTCGACCAACCACCCGACCGCACGGAGGAGCTCCCATGACCGACGACCCGACCTCGCCCGGCCCAGGGAGCCACGCCGCCCCGCAGCGCTTCGGGCTCCGGCTCACCGAGGCCCTCGGCCGGCACGGGCCGGTGTGCGTCGGGCTGGACCCGCACCGGGAGCTGATGCAGGACTGGGGCCTGCCGGACACCGCCGCGGGGGTCGCCGAGTTCTGCAGCGTCGTCCTGGACGCCGCTGCAGGGCGCTGCGCGGCGGTCAAGCCGCAGTCGGCCTTCTTCGAGCGGCACGGCGCCGCGGGGGTGGCGGTCCTCGAGGACGTCCTGCGCGGCTGCCGCGACCGGGGTCTGCTGACGGTGCTCGACGTCAAGCGCGGTGACATCGGCTCCACGATGGCGGGGTATGCGCAGGCATACCTCGAGGACGACGCCCCGCTCGCCGCCGACGCGGTCACGCTGAGTCCCTACCTCGGCTACGGCGCGCTGCGCCCGGCCCTGGACCTCGCGCGATCCACGGGGCGCGGTGTCTTCGTGCTCGTGCGCACGTCCAACCCCGAGGGCGGGCAGGTCCAGTCGGCGGGCCGCCCGAGCGTGGCCCAGCAGCTCCTGCAGGAGGTCGCCGCGGACAATGCCGGGCAGGCACCCTGCGGCGACGTCGGGGTGGTGGTGGGGGCCACGCTGGACCCGGCCGCGGAGGGGCTGGACCTCGCGGGGTCGCTCGCCCCGGTGCTCGCGCCCGGCGTGGGGGCGCAGGGCGCCGACGAGCACGACGTCGCGCGCGCCTTCGCCGGCGCCGCAGGTCGCGTCCTCGTGCCGGTGTCGCGGGGTGTCCTGCGCGAGGGCCCCAAGGGCGTGGCGAGCGCGCTGGAGCGCTGGACGCAGCGTCTCGCCGGGGCGCTCGGCGACGGCTGACCCCCGACCGCCGCAGGTCAGCGGGGTCGCGCGGCGACACCGGGGTTGGCACGGGACGGAGAGGGTCGCTATGTTCGACGGCACCAGGGTTGCCCCCTGGCACTGGACGATCAAGGAGTAGGACCGTGGCCCTTCCCGAGCTGACGCCGGAGCAGCGCGCCGACGCCCTCGCCAAGGCGGCCGCCGCCCGCCGCGAGCGCGCAGCCGTCAAGAACCGCCTGAAGAACTCCCAGGGG
This sequence comes from Serinicoccus marinus DSM 15273, assembly GCF_008386315.1. NCBI lineage: Bacteria > Bacillati > Actinomycetota > Actinomycetes > Micrococcales > Ornithinimicrobiaceae > Serinicoccus > Serinicoccus marinus. The sequence continues at coordinate 1,845,221 of NZ_CP043808.1, read as the reverse complement.
TCCCTCAAGGACGTCATCGCCGAGGGCAAGGAGAACGACGTCATCGGCAAGATGAAGGTCTCCGCGCTCCTGGAGTCGATGCCGGGGGTGGGCCGGGTCCGGGCGCGCCAGCTCATGGAGGAGATCGGGATCTCCGAGAGCCGCCGGGTGCGCGGGCTGGGCGCCAACCAGGTGCACCACCTGCTCGACCACTTCAGCGACCGCTGAGCGCCGGGGAGACCGGCGGCGCGCCGCAGGGCCGCGACGCCGACGTCGACGGCGCCCCGCGCCGCCTGGTGGTGCTGGCCGGCCCGACCGCGGTCGGGAAGGGGACCGTGGCGGCTTACGTGCGCGAGCACCACCCGGACGTGTGGCTCTCGGTGTCCGCGACCACCCGGCCGCCGCGACCGGCGGAGCGGGAGGGGGAGCACTACTTCTTCGTCGACGACCAGGAGTTCGACCGGCTGGATCGGGAGGGCCAGCTGCTGGAGTGGGCCACGGTGCACGGCCGCGCCCGTTACGGCACCCCGCGCGGGCCGGTCGAGCGCTCCCTGGAGGACGGTCGCCCCACCATGCTGGAGATCGACCTGCAGGGTGCCCGGCAGGTGCGGGAGGCGATGCCGGAGGCGCTCTTCGTCTTCCTCGCGCCACCCAGCTGGGAGGAGCTCGTGCAGCGCCTCGTCGGCCGGGGCACCGAGACCGAGGCCGAGCGGACGAGGCGGCTGCAGACCGCACGCACCGAGCTGGCGGCCGCGCAGGAGTTCGACGTGACCATCGTCAACGACGATGTCGCCCGGGCGGCCGAGGAACTCGTATCATTGATGGCCGACCCCCCTGCGCAGACCGCAGCCCCGACCCCTGAACAGACCCGAACGAACGAAGGACTGAGAGCACCGTGAGCGGAACCGGCACCATCGCCCACCCCGACGGCATCACCAACCCCCCGATCGACAGCCTGCTCCAGCGCGCCGACAGCAAGTACGCCCTGGTGATCTACGCCGCCAAGCGGGCGCGCCAGATCAACGCCTACTACTCCCAGCTCAGCGAGGGCCTGCTCGAGTACGTCGGCCCGCTGGTCGAGGCGGACGCCACCGACAAGCCGCTGTCGATCGCGCTGCACGAGATCGACCAGGGCAAGCTGCACACCAGCTCGCCCGAGAGCTGATACCCACAGGGCACGGAGGGCACACCGGTATGCGCGTGGTGCTCGGCGTCTCCGGAGGGATCGCGGCCTACAAGGCGTGCTCCGTCCTGCGGCTCCTGACCGAGGCCGGGCACGAGGTCATCGTCGTGCCCACCGCCGCCGCGCTCCGCTTCGTCGGCGCACCCACCTGGGAGGCCCTCAGCGGACGTCCCGTGTCCAGCGAGGTCTGGGACGACGTCCCGCTCGTCCCGCACGTCCGGCTGGGCCAGGAGGCCGACCTCGTGCTCGTCGCCCCGGCGACCGCCGACCTGCTGGCCCGCGCTGCCCACGGCCTGGCCGACGACCTGCTCACCTCGACGCTGCTCACCGCCCGCTGCCCGGTCGTGCTGGCGCCGGCCATGCATACCGAGATGTGGACGCACCCGGCGACCGGGGCCAACGTCGCCCTCCTGCGCGAGCGCGGTGTGCACGTGGTCGAGCCGGCCTCGGGGCGGCTGACCGGGGCGGACACCGGCCCGGGCCGGCTGCCCGACCCGGAGGAGATCGTGGCCGCCGCGCTGGCGGCCGTGACGCCGGCTGCGACCGGTGACGACGCCGGCCGCAGCGCCGCCGACGACCTGGCCGGGCGGCACGTCGTCGTCACCGCCGGGGGCACCCGCGAGCCGCTGGACCCGGTCCGCTACCTCGGCAACCGGTCCTCCGGCAAGCAAGGGTATGCCGTCGCGGCCGAGGCGGCCCGGCGCGGGGCGCGGGTGAGCCTGGTCGGTGCCAACGTGAGCCTGGAGACGCCGGCGGGGTGCGACCTCGTGCCGGTGCAGACGGCGCTGGAGCTGCAGCGCGCCGTCGACCGCCTCGTCGACGGTGGCGGGGTGGACGCCGTGGTCATGGCGGCCGCCGTCGCGGACTTCCGCCCGGCGCACTACGCCGAGAGCAAGATCAAGAAGACCCACGGCGAGGGCGACGACAGCGCCCCCACGATCGAGCTGGTCCGCAACCCGGACATCCTGGCCGGTCTCGTCGAGCGCCGTGCGGGAGCCGCCTCGCCCTTCCTCGTGGGCTTCGCGGCCGAGACCGGGGACGGCACCGGCGACGTGCTCGCCCTGGCCCGCGCCAAGCTCGAGCGCAAGGGGTGCGACCTGCTCGTCGCCAACGAGGTGGGGGACGGCAGGACCTTCGGCCAGGACACCACCACGGCACACCTCCTGCGGCCGGGGACCGAGGAGGTCCGCACGGTCGGTCCGGGCGACAAGGCGCTGGTCGCAGCGGCCATCTGGGACCACGCGGCACCGCTGCTGCGCTGAGGCGGCAGCGGCTCCGGAGGTGTCGGTTCCGGACCGTAGACTCGCGCAGGTCAGTCAGCAGCCGCTGCCCCGAAGGAGCACCCCCATGACCCGCCTGTTCACCTCGGAGTCCGTCACCGAGGGACACCCGGACAAGATCTGCGACCAGATCAGCGACGCCATCCTGGACGACCTGCTCGCCCAGGACCCGCACTCCCGGGTGGCGGTCGAGACGATGGTGACGACCGGCCTGGTGCACGTCGCCGGCGAGGTGCGCACCCAGGGTTACTCCAACATCGCCCAGCTCGTCCGGCAGACGATCCTGGACATCGGCTACGACAACTCGCACAAGGGCTTCGACGGACGCACCTGCGGGGTCGAGATCTCGATCGGCGACCAGTCGGTCGACATCGCGACCGGTGTCGACGACGCCGTCTCCAGCCGCGGGTCCGAGCAGGCCGACCCCTACGACCAGCAGGGCGCCGGCGACCAGGGGCTGATGTTCGGCTACGCCTGCGACGACACGCCCGAGCTCATGCCGCTGCCCGCCTTCCTGGCCCACCGGCTCGCCGAGCAGCTCGCCGCCGTCCGCCGCAGCGGTGAGCTGGACTACCTCCGGCCGGACGGCAAGACGCAGGTGACGATCGCCTACGACGGCGACCGCGCGGTGCGCCTCGACACCGTCGTGCTCTCCACGCAGCACGCCCACGGGATCGACCTGGAGGAGCAGCTGACGCCGGACATCCGGGAGCGGGTCATCACCCCCGTCCTCGACCAGGCTCACGAGGCTGGTGTCGAGCTCAAGACCGACGGCTACCGCATGCTCGTCAACCCCACCGGCGTCTTCACCATCGGAGGTCCGATGGGCGATGCCGGGCTCACCGGGCGCAAGGTCATCGTCGACACCTACGGCGGCATGGCGCGGCACGGCGGCGGGGCCTTCTCCGGCAAGGACCCCTCCAAGGTCGACCGCAGCGCGGCCTACGCCATGCGCTGGGTCGCCAAGAACGTCGTCGCCGCCGGGCTCGCGCGCCGGTGCGAGATCCAGGTCGCCTACGCCATCGGCTACCCCCACCCGGTCGGTCTCTACGTCGAGACCTTCGGCACCGAGAGCGCTCCCGTGGACCGCATCCAGGAGGCGGTGCGCAGCGTCTTCGACCTGCGGCCCGCCGCGCTCGTGGCGCAGCTCGACCTGCTGCGGCCGATCTACCGCCCCACCGCCGCCTACGGCCACTTCGGGCGGACCAGCGCCCCCGGTCTGGACCACGGCTTCACCTGGGAGCGGCTGGACCGGGTCGACGCCCTGCGCGACGCGGTCTGAGCGCCGGGTTCCCAGGGTCGACATGGCCGAGCAGCTGGAGCTGGTCCCGGCGCCGGCGAGCCCGACCTCGCCGCGCAGGCGTGCACGAGGCCCGGCGGCGTCCGTGCCGCTGGCGCAGACCGACCCGGTGGCGACCGTGCTCGTCGAGACACCCCTGGCGCACCTCGACCGCCCGTTCGAGTATGCCGTGCCGGCCGAGCTGGACACGGTGGCCCGGCCGGGGGTGCGGGTCCGGGTCCGCTTCGCCGGACGGGACCACGACGGCTTCCTGCTGACTCGTGAGGCTCACGCCGAGCACGAGGGCAGGTTGGCCCCGTTGCGCTCGGTCGTGAGCCCCGAGCCCGTGCTCACGCCGGCCGTGCTGGACGCCGCCCGGGAGGTCGGCGCCCACTACGGCGGGACGCTCTCCGACACGGTGCGGCTCGCCGTGCCGCCGCGGCACGCCCGGGCCGAGCGGGCGGTGCCACCGCGTCCCGGGCCTGGCGAGGCCGAGGATCATGAGCCTGGGCCGGAAGTCGATCCCGCCGGTGACACCGCGATCGACCCTGCGTGGACGGCTTATCCCGCGGGGCCGGCCCTGCTGCGGCGGCTGCGCGACGGGCAGGCACCCGCGGCGGCGTGGCTCGCGCTGCCCGGTCAGGGGCCGGGGGACGACTGGCCCGACGCGATCGCTGCCGCGGTCGCGGCGACGACCGCAGGGGGTCGTGGCGCGCTCGTCGTCGTGCCGGACCGCCGCGACGTGGAGCGCGTCATGGGGCCGGTGACCCGGGCGGTGGGGGAGGCCCACGTGGTCCGGCTCACCGCCGACCTGGGGCCCGAGGCCCGCTACACCGCCTTCCTCCGTGCCCTGCGCGGCCACGCCCGCGTGGTGGTCGGCACCCGCGCCAGCGGCTTCGCCCCGGTGCCCGACCTGGGGCTGGTGGTCTGCTGGGACGAGGCCGACGACCTGCACCAGGAGCCGCGGGCGCCCTATCCCCACGTCCGCGAGGTGCTCCGTCGGCGTGCACGGCGTGAGGGAGCCGCGCTGCTCGTCGGCGGCTTCACCCGGAGCGTCGTCGTGCAGCAGTGGGTGGACGAGGGGGTGGTCGCACCGGTGGTCGCGGACACCGACCGCGTGCGCGGCGTCGCCCCCGCCGTCGTGGTGGCCGGGGAGGGTCACCAGGAGGAGCGCGACCCCGCGGCCCGGACGGCGCGGCTCCCGAGCGTCGCCTGGCGGGCGCTGCGCGCCGGCCTGGAGAGCGACCGGCCGGTGCTGGTGCAGGTGCCCCGCCAGGGGTATGTCCTCGGCCTGGCCTGCCAGGACTGCCGCACCCCGGTGCGCTGCGAGCGCTGCCAGGGGCCCGTCGGCGCGGGCGGTCCGGTCGCCGGCAGCCAGGGACCACCGGCCTGCCGGTGGTGCTCCACCGAGGTCCCCGTGGACCATGCGTGCACCGAGTGCGGCTCCCGGCGGCGGCGGGCCACCGGGATGGGGGAGCGCCGGACGGCCGAGGAGCTGGGGCGGGCCTTCCCCGGGACCCGGGTGGTCAGCTCGGGCGGGGAGCACGTCGTGGACGTGGTCGAGGGGGGTGCGACCCTCGTGGTCGCCACCCCGGGGGCCGAGCCGTGGGCCGAGACCGGCTATGCCGCCGCCGTCCTCCTCGACGGCTGGTCGCTGCTGGAGCGGGCCGACCTCGACGCGCCGGTGGAGGCGCTGCGTCGCTGGTGCGCCGCTGCCGCCCTGGTCCGCGCCCACCCTGGGGGCGAGCCCGCCCCGCCGCGGCGCGGGCCGGCCGTCGTGCTCTGCGGGGTGCCTCCGCACGGCTCCCTGCCCGCGGTCGAGGCGCTGGTGCGCTGGGACCCGGTCTGGCTCGCCCGACGTGAGCTCGGTGACCGTGCCACTCTCGGCCTTCCCCCGGCGACGCGTCAGGTCGAGGTGAGCGGCCCGGTCGGCGCGGTCGACCAGGCCGGGCTGGCGCTCTCCCGGGTCGGGCACCGGCTGCTGGGCACGGTGCCGCTCGACGGGGGCGACGGGGAGGGGCGCCGGGCCCGGGCCACCGTGCGCGAGGGCGACGGGCACGACCTCGCGCAGGCGGTGCACACGGTGCGCGCCGAGCGCAGCGCCCGCAAGGCTCCGGAGGCGCTCCGCCTGGTCCTGGACGGGCACGCACAGTAGCCCTGAAGGGCCCCGACGACGGGTCGTCAGGACGCCCGTTCTGATTGACGTAGCGTCACCGCTACGGAAGTCTCAAAAGAGTAACGATCCCGTCACCGTGTGGGCACGACGGTGGCGTGGCGGGGACGCAGGTGTCAACGTTGTCCACGCAACCCCCGGCGCGTCGATGACACGCGCGCGGCGGACCAGGGCGGTCCGCCGGCGTGAGACGCCCATTCACTAGGAGGAACATTGAAGATCAGGCGCGCGACCATGGCCGTTGTGGCCGCTGGTGCCCTGGCTCTGGCTGGCTGCACGTCCGACTCCGGCTCCGGCGACACCGACAGCGGTGCCGAGGGCGGCGGCGAGGGCGACGGCGCAGAGGAGAGCGAGGGCTCCGGCGAGGAGTCCGAGGGTGAGATGGGCGGCGAGGAGGGTTCCACCGCCAGGGCCGACCTGGGCGAGGTCACCACCAACGACGACACGGTGTCCTTCTCCAGCGGGGCCGAGGAGTACAACGCCTACAACCACGACACTGCGGCGACCAACTCGACCTACAACGCGGTCGTCAACAACCAGCTGCTGAGCAGCTTCTGGTACTGGGGCACCGACGGCACGGTCTACCCGAACGAGTGGTACGGCACCTACGAGCAGACCTCCGAGGACCCGCTCACCATCGAGTACACCATCTCCGACGACGCGGTGTGGTCCGACGGCACCCCCGTGACCGCCAACGACTACCTGCTGGAGTGGGCGTCCTCCAACCCCGAGGCGCTCGGCGGCGTCGACGCCCTCGGCTTCGACCCGGTGTCCGACACCTTCGGCCGCTACGTCCCCGAGGTCCCGGAGGCCGAGGTCGACGGCAAGACCTTCACCGTCGTCTACCCCGAGCCCTACCCGGACTGGGAGCTCGTCGTGAGCGACGCCTTCCCCTCGCACGTCGCGGCGGAGCAGGCGGGCATGGAGCCGGCCGAGCTGGCCCAGGCGATCCTGGACGGCGACGGCGAGACCGTGGCCGAGGTGTCCGAGTTCTGGAACACCGGCTGGAACTTCCCGAACTACCAGGTCGAGGACGAGGCGCTGGTGCCCTCGAGTGGGCCCTACACCCTCGAGGGTGCGGCCTGGGAGAGCGGCAACCAGCTCGCGCTGGTCCCCAACGAGTCGTTCTTCGGCCCGGCGCCGGCGACCGGCAACCTGGTCTACAAGTTCGCGGCCCCGGAGACCCACGTGCAGGCGCTGCAGAACGGTGACATCAACGTCATCGAGCCGCAGGCCACCGTCGACACGCTGCAGCAGCTCGAGGGCATGGGCGACTCCGTCGCGGTCGAGACGACGGCCGAGATGACGTGGGAGCACCTGGACTACAACTTCGCCGAGGACTCGGTCTTCAACGACGAGAACGGTGGTCTGGCGGCCCGTGAGGCGTTCGCCATGTGCGTCCCGCGGCAGAACATCGTCGACAACCTCATCGCGCCGATCAACCCGGACGCCCAGGTGATGAACCTCCGCGAGAAGTTCCCGTTCCAGGACGACTACCAGGAGGTCGTGGACGCGGCCTACGACGGTCGCTACGACGAGGTCGACATCGAGGGCGCCACCGCCAAGCTGGAGGAGGCCGGGGTCGAGACGCCGGTCGAGGTCCGGATCGGCTACTCCGCCCCGAACCAGCGCCGCACCGAGGAGGTGGCCCAGATCCAGGCCTCCTGCAACGAGGCGGGCTTCGAGATCGTCGACGCGGGCAACCAGGACTTCTTCGAGGCCGGCGGCACGCTGGAGCAGGGCGACTGGGAGGTCGCGCTCTTCGCCTGGGCCGGCTCGGGCCAGGTCGCGTCGGGCCAACCGATCTACTCCACCGACGGTGGGCAGAACTTCGGCGGCTTCTCCAACGAGGAGGTCGACGAGGCGTGGAACACCCTGGCAGGCTCCAACGACCCGGAGGTCCACATGGAGCAGATCAAGGTGATCGAGAAGCTGCTGTGGGACAACCTGTACGGCATCCCGCTGTTCGCCCACCCGGGTGTCGTCGGCTACGACAGCACCCTGGAGAACGTCCGGCCGACCTCGGTCCAGACCGGTGTCTCCTGGAACGCCGACCAGTGGGTGCGCGCCAGCTGACGCATCCCGGCTGAGCCGGCAGCGGGACTGGTCCCGCTGCCGGCTCGGCACCGGTGAACGGGGTGGGAGGGTCGACTCCCTCCCACCCCGTTCGTCGTCCGGCACCTCCCCACTCGGCGTGCTGCTCCGGCGGCGACACGCGCCGGGAGCGTCCGTGGTCAGCACCCCTGCCGAGGGGTTAGAGTCTGCGGGCAGTCCGTCACACCGCCGTGAACCGTTCTCACTGCAAAGGTCAGGCCCGTGCTCCAGTTCATCCTCCGCAGGATCGCGATCTCCGCGCTGATCATGTTCCTCGGCTCCGTGCTGATGTACGTCCTCACGATCAACTCGGGCGACCCGCTCGCGGACCTGCGCGAGTCGCGCGCCGAGAACCGCCAGCAGCTCATGGACGCCCGGACCGAAAACATGGGGCTCAACGACCCGTGGTGGGAGCGCTACCTCGGCTGGTTCAGCGGGGTCAGCCGGTGCTTCGTGCTCCAGTGCGACCTCGGGATGACGCGGGACGGAGCAAGCGTCAACAACCTGCTGCTGTCCGCCGCGGGAGCGAGCCTGCGGCTGGTGACCATCGCGACCTTCCTGGCGATCTTCATCGGCGTCACTCTCGGTGTCCTCTCGGCCATCCGGCAGTACTCCGGCTTCGACTACGCGGTGACCTTCGCCGCCTTCCTCTTCTTCTCGCTGCCGATCTTCTGGGCCGCGGTCCTCCTCAAGGAGGTCGGGGCGATCCGGTTCAACAACTGGATGGCCGACCCGGACGTGTCGACGGCAGCGATGGGCGTCGTCGCCTTCTTGTTCGCCCTCGCCGTGGCCTCGGTGCTCGGCGGCGACCTGCGGCGGCAACTCGTCACCGGGGCCGTGACCTTCGTCGTCGTCTTCGGGCTGGTCTTCGCCTTCGACCAGGTGAACTGGTGGGTCCAGCCGCGCTCGGGCTACCGCTCATCCTCGTGGGTGCGCTGGCCGCGCTGGCCTTCATGCTCGTCATGACGGTCGGCCTGGCCAACCGCAAGATCCTGTACGCCGGGCTCGTCACCATCGGGCTGGGGCTCGTGGGCTACTTCGTCACCGGGCCGATCCTCGAGGACCCGTCAGGCTGGCTGACGATCCTGCTGCTGGCTCTCGTGACGGTGGCGGTCGCCCTCGCCGTGGGCTGGGTCATGGGTGGTTACGAGCGGCGGACCGCGATGATCGTCAGCGTCGGGACCGCTCTCGCCATGGGCTTCCTCATCTTCATGGACCACCTGCTGCGCGGCTGGGCCGGGTTCCTCGAGATGTCCGGTGACCGACAGATCAGCACCATCGGGGAGAACCGCTTCATCCCGGAGCGCTTCGACGGCACCTTCTGGGAGGGCATCTACAACTGGGGGGTCCAGCTGGTGCTTCCCACCATCGTGCTGACGCTGATCTCGATCGCCTCCTACAGCCGATACACCCGCGGTTCGATGCTGGAGACCATCAACCAGGACTACATCCGCACCGCCCGCTCCAAGGGGCTCTCGGACCGCGTGGTCTTCACCAAGCACGCGCTACGCAACGCGCTCATCCCCATCACGACGATCGTCGCCTTCGACTTCGCCTCGCTGCTCGGCGGCGCCGTCGTCACCGAGTCCGTCTTCGGCTGGCGCGGGCTGGGCGCGATGTTCCGACAAGGGCTGCAGTTCGTCGACCCCAACCCGGTCATGGCCTACTACCTCGTGGCCGGCGGCGCGGCGGTGCTCATGAACATGTTCGCCGACATCGCCTACGCCTCCCTCGACCCGCGGATCCGGCGTGAGCCCGGTGACACCCACCCGCCGCCGCCCCGCGACCCACCCGACAGAGCAGAGGACCACCCGATGACCGACAGCCAGCGCCCGGGACGACCCGGAGCCACGCGGCCGCCAGCCGGGTGGAGGAGGTCTACTCGGTCGAGAAGCAGATCGACCTCAGCCAGAAGTCCTACTCGCAGGGCCAGCTCGTCCGCCGCCGGTTCTTCCGGCACAAGGGCGCCATGGTCTCGCTCTTCGTCCTGGTCTTCATCACGCTCATGGCGTTCACGTCCATCGGCTACGGATGGATCCCGGCCTGGTGGGACAAGACGTTCTACGACGCCGGTGTCGCGGTGGACGGCGGCCGACCGACGCTGCAGCTCTGGCCGGTCCAGGTCGGCGAGAACCCGTTCGGGCAGGACACCATCGGCAAGGACTACTTCGCGCTGACGATGCGGGGCACGCAGCGGACCCTGATCGTGGCCTTCACCGTCGGGTTGCTCTCCACCCTGGTCGGGACGATCATCGGGGCGCTGGCCGGCTTCTACCGCGGCTGGGTCGAGGCGATCCTCATGCGGGTGACCGACCTGTTCATCATCATCCCGCTGCTGGTCCTGGCCGCGGTGCTCGGCAAGATGGCCGGTGGGGGCATCTGGTCGCTGGCGCTGGTCCTCAGCCTGGTCTCGTGGACCGGCCTGGCCCGGCTGGTGCGGGGCGAGGTGCTCTCGCTGCGCGAGCGCGAGTTCGTCACCGCCGCCGAGGCGATCGGGACCGGGTCCGGCCGGGTGATCTTCAAGCACATCCTGCCCAACACCATCGGCACGATCATCGTCAGCGCCACCCTCACGATCGCCACGACCATCCTGCTGGAGTCCTCGTTGTCGTACCTCGGCTTCGGGGTCCGGCCACCGGACACCTCGCTGGGCCTGCTCATCTCGGACTACCAGAACGCCTTCCTCACCCGGCCGTGGCTGTTCTGGTGGCCCGGCATCATGATCCTCGCGATCGCGCTCTCGGTGAACTTCCTCGGTGACGGGCTGCGCGATGCCTTCGACCCCCGGCAGAACAGGACGGCCGACTGATGACGACGACCACGCAGAGCAGCTCGGGGCAGCCGGTCTACACCGGCTCGGGCACGCCGACCGGCGACGAGGAGGTCGTGCTCGCCTTCGACGACGTCGACGTGCGCTTCCGCACCGAGTTCGGCAGCGTGCACGCCGTCAAGGGCGTGGACCTGCGGGTGCGCCCGGGCGAGGTCGTCGCCCTCGTCGGCGAGTCCGGCTCGGGCAAGTCGGTGACGTCGATGACCGCCATGCGCCTCCTGCCCCGCAACGCGACGATCGGGGGCCAGGTCAACGTGGCGGGGCGCGACGTGGGCGGGCTCACCGAGTCGAAGATGCGTCGCCTGCGCGGCAACGACGTGGCCATGGTCTTCCAGGAGCCGATGACGGCGCTCAACCCGGTCCTCACCGTCGGCACCCAGATGGTGGAGTCCATGGAGCTGCACGGCGTCGCCCGCGGCGCCGCGGCCTGGAGCCGGGCGATCGAGCTGCTGGGCATGGTGGGCATCCCCGAGCCCGAGCGGCAGATGAAGAAGTACCCGCACGAGCTGTCCGGAGGTCAGCGGCAGCGCGTGGTCATCGCCATCGCGATCAGCTGTGACCCCAAGGTCATCATCGCCGACGAGCCGACCACGGCCCTGGACGTCACCGTGCAGGCCGACATCCTGGACCTGCTCCGCTCGCTCAAGGACAAGCTCAACACCGGCATCCTGCTCATCACGCACAACATGGGCGTGGTCGCCGACATGGCCGACCGCGTCGCGGTGATGTTCAAGGGCGAGATCGTCGAGCGCGGGACCGTGGAGGAGGTGCTGCTGCACCCCAACCACGACTACACCAAGATGCTCCTCGGGTCCGTCCCCCGGATGGGCGCCGGGCGCGGGCAGATGGGCATCAGCGTCAAGGAGGAGGTCGACGCCGAGGCGCCGCTGGCGATCGAGCTGAAGAACCTCGTCATCGAGTACCAGCGGCTCGGCAAGGCGCCCTTTCGCGCCGTCGACGACGTCAGCTTCGACGTGCGGCAGGGTGAGATCGTCGGGTTGGTCGGGGAGTCCGGCTCGGGCAAGAGCACGATCGGCCGGTGCGCCCTGGGCCTCATCCCCGCCGCGTCCGGCGAGTTCAGGCTGCTCGGCCAGGACATCACCGGGGTGAGGCGCAAGGACCTCAAGCCGCTGCGCCGGCGGATCGGCGTCATCTTCCAGGACCCGGCCGCCTCGCTGAACCCACGGCTGCCGATCGGCGAGTGCATTGCCGAGCCGCTGGTCGTGCACAAGGTCGGTGACCGCAAGTCCCGCGAGCAGCGGGTCTACGAGCTGCTCGACGCGGTGCACCTGCCGCGCGAGGTCTACAACCGCTACCCGCACGAGGTCTCCGGCGGCCAGCGGCAGCGCATCTCGGTCGCGCGCGCCCTGACCCTCGACCCGGAGCTGCTGGTGGCCGACGAGCCCACCTCGGCCCTCGACGTGTCGGTGCAGGCGCGGGTGCTCAAGATCTTCGCCGAGCTCCAGGAGCAGTTCGGCTTCGCCTGCCTGTTCATCAGCCACGACCTGGCGGTCATCGACCTGCTGGCCCACAAGGTGGTCGTGCTGCAGAACGGCAAGGTCGTCGAGGCCGGCCCGCGCGAGCAGATCATGGAGCATCCCACGCAGGAGTACACCCAGCGGCTCATCGCCGCCGCGCCGGTGCCCGACCCGGTGGAGCAGGGACGTCGCCGGAGGGACCGGCACGAGCTGCTGCGTGAGCAGGGCGAGGAGATCGTCGAGCTCAACGTCGACGCCGAGGAGTTCCACCAGTCCTCCAGCGAGGCCGAGGTCGTGCAGGTGGACGAGGTCGGCGACGGCCGCGACCGGAAGCGTCGCTGAGCCCGCGTGCGTCTCGTCTTCGCCGGGACCCCCGACGCGGCGGTCCCGAGTCTGCGTGCCATGCTGCGTTCGGAGCACGAGGTCGTCGGGGTGCTGACCCGCCCGGATGCCCGGGCCGGCCGCGGCCGCTCGCTGCGCCCGTCCCCGGTCCGCGAGGTCGCGCTCGAGGCAGGCATACCCGTCGCAACCCCGTCCTCGCTCCGTGACGCCGAGGCCCAGGACCAGCTCCGAGACTGGGCACCCGACGCCTGCCCGGTGGTCGCCTACGGCCTGCTGGTGCCACCTGCCCTGCTGCCCCTCCCGAGGCACGGGTGGGTCAACCTCCACTTCTCCCTCCTGCCGGCCTACCGTGGCGCGGCGCCGGTGCAGCACGCGCTGCGTGCCGGTGACGACGTGACCGGTGCGGTGACCTTCCTGCTGGAGGAGGGTATGGACACCGGGCCGGTCCTCGCCCGGCTCACCGAGACCGTGCGGCCGCGGGACACCTCCGGCGACCTGCTCGACCGGCTGGCCGAGGCCGGGGCCCACCTGCTCGTCAGCACTCTCGACGCGCTGGAGGCCGGGGCCCTGACGCCCGAGCCGCAGCCCGCCGACGGGGTGAGCCTGGCGCCCAAGATCACGGTCGAGGACGCCTGGGTCGTCTGGGACCACCCCGCCTACGCGGTGGACCGGCTCGTGCGCTCGTGCACACCCGCACCGGGCGCCTGGACCACCTTCCGGGGCGCGCGGCTCAAGCTCGGCCCGGTCGTGCCGGCGGAGCAGGGACCGCAGGAGGTGCGGCTCGCGCCCGGCGAGGTACACGTCGGTAGGGACCAGGTTCTCGTCGGCACCGGCAGCACCCCCGTGCAGCTGGGGCAGGTGCAGGCCCAGGGCAAGCGCGCGATGGCCGCGACCGACTGGGCCCGGGGCGTGCGGCCCGGGCCCAGGGAGGTGCTCGGTGGCTGAGGACCGCCCGGCCCGTGGTGGGGGAGGCCAGGGTCGGTCCGGCGGCGGTAACCGCGACCGGACGGGCGGCCGCGACGGCCGGCGCGGGCCACGACGCCGGTCGGCCCAGACCCCCTCGCAGCGCACCAGGGAGGCCGACCCCGCCCGCACGGTCGCCTTCCGCGTGCTGCGGCAGGTGGACACCGACGAGGCCTTCGCCAACCTGGTGCTCCCGAGGGCGCTGCGCTCGGCCTCGCTCACCGGCCGCGACGCCGCCTTCGCGACCGAGCTGACCTACGGCACCCTCCGGATGCGGGGGCTCTACGACGCCGTCGTCGCGCAGGCCGCGGGCCGCCCGGTCGCGGAGATCGACGGACCGGTCCGCACCGTCCTGCGCCTCGGCGTCCACCAGCTGCTGGGGATGCGGGTGCCGGACCACGCCGCGGTGAGCGCCACCGTGGGGCTGGCGCGACAGCAGGTGAGCCAGGGCGCGGGGGGCTTCGTCAACGCGGTGCTGCGACGGGTGAGCAGCCAGGACCGGGACGCCTGGGTTGCGAGCCTGGTCGAGGGTCTGGAGGACCCGCTCGCCCGGCTCGCCCTGGAGCACTCGCACCCCGAGTGGGTCGTCCGGGCGCTGCGCGCGTCGCTGGTGGCCGCCCGGGGCGCCGCCCCCGAGGACTCCGTCGCGGACTCCGGCGAGCTCGCCCGGCTCCTGGCCGCCCACAACACCCCGGGCCCGCTGACGCTGGTCGGCCGCCCCGGTCTCGGGGCCGAGGAGGAGCTCGAGGCGGGCGGCGCCCGGCCCGCCGGCATCGCGCCGACCGCGTGGGAGCTGCCGCAGGGAGACCCCGGAGCCCTGGCGGCGGTCCGCGAGGGCCGCGCGGCGGTGCAGGACGCCGGCTCCCAGCTGCTCACCATCGCCCTGGCGCAGGCGCCCCTGCCCGAGCTCGCCGAGGGCAGCGAGCAGCGCTGGCTGGACCTGTGCGCCGGACCGGGAGGCAAGGCCGGGCTGCTGGCGGCGCTCGCGGCCCAGCAGGGGGCCCGGCTGCGGGCCAACGAGGTGAGCGAGCACCGCGCCGAGCTCCTCCGGCACACCCTCGTCGGCCCGGTCCACGCCGGGGCCCGGGTCGACGTCACCGTCGGCGACGGCCGTGACGTGGGGGCCGAGGAGCCGGACACCTACGACCGCGTCCTGGTCGACGCGCCCTGCACCGGGCTGGGCGCGCTGCGCCGCCGCCCCGAGGCGCGGTGGCGCCGCTCGCCCCAGGACCTCGGCACCCTCGGTCCGCTGCAGCGCGCGCTGCTGGACTCGGCGCTCACCGCCGTGCGGCCCGGGGGCCTCGTGGCCTACGCCACCTGCTCGCCGCACCTCGCCGAGACCGAGCTGGTCGTCAAGGACGTGCTCAAGCGCCGGCCCGACGTCGAGCCGGTGGACGTCCGGCCGCTGCTGCGCGACCGCTCCGGAGCCCCCGTGCCGGACACCGGGGACGGCCCGTGGGCCCAGCTGTGGCCGCACCGGCACGGCACGGACGGGATGTTCGTGGCCCTGCTCCGCCGCGCGGCACGCTCTCTAGACTGAGCGCATGGCCCCGCCCGCGCACCCGCAGATCAGCCCCTCCATCCTCGCCGCGGACTTCGCCCACCTGGCCGAAGAGCTCCGCGCCATCGAGACCGCGGACTGGGCGCACGTCGACGTCATGGACGCCCACTTCGTGCCCAACCTCACCCTGGGTCGACCGGTCGTGGAGGCGCTGGCCCAGGTCAGCCCGGTCCCGCTGGACTGCCACCTCATGATCGAGGACCCCGACCGGTGGGCGCCCGGCTACGCCGAGGCAGGTGCCTCCTCGGTGACCTTCCACGTCGAGGCGGCCGCGGACCCGGTCGGCACCGCGCGGGCCATCCGGGCCGCGGGGGCGCGCTCGGCGATGGCGCTCAAGCCCGGCACCCCCTTCGCCCCGTATGCCGATCTGCTGCCCGAGCTCGACATGGTGCTCGTCATGACGGTCGAGCCGGGCTTCGGCGGGCAGTCCTTCATGGACGACCAGCTGGCCAAGGTGCGCGAGGTCCGGGAGGCGGTGCGTCGGCACGGTGGCGACATCTGGGTGCAGGTGGACGGGGGCGTGGCGCAGGACACGATCGCCCGGTGCGCCGAGGCCGGGGCCGACGTCTTCGTCGCCGGCTCCGCGGTCTACGGCGCCGACGACGTGGCCGGCGCCGTCGCGGACCTCCGCCGCGCCGCCGCAGCGTCCTCCTTCAGCTCCTCGCCCGAGGTCTGAGCGTGGACGTCTGGGGTGACCTGTTCTACGCCGAGGTCTCCGTCCTGGGCCACAGCGTCGCCTGGCGCGAGGTCGTCGGCAACGGCTTCGGCTTCGCCTCGGCGCTGCTCGGCATGCGACGGACCGTCTGGGCCTGGCCGGTCGGCATCGTCGGCAACCTGCTGCTCTTCACCGTCTTCATGGGGGTGTGGTTCGCGAACCCGCAGGAGCACAGCCTCTTCGGGCAGGCCGCCCGGCAGGTCTTCTTCATCGCGACCAGCGTCTACGGCTGGTGGCGCTGGCAGGCCTCCCGCCGCACCCGCGCCAAGGGTGAGCCGGCGATCACCCCCCGCTGGGCGACGCTGCGCGAGCGCACGGCATACCTGCTCGCCGCCGCACTCCTCGTCGTGCTGGCCCAGTGGGTCTTCGCGCAGGTGGGCGCGGGCTGGCCGGCACCGCGCTGGTACTACTGGACCGACGCCTGGATCTTCGTGGGGTCGATGCTGGCGACCTACGCCATGGCCCGCGGCTGGGTGGACTTCTGGCTGGTGTGGATCGCCGTGGACCTCGTCGGGGTGCCGCTGCTGTGGCACTCGGGCTACTACCCCTCCGCGGTGATGTATGCCGTCTACGGCGCGCTCGTGCTGTGGGGCTTCGTCGTGTGGTCCCGGGCCGCGCGGGACGAGGCGCCGCAGGGCGCGGTGACCGGGGCCGGCCCGGCCGCGGGTGACACCAGGGCGCGGTCGTGAGCGGGGCGACCGACCCCTACGCGCCGTTCCGCCCGGTGACCGGCGCGCGGGTGGCTCGGGTCGCGGGGCTCGCCTCGGTGCTGATCTTCGGGCTCGTGGCGGTCCTCGGTCCCACCTACGCCGGTGCCAGCCCGACGATGGCGCTGCTCAACCGGATCTTCATCGCCGGCTTGGGCCTCGCCATGGGGGCCTTCCTCTGGCGGTATGCCCTCATCCGCGCGATCCCCTCCGCCGCCGGGCTCGTGGTCGTCAACCTCGTGCTGCGGCGCGAGCTGGAGTGGTCGCAGGTCGCCTCGGTGACCTTCACGCCCGGCGCGCCCTGGGTGGTGCTCGAGCTGAACGACACCGAGGAGCTGGCCGTCATGGCGATCCAGCGCGCGGACGGCGAGCGGGCGAAGCGTGAGGCCTCCCGGCTGGCGGCCCTGGTCGAGCACCACCAGCGCTGAGCTACTCCACGGGGTCGATCTCGTCACGGGTCGGCGGCACCCGGCGCCGCGCCTCGGCGGTCGTCATGCCGGAGAGCACCAGCAGGTCCACGACGGTGGAGCGCACCTGGGCGCGGAGCACCTCGGCGGACAGGCCGGCGCGGGAGTGCCCCCAGGTGGACTGCCGGGCGAGGTGCACCAGGTCCTCCTGCGCGCCGCCCAGCGGCTCCCGGTGCTCCAGCTTCTCCTGCAGGACGGCGGCCGCCTCGGCCAGCCCCTCGACCATGTCGGTGTAGGAGTCCGGCACGAACTCCCCGGCCCCGACCGCCGCCTCGGCGCGTCGGGCGAGCACCCGGATGTTGCGGATCGCGAGGTCGAGCGGTTGCAGCAGCACCTTGATCTCCTGGACCTCCGCCTTGTGCACCCCGGACAGCAGCGGAGCCAGGCGCGCGGCAGCCGCGGCCTCGGCGGTGGTGTCCTGGAGCGCCTCCAGCTCGGCGGACAGGCCCCGGGCGGTCTGCAGCGCCCGGGTGGCCCGGCCCACGTCCCGGTTGCGCAGGCTCTGCGCGGTGTCGGTGAGCACCTCGGCGAGGTGACCCACGAGGGCGATGATCCGCTCCCGCGGCCGCTTCGTGGTCGATCGCATCGGCGCCAGCATGGCGATGAGCAGCGCCACCCCGCCGCCGACCGCGGCGTCCAGCCAGCGGTTGAAGGCCTGTCCGTCCCCGGCGACCAGGGTGGTGATGATGACGCCCTGGATCCCGGCCTGCATCATGAGCAGCTGCCCGGCCCCGGCCAGGACGGCGAGCGACATCGCGACGACGCAGACCGCGAAGATCTGCCACAGCCCGGTGCCGAAGACGTGGACGAAGAGGTCGCCGATGCCCACGCCGATGGCCACCCCGATGGTCAGCTCGACGATGCGTCGGAGCCGGTCGCCGTAGGTCAGTCCAAGACAGACCATCGCGGTGATCGGGGCGAAGAAGGGCAGCGCGTGGCCGAGCAGGTCGTGGGCGACGAACCACGCCAGGACCGCACCGGTCGCCGCCTGCAGGATCAGCCAGGCCCGGGAGCGCAGCCGCAGCACCCTGGTCCGTGCCGCGCCGGGGGTGATCTCCTCGCGCAGCGGGTCGAGGACCACGTGTCCGGCGGCCCGGGCGTGCTCACGGGCGCTGCTCATGCCCTCAGTGTGTCCTACCGACTCCTCCCGCGGCGCAGGGCTCAGGCGCCGCGCCGGTGGGAGGACAGCGCCTGGACGTCGCGGTCCTCGCCCGCCGCCTCCACCCGCGCCACCTGGTCCCGGCCGAAGGCGTGGAGCAGCAGCTCCAGCGGGGCACCGGTCAGCACGACGCTGCCGCGGCCCGCCGGCGGCCGACGCACGGCGGCGCGGCCGTGGCCCGGTGCGACCACGACGACGCCGCAGGGTGCGTCGCGGTAGAGCAGGCGCCCGGCCGTGCGGACGGTGCCCCACAGCTGGGCAGGCACCGGGTCCGGCAGGTCGGTCGGGGCCCATCCGGGTCGCGCCCGCGCCAGGTCCTCGTGGTGGATCGCGAGCTCGGCCACGTTGACCGCGCGGTCCAGGACGGGCAGCCGCGTCGGCCACCACGGCGGCGGGCCGCTGCGCACCTGGTCGACCAGCTCGGCGAACGGCCGGGCGGCGACCTCGTCCTGCACCCGCTCGGTGTGCCGCTGCAGCGGTGGGAGCGGGAGACCGATGCCCGGGAGCGTGTCCGGGCGCGTCTCCCGGACGACGAGGTGCGCGAGCAGGTCACGTACGGTCCAGGGGGAGCAGAGCGTCGGCGCGTCCGGTCCCAGCTCGGTGGCGGTGCGCGCGACGAGATCGCGGAGCAGGTCGGGGGAGTGGCGCATACCCCTCATCGAACCACGCCGACGGTCTGTCAGGACCGCGTGGTTGGATGGGTGGAACCACCATCACCCGCCTCGTCACCGGAGGTCCCCTGCCCCATGCCCTCGTCTGCCGCCGCACCGGTGCCCCGCCCCGTCGCCGACCGCGCGGTGCTGCGCCGCGGGCTGCGGGTCATCGGCGGCGGGATGGCCAGGCAGCGGGGCCCGACGGCGGTCGCGGTCGTCGGGGCGGTGCTGTGGGCCGGGGCCACCGTCGCTACCGCGTGGGCGATCGGCTGGCTGACCGACGAGGTCGTCGAGCCCTCGGTGCGCGCCCAGCGGGTCGAGGCGGCCGGCCTGTGGACCATCTTCGGGGTCCTGCTCGCCGTGCTGGTCGTCAATGTCGCGGGCGTGATCCTGCGTCGCGTCTGGGCGACCATGGCGGGGTTCAACCTCCAGGCTGACTACCGGCGTCGGGTGACCCGGCAGTACCTCCGGCTCCCGCTGTCGTGGCACCACGCCCACCCCTCGGGCCAGCTGCTCTCCAACGCGCACGCCGACGTCGAGGCGACGTGGCAGGTCTTCAACCCGCTGCCCATGGCGATCGGTGTCGTGTTCATGCTCGTCATCGCCGGCACCATGATGGTGCTGGTCGACCCGCTGCTGGCCGTCCTGGGGCTCCTGGTCTTCCCCGGTCTGTTCGCCGCCAACCTCGTCTTCCAACGGGTCATGTCGCCGCGGATCACCCACGCGCAGCAGCTGCGCGCCGAGGTCGCGGAGGTGGCGCACGAGTCCTTCGAGGCCGGTCTGGTCGTCAAGGCGATGGGGCGGGAGGACCAGGAGACCGGGCGGTTCCGCGCCAAGGCGCACGAGCTGCGCGATGCCCTCATCCTGGTCGGTCGCACCCGCGGCGTCTTCGAGCCCGTGATCGAGGCCATCCCGACCCTCGGCACCTTGGCGGTGCTGGGCGTCGGCACCTGGCAGGTCTCCCGTGGCGCGCTCGACGCCGCCGACGTCGTCCAGATGGCCTACCTCTTCTCCATCCTGGCCTTCCCGGTGCGTGCGCTGGGGTGGGTGCTCGCCGAGATCCCGCGCTCGGTGGTCGGCCACGACCGGGTGCAGCACGTGCTGCAGGCCCGCGGGGGTATGCCCTACGGCACCGCGACCCTTCGGGGCGGCGCCCCCGCGGAGTCCGCACTCGCCGGGGTGACCTACTCCCACGCCGGGGAGGAGCAGGCGACGATCCGCGGCGTGACGCTGGCCGTCCCCCGCGGCAGCACGGTGGCGCTGGTGGGGCCCACCGGCGCGGGCAAGAGCACCCTGGCCAACCTCGCGCTGCGCCTGGTGGACGCCGACGCGGGCTCGGTCCGCCTCGACGGGGTCGAGGCCCGCGAGCTGGCGCACGGCGAGCTGCCCGCCAGCGCCGCGCTCGTCGCGCAGCAGACCTTCATGTTCGACGACTCGGTGCGCGGCAACATCACGCTGGGTGAGGACGCCGACGACGCCTCGGTCTGGGAGTCCCTGCGGATCGCCCAGGCCGACGACTTCGTGCGCTCCCTCCCCGACGGGCTGGACACCGTCATCGGGGAGCGCGGCGGGACCCTCTCCGGCGGGCAGCGGCAGCGCATCGCGCTCGCCCGCGCGATCTGGCGCCGGCCGCGGCTGCTCGTCCTCGACGACGCCACCAGCGCCGTGGACCCGTCGGTGGAGCAGGCCATCCTCGCCGGGCTGCGGGAGGCCCGTGGCGGGATGACCGCGCTCGTCGTGGCCTACCGCATGGCGACCATCCTGCTGGCCGACGAGGTCGTCTACCTCGAGCACGGCCGGGTGGTCGACCAGGGCTCGCACGACGAGCTTCTCTCACGCTGCCGCGGCTACGTCGACCTCGTCCAGGCCTACTCCCGCGAGGCCGCCGAGCGTGCCGCGGTGACGCGGCAGGAGGAGGTGACCCCGTGAGCGAGGCAGCAGAGCGCGAGCAGGAGGAGCCGGTCTCCAGCCGGATCGACGGCCGGTCGCAGCTCGGGACGCTGGCCACGCTGCGGCGCGGGCTCGAGCTGTCGCCGGAGCTGCGGACCGGGCTGACGCTGACGCTGGTCCTCGCGGTGGTCGCGACCGTCGGCCGGGTGGTCATCCCGTTCGTCGTGCAGCAGACCACGGACAACGGGATCAACGCGCCGGGCGGTCCGGATTTGGACTTCGTCGTCCGCGCGATCGCCCTCGCCGCCGGGGTCGTCGCGCTCACCTCGCTGGCGCAGTATGCCGTCAACGTCCGGTTGTTCACCGCGGCCGAGTCCGGTCTCGCGACGCTACGGCTCCGCGCCTTCCGGCACATCCACGACCTGTCCGTGCTCACCCAGAGCACCGAGCGGCGCGGTGCGCTCGTGTCCCGGGTCACCAGCGACGTCGACACGATCTCGATGTTCGTGCAGTTCGGCGGGCTGATGCTGCTCGTGAGCACGGCCCAGATCGTGCTGGCCACCATCCTCATGGTCGCCTACAGCCCGCTCCTGGCCGGCGTGGTCTACCTCTGCCTGGTGCCGCTGGTCTTCCTGGTCCGCCGCTTCCAGCCGATCCTGGGGCGCTCCTACGGGACCGTCCGGGAGCGGGTGGGGGACCTGCTCGGCTCGATCAGCGAGTCGATCGTCGGGGCCACGACGATCCGCGCCTACGGCGTCGAGGACCGCACCGCCGCCCGGATCGACGAGGCGATCGAGGCGCACCGGTCCTCGGCCATCCGGGCCCAGGTGCGCTCGGTCATGGCCTTCGTCTCGGGCCAGGCCTTCGCGGGCATCACCACGGCGGTGGTCCTCGTCGTCGGCACCGTCCTCGCGGCGCGCGGCCAGCTCACGCTCGGGCAGCTCGTCGGCTTCCTCTTCCTGGTCAACCTCTTCACCCAGCCGGTGCTCATGGCGACGGAGATCCTCAATGAGATGCAGAACGCCATCGCGGGCTGGCGTCGGGTCATCGGGGTCATCGACACCCCGGCCGACGTCGCCGACCCGGGCGAGGAGGGCGTCGTGCTCGAGCGCGGCCCCATCACGGTGGACTTCGAGGACGTCTCCTTCGCCTACCCCGGTGGCGAGCGCGTGCTGCGCGAGGTCGACCTGCGCATCGAGCCGCACACCCGGGTGGCCGTCGTCGGTCAGACCGGCTCCGGCAAGACCACCCTGGCCAAGCTCCTCACCCGGCTCATGGACCCGAGCGAGGGTGTGGTCCGCCTCGACGGCGTGGACCTGCGGCAGATCAGCTTCGCCAGCCTGCGGCAGCGCGTGGTGCTGGTCCCGCAGGAGGGGTTCCTCTTCGATGCCGACCTGGCCGACAACATCCGCTTCGGACGCCCCGAGGCCTCCGACGACGACCTGCGGCTCGCGGTCACCGAGCTCGGCCTGGACGCCTGGGTCGAGGGTCTCCCGCACGGCCTGCGGACGCAGGTGGGGCAGCGGGGCGAGTCGCTGTCGGCCGGTGAGCGCCAGCTCGTCGCCATCGCCCGCGCCTACCTCGCCGACCCCGACCTGCTCGTCCTCGACGAGGCCACCAGCGCGGTCGACCCTGCCACCGAGGTACGGGTGCAGCGGGCGCTCGAGGGGTTGACCACCGGTCGGACCTCGGTCGCCATCGCGCACCGGCTGTCGACCGCGGAGGCGGCCGACGTCGTCGTGGTCGTGGACGCCGGCCGGATCGTCGAGCTCGGTCACCACCGCGACCTCGTGGCCCGGGGCGGGGTCTACACCAGGATGCACGCCTCCTGGGCGGCGCAGCAGGCGGTCTGAGGATGCCGGAGGTGCGGCGCGCCGTGCTGCCCGTCACCCTGCTCGCCACGGGCCTGGCCCTGCTTGCTGCCGGTCAGCCGTGGTCCAGCGGGACCAGGGTGGATGCGGCCGGCATCGCCTGGGACGAGGTCCGGACGGGCACCGACCTCGCCCCCCTCGTCACGGCGCTGCTCCTCGTCGTGGCCGTGGCCGCCCTCGCCGGGGCGCGGGCGAACGGGTGGGCCGGTGGCGCCGTCCGCGCGCTGACGGTGCTCGCCGCCGCAGGTGCGGCGGTCGCGACCGGCCTGGCACGGCCCGCCGGGGCCACCGCATGGTTCTGGGTCTGCCTGCTCGCCGGCGTCGTCGCGGCGGTGGGCGCGCTGGTGCTCCTCCCGGGCGCACGGGCTGGCACAATGGCGCCCGACGGACCCCTCGGCCCGTCGCCCGACGAGTGAGGAGAGCGCCACATGCACGAGGACAGCCACGGTCACAGCGTCGCCGCCTGGGTGGGCGTGACCATCATGCTCGTCGGCAGCGTGGTCGCCGTCTGGGGCGTCGTGCTGTCCCCGGACTGGCTGCTCTACGTCGGTCTGGCGCTCGGCGTCGTCGGAGCCCTGGCGTGGTACCTCCTGGACCGTGCCGGGATGGGCGAGCCGGAGCACGACGCCGCCCACCGCTGACCGGACACCCCTCGTGGTCACCGCACCCGGCGGCGCGTTCTACGCTGGGGGAGTGTCTTCCGTGCTAGAGCAGATCGTCGACGGCGTCCGCGAGGACCTCGACCGGCGGCGGGCCACCGCCCCGATGGAGGCGGTGCAGGAGCTCGCCCGGGCCGCGGAGCCGGCCAGGGACGCCTGGGCCACGCTGTCCCGCACGGACCGGATCCACGTCATCGCCGAGGTCAAGCGGAGCAGCCCCTCCAAGGGCGCGCTCGCGGCCATCGCCGAGCCGGCCGGGCTCGCCGCCGACTACGCGGCCGGGGGCGCCAGCGTCATCAGCGTCCTCACCGAGGAGCGGCGGTTCGGTGGCTCGCTCGCCGATCTCGACGCCGTGCGCGCTCGGGTCGACGTGCCCGTGCTGCGCAAGGACTTCATCGTCGACCCCTACCAGCTCTGGGAGGCCCGCGCCCACGGTGCGGACCTGGTGCTGCTCATCGTGGCCGCCCTGGACCAGCAGGTGCTCGTGAGCCTGCTGGAGCGCACCGAGTCGCTCGGCATGCACGCGCTCGTCGAGGTGCACGACGAGGAGGAGCTGAGCCGGGCGCTGGACGCCGGTGCGCGGATCGTCGGCGTCAACAACCGCGACCTCAAGACCCTCGAGGTCGACCGTGGGACCTTCGCCCGGTTGGCGCCGCACGTCCCGGCCGGCTGCGTGGCCGTGGCCGAGTCCGGGGTGCGCGGCCCGCTCGACGTCATGAGCTTCGCCGAGGCCGGCGCCCAGGCGGTGCTCGTCGGGGAGGCGCTGGTCACCTCCGGCTCGCCGCAGGAGGCCGTCCGGGAGATGGTCGCCGTGGGGGCGCACCCGGCCGTGCACGCGACCGCCACTCGGGCGGGGCATACCCGATGAGCAGCCCGACGAGCGACAAGGTGACCGCGGCCGAGCGCTTCGGCGAGTTCGGCGGACGCTACGTGCCCGAGGCGCTGGTGGCCGCGCTCGAGGAGCTGGACGAGGCCCGCCTCACGGCGATGGCCGACCCGGACTTCCGCTCCGAGCTCGACCGCCTGCAGCGCGACTACACCGGGCGGCCCAGCCCGCTGACCGAGGTGCCCCGCTTCGCCGAGCACGCCGGCGGCCCTCGCGTCCTGCTCAAGCGCGAGGACCTCAACCACACCGGGTCGCACAAGATCAACAACGTGCTCGGCCAGGCGCTGCTGGCGGTCCGCATGGGCAAGCGCCGGGTGATCGCCGAGACCGGGGCCGGGCAGCACGGCGTCGCCACCGCCACCGCGGCCGCGCTCATGGGGCTGGAGTGCACGGTCTACATGGGCCGGGTCGACACCGAGCGCCAGGCCCTCAACGTCGCCCGGATGCGGCTGCTCGGCGCCGAGGTCGTCGCCGTCCCCACCGGGAGCGCCACGCTCAAGGACGCCATCAACGAGGCGATGCGGGACTGGGTGACCAACGTCGACCACACGCACTACCTGCTCGGCACGGTGACCGGCCCCCACCCGTTCCCGACCATGGTCCGCGACTTCCACGCGGTGATCGGCGAGGAGGCCCGCAAGCAGGTCGACGAGGCCGTCGGCGGGCTGCCCGACGCGGTCTGCGCCTGCGTCGGGGGCGGCTCCAACGCCATGGGTATCTTCCACGCCTTCCGGGACGACCCCTCGGTCGCGCTGTGGGGTTTCGAGGCCGGGGGAGAAGGCGTCGAGAGCGGCCGGCACGCCGCGCGTTTCTCCGGCGGTGAGCCGGGGGTGCTGCACGGCGCCGCGACCTACGTGCTGCAGGACGAGGATGGTCAGACCCGCGAGACCCACTCCGTCTCGGCCGGGCTGGACTATCCCTCGGTCGGCCCCGAGCACGCCTTCCTGCACGACAGCGGACGGGCCAGCTACGCGCCGGTGACCGACCGGGAGGCGATGGACGCCTTCTCGCTGCTGTGCCGCACCGAGGGGATCATCCCGGCCATCGAGAGCGCGCACGCCCTGGCCGGCGTCCTGAAGATCGGCCCGGAGCTCGGTCCCGGTACGACGGTGCTGGTCAACCTCTCGGGGCGCGGGGACAAGGACGTCGACACCGCCGCCCGGTGGTTCGGGCTCGTGGACGACGACGGCGAGGCGCACGTCGACGGCGAGACGGGCCCCGGTGCCCAGGAGACCGTGTCGTGAGCACCCTGGACGACGTCTTCGCCCGGTCCCGGGCTGAAGGTCGGGCCGCCCTCGTGGGGTACCTGCCCGCGGGATACCCGGACCTGCCCACCTCGCTGGAGGCGGTCCGCACGCTCGCCGAGCACGGCTGCGACGTCGTCGAGGTGGGTGTCCCCTACACCGACCCGCTCATGGACGGTCCGGTCGTCGAGCGGGCCGCCAGCACGGCCCTGAGGGCGGGGTTCCGGCTCAGCCACGTCTTCGAGGTCGTCGCCGCGGCCCGCGCGGCCGGGGCCGTCCCCGTGGTCATGACGTACTGGAACCCGGTCCTGCGCTACGGCGTCGAGCGGTTCGCCGCAGACCTGGCCGCCGCCGGCGGCGCCGGCCTCATCACCCCGGACCTCATCCCCGACGAGGCGCAGGACTGGCTGACCGCCGCGGACGCGCACGGGCTCGCGCCGGTCTTCCTCGTCGCTCCCAGCTCGACGCCGCAGCGGTTGCGCTCGACGACGCAGGCCTGCCGCGGGTTCGTCTACGTCGCCTCCACGATGGGGGTCACGGGCGTGCGGGCCAGCGTCGGCGACGCCGCGCAGTCGCTGGTCGCCCGGACCCGTGAGGTCACCGACCTGCCGCTGTGCGTCGGTCTCGGCGTGAGCACGGGCGAGCAGGCCGCCGAGGTGGCCGGCTTCGCCGACGGCGTGATCGTGGGCTCCGCCCTGGTCCGCGCGCTCGGGGAGGACACCTCGCTGGGCCGCCTGGCCGAGCTGACCGACGAGCTGGCCGCCGGGGTGCGCCGGGCGTGACCGCGGTGCAGGAGGAGCGCACCTCGGTGCAGGGTCCGCGGTCGCCAGCGCTGGATGTGGTGGGGCTGCTGCTGCGCCTCGGGCTGGCCGCCGTCCTGGGCTATGCCGGCTGGACCAAGATCAGCGACCTCACCGGCTCGGTGCAGAACGTCGTGGCCTACGAGCTCTTCCCCTACGACGTGGCCCGCGCGGTCGGGGTGCTGCTGCCGGTCGTGGAGCTGGCGCTGGCCCTGCTGCTCCTGGTCGGCCTGCTCACCCGCGCCGCCGCGCTCGGCACCGCCGTGCTCATGCTCGTCTTCGTCGCCGGTATCGCCTCGGCCTGGGCCCGTGGCCTCAGCATCGACTGCGGATGCTTCGGGTCGGGCGGGCCGGTGGCGCCCGACGACACCCGCTACCTCACCGAGATGCTCCGCGACGTGGGGTTCCTGGCGATGGCGGGCTGGCTCGTCGTCCGGCCCCGCTCCCCGGCCTCCCTCGACACCCTCCTCCGGAAAGGCGACTGACATGCCCCGTCCCCCCGCACCCGAGGTCAAGCAGGTCTCCTCCGCCGGTCCCTCGCCGGTCCTCATCGGCGCGGTCGTGCTGCTCGTCGTCGCGCTCGTGGGCGGGCTGGTGCTGTGGGCCGTCACCCGGCAGGGGGGTCTGGAGGCGACCGGCAGCGCCAATGCGCTGCCGGAGGGCGGCGGCATACAGGTCGGTGCGCCCGTCTCGGACGACGTGCCGCAGGTGCAGCTGTACGAGGACTTCCAGTGCCCGTGGTGCGGCGTGCTGGAGGAGGCGGTGGGTGACGACCTGGCCGCCCGGGCCGAGGCGGGGGAGATCACGCTGACGGTGACGATGATGTCCTTCCTCGACGGCACCCTGGGCAACGACTCCTCCCGTCGCGCCGCCGGAGCAGCTCTGTGCGCCGACGACGAGGGGGCCTTCCTGCCCTACCACGCCGCGGCCTTCGCCGGTCAGCCCGCGCAGGAGGGCGCGGGATGGACCGACGAGGAGCTCCTGGGGTTCGGGGAGGCGGCCGGACTCACCGGGGAGTCCCTGAGCTCGTTCACCGCGTGCGTCCAGGACGGCACCTACGACGACTACGTGGCCGACATGCAGGAGCGGTCCAACCGGGACGGCATCACCGGGACCCCGCGGCTGCTCGTCGACGGCGAGCAGGTGGAGGACACCCGGCTGCAGGGTCTGATGGAGGGCTCCACGGACCTGGCGGAGCTGCTCGCCGACGGCTCCTGACGTCGCGGCAGGCGATGCGGGGAAGTGGCCCCCGCACCACTAGGCTTGCCCCATGCGTCGCGCGAAGATCGTCTGCACCCTCGGCCCCGCCACCGCCTCCTCCGCCCAGATCGAGGCGCTCGTCACCGCCGGGATGGATGTGGCCCGGCTCAACCTCTCGCACGGCTCCTACGAGGAGCACTACGAGCGCTACATCAAGGTCCGCGAGGCCAGCGACTCCACCGGCCACGCGGTCGCCGTCCTGGCCGACCTGCAGGGCCCCAAGATCCGCACCGGCACCTTCGCCGGGGGCCCGGTGACCCTCCGCTCGGGGTCCACCTTCACCATCACCACACGGGAGGTCCCCGGCGACCAGGACTGCGTCGGCACGACCTACCCCGGCCTGCCGGGCGATGTCGCTCCCGGGGACGACCTGCTCATCGACGACGGGAAGGTGATGCTCCGGGCCACCGAGGTCACGGCGACCGACGTGGTGTGCGAGGTGGTGGTCGGCGGGGTCGTCTCCAACAACAAGGGCATCAACCTCCCTGGTGCCGCGGTGAGCGTCCCGGCCCTGTCGGACAAGGACGAGGACGACCTGCGCTGGGCGGTCCGCAGCGGGGTGGACTTCATCGCCCTGTCCTTCGTGCGCTCGGCCGACGACGTGCAAGACGTGCACCGGATCATGGACGAGGAGGGCCGTCGGCTGCCGGTCATCGCCAAGATCGAGAAGCCGCAGGCGGTGGACAACCTCGCCGGGATCGTCGATGCCTTCGACGGCATCATGGTCGCGCGTGGCGACCTGGGGGTGGAGCTCCCGCTCGAGCAGGTGCCTCTCGTGCAGAAGGACGCCATCCAGCTGTGCCGGGAGAAGGCCAAGCCGGTGATCGTGGCCACCCAGGTGCTGGAGTCCATGGTCGACAACCCGCGCCCGACGCGGGCCGAGGCCAGCGACTGCGCCAACGCCGTGCTGGACGGGGCAGACGCGATCATGCTCTCGGGGGAGACCTCCGTCGGCGCCTGGCCGATCCGGGCGGTGGAGACGATGGCGAGCATCATCTGCAGCACCGAGCAGCACGGGATGCACCGGATCCCGCCGATCACCACCAAGCCGAAGACCCCCGGCGGTGCGGTCACGCGAGCCGCGGTCTCGCTCGCCGACGCCCTCGGTGAGCAGGTGAAGTTCCTCGTGACCTTCAGCAAGAGCGGCGACACGACGACCCGCATGGCCCGGGTGCGCCCCACGACACCCATGCTCTCGTTCACCACCGAGCAGCTCACTCGGTCTCGGCTGGCTCTCACCTGGGGTGTGGAGACCTTCCTCGTCCCCTTCGTGTGGCACACCGATCAGATGGTCAAGCAGGTCGAGGAGACGCTGCTGCGCGAGGAGCGCTGCACCGCGGGCGATGTCGTCGTCATCGTGGCCGGCTCGCCCCCCGGGGTCTCGGGCACCACCAACGCGCTGCGGATGCACCGCGTGGGCGACGCCATCCTCGGGAGGCCCCGGCCTACACCCAGGACCCCGAGGTGTGAGCGTGGTGCCGGTATGCTCGGACCGGCTTCTGGGCGTGGGCCTGACCGCGCCGACCACCTGCCGGGGTGGTGGAATGGCAGACACGGAGCACTCAAAATGCTCTGCCCGAGAGGGCGTGCGGGTTCGAGTCCCGCTCCCGGCACCAGCCCCCGGTCCGCGACGTGCTGGCCGGGGTGAGACGCGACAGATAGGGTGCCAGACGTGAGTGAGACGACGCCGCAGGGGGAGCAGGACCAGCCGGTGCCCGAGGCCGACGAGAGGCAGACCTCCGGCGCGGAGGGCGCGGAGACGGGGATGCGCATCCTGCTGGCCGAGGACGAGGCGCTGATCCGGATGGACCTCGCCGAGATGCTGACCGAGGCCGGCCACACCATCGTGGGCCAGGCCGCCGACGGCGAGCAGGCGGTCGCACTAGCCCAGGAGACGTCGCCGGACCTCGTCGTCATGGACATCAAGATGCCGGGGATGGACGGGCTCACCGCGGCCGAGCAGATCGGCCGCGACGGGCTCGCGCCGGTGGTGATGCTCACCGCGTTCAGCGACAAGAACCTCGTGGAGCGGGCCCGTGACGCCGGGGTCATGTCCTACGTGGTGAAGCCCTTCAACGCCGCCGACGTGCTCCCCGCCATCGACATCGGGCGGGCCCGCTGGGCCGAGCGCAAGGCCCTCGAGGCCGAGGTGGCCGACCTCGGCGAGCGGTTCGAGACCCGCAAGCAGGTGGACCGCGCCAAGGGGCTGCTCATGTCCCAGCTCAAGCTGAGCGAGGCGGACGCCTTCCGCTGGATCCAGAAGGCGGCGATGGACCGCCGGCTCTCCATGCGCGAGGTCGCCGACGCGGTGATCTCGGGCATGCCCGCCAAGAAGTAGCCCCACGAAGTAGCCCCAAGAAGTAGCCATGAGCCGACCGGGTCAGGGCGACCGATTCAGCCGCCCGGGGGCCGCTCCCGCAGCGCGCAGGTGAGGCGTGCGGTGCACACCCGGCGGTCCTGCTCGTCGGTGACGACGATGTCGTAGGACACGACCGACCGGCCGAGGGACAGCGGGGTCGCGACGGCGGTGACGACCCCCTCGCGCACGGCCCGGTGGTGGGTCGCGTTGAGGTCCACCCCGACCGCGATCCGCCCCTCGCCGGCGTGCATGGCCGCGGCGACCGATCCCACGGTCTCGGCGAGAGCGGCAGAGGCCCCGCCGTGGAGCAGGCCGTAGGGCTGGGTGTTGCCGGCCACCGGCATCGTGGCCACGGTGCGCTCGGCCCCGACCCGGACAAGACGCATACCCATCCGCTCGGCGAGAGCGCCCCGGGGGACGTCGGCCGGTGCGGGGGAGCCGGGGGTCGCAGCGGCATCCGCCGGGGGCCGAGGCGTCGGACTGTCGGTCATGGGACATAGGCTGCCATGCGTGAGTCGCTTGCTGCTGCTGGACGGACACTCGTTGGCCTACCGCGCCTTCTTCGCGCTGCCCGTGGAGAACTTCTCCACGACGACCGGGCAGAACACCAACGCGGTCTACGGCTTCACCTCGATGCTCATCAACGTGCTGCGCGACGAGGCGCCGACGCACGTCGCCGTCGCCTTCGACAAGTCGCGGCAGACGTTCCGCACTCAGGAGTATGCCGAGTACAAGGCGGGTCGATCGAGCACGCCGGGGGAGTTCGTCGGGCAGGTCGACCTCGTCAAGCAGGTCCTGGACGCCCTGCGCATCGCGCACCTGGACGTCGACGGCTACGAGGCCGACGACATCATCGCCACCCTGACCACGCAGGCGCGGAGGAGGGGATGGAGGTGGTCATCGTGTCCGGGGACCGCGACGCCTTCCAGCTGGTGGACGACCGGACGCTGTTGCTCTACCCGGTCCGCGGTGTCTCCGAGACCTGGCGCATGACCCCCGAGGCGGTGGAGGAGAAGTACGGCGTCCGGCCGGAGCGCTACAGCGACCTCGCGGCCCTGGTGGGGGAGAGCTCGGACAACCTGCCCGGCGTGCCGGGCGTCGGTCCCAAGACCGCGGCGAAGTGGCTCGCCCAGCACGGCGACCTGTCGGGCATCGTGGACCATGCCGACCAGCTGCCCGGCAAGGCGGGGCAGGCGACCCGGGACCACCTGGACCAGGTGCTGCGCAACCGCCGGCTCAACCAGCTCGTGGCCGACGTGCCGCTGGAGCTGACGGTGGCCGACCTGCAGGCGCGGGGATGGGACCGGGAGGAGGTGCACCGGGTCTTCGACGGCCTGGAGTTCCGGGTGCTGCGCGAGCGGCTCTTCTCGACGTTGGAGTCCGCGGAGACCGAGGCCGAGGAGGGCATCGAGGTCGCGGGGACGGTCCTCGACGCCGGTGCGCTCCCGGGGTGGCTCGAGGCCCCGGGAGCGCAGGGCCGGCTGGCGGTCGTCGTCGACGCCGACCCACGGACCGCCGCCGGACCGGGTGAGGCCACCGGGCTGGCGATCGCCGGGCCGGAGGAGGCGGTCTACCTGCACCTGTCCGACCTCGAGCCCACGGACGAGGCGGCCCTGGCCGCCTGGCTGGCCGACGCGGACCGGACCAAGGCGCTGCACGGCGGCAAGGAGCAGGTGGCCTCGCTGGAGGCCGTCGGGCTGCCGGTCGAGGGGGTCGTCAGCGACACCGCTCTCGCCGCCTACCTGGTCCGGCCGGACCAGCGCTCCTACGACCTCGCCGACCTGGCCCTGCGCTACCTCCACCGCGAGCTGCGGCTCGAGGCCGAGGGGGCGGGGGCGCGGGCCCCGCAGGGCCAGCTCGACCTCTCCTTCGACGAGGGGGAGCAAGACGCCCGGGAGGCCGCGGCACGCTCGGCGATGGTGCACGCACGGGCGGTCCACGACCTGGCGGACGCCCTCGACGCCGAGCTGGCCGACGAGGAGGAGCGGCATCTGCTGCAGCAGGTCGAGCTGCCGCTCGTGGGGGTGCTGCGCCGCATGGAGCGCGCCGGGATCGCCGTCGACCTGCCGGCCCTGACCGCCCTCGAGCAGGAATTCGCCGACGGGGTGGCACAGGCCCAGCAGGACGCCTGGAACGCCATTGACGACGACACGGTCAACCTCGGCTCGCCCAAGCAGCTGCAGACGGTGCTCTTCGAGACCCTCGGCCTGCCGAAGACGCGCCGGACCAAGACCGGGTACACCACGGACGCCGACGCCCTCGCTGGCCTCTACGCCCAGACCGAGCACCCCTTCCTCGAGGCACTGCTCCGGCACCGGGACGTGACCCGGCTCCGGGTGACCGCCGAGGGCCTCATCAAGGCGGTCGCCGACGACGGGCGCATCCACACCACCTTCCAGCAGACGATCGCCGCGACAGGGCGGCTCAGCTCCACCGAGCCCAACCTGCAGAACATCCCCATCCGCACCGCCGCCGGTCGTCGGATCCGCGAGATCTTCGTGGTCGGGAGCGGTGGGGCGGGTGACTACGCGTCCCTGATGTCCGCGGACTACAGCCAGATCGAGATGCGCATCATGGCCCACCTGTCCGGTGACGAGGGGCTGATCCACGCCTTCCGGGAGGGCGAGGACCTGCACCGCTTCGTCGGTGCCCGGGTCTTCGGGGTCGACCAGGCCGACGTCACGCCCGAGATGCGCTCCAAGGTCAAGGCGATGAGCTACGGCCTGGCCTACGGGTTGTCCGCCTTCGGCCTCTCCAAGCAGCTCGGCATCTCCACCGCCGAGGCCAAGGAGCTCATGGAGGAGTACTTCGAGCGCTTCGGCGGTGTCCGCGACTACCTGCGCGACGTCGTCCAGGAGGCACGCCGGACCGGCTTCACCGAGACCATCCTGGGTCGGCGGCGACACCTGCCCGACCTCACCAGCGACAACCGGCAGCGCCGCGAGATGGCGGAGCGCATGGCGCTCAACGCCCCGATCCAGGGCTCGGCGGCCGACATCATCAAGGTGGCGATGCTGCGCACCGAGGCCGCCGTGCGGGAGGCTGACCTCGCCTCCCGGATGCTGCTCCAGGTGCACGACGAGCTCGTCCTGGAGGTCGCCCCCGGCGAGGAGGAGCAGGTCGAGGAGCTGGTCCGTGCCCAGATGGGGGCGGCGGCCGACCTCACGGTGCCGCTCGACGTCAGCGTCGGCCTGGGCCGGAGCTGGCACGACGCCGCCCACTGACCCGGGCGAGGCGTCGGAGACACGCCGCAGGGTGCGGGACTCGGCTCACGCTATCGACGGGGGTGCGCCCACCATCGTCATGCATCGCCCTACCTGCTCGCTGTCCGTCTGGGGCTCTTGACATCGAACACGTGTTCGATTAGCCTGGTGGGATCAGGACGAGGTGCTTCATCTGAGGGGGTGAGGGGCGTGGCGGTCGCGGCGATCGAGTCGGAGGGGTCGGCGGAGGAGGCGGCGCTGGGTGCGCTCGGGGCTGTGGCGGCGGCCCGTTCGGGTCTGGAGGCGCGGCTGGTCGAGGCGGCGCGGTTGGTGGTGGCGGTGACCGGTGCTGCGGTGCTGGCGCAGAAGGGGTTCGTCTCGGTGGAGGAGCTGACCGACGGTCAGCGGGCGAGGTGGCGGGCGGAGACGAAGCGGGCGGCGTGCGCCGAGGTGCAGGCGCGGCTGGGGATGGGTGTCACGCAGGCGCGGCACCTGGTGGGTCTGGCGTGCGCGTCGGTCGGGGTGCGGGCGGCGGTGCTGGGTGCCTTGGACCGGGGCGAGGTGTCGTGGGACATGGCGAGGGCGTTCTGGCGGCGGTGCGGCTCGCTGGAGGTCGACGGGGCGCTGCTGGTCGCCGAGAGACTGTTCGGCACGGACCCGCACGTCGTCGTGGCCGAGCGGCTGACACCCGAGGGTGAGCTGCGTCAGGGGCCGTGGCACGAGGCGGACTACACCGCCGCGCTGGCACGGGAGGCGACCCGGGCCGAGGGGAGCGACGTGGTGGCCGAGCGGGAACGGCGCAGCAGGGCCTACCGGGAGCGTCGCGCGAGGATCACGGTCCACGACGACGGGACGGCGACCCTGGAGGCGACCGGGCCCGCGATCTCGTTGATCGCGGCGCACGCCCGGGTCGAGCGCGCTGCCCGGCTGCTGCGCAAGCAGGGCGACCCCCGCACCCTGGACCAGCTCCGCTCCGACGTGCTCACCGCCTTCATCGTCCACGGACGGCTCCCGGTGCCGGACCACCTCGGCAGTCCGTCCGAGGCAGGCCCAGGCGCCCGGTCGCCCGAGCCCGGGACGGCGACCGACGCCCGAGACTCCGAGACCCAGGCAGCGAGCAGCACTCGCCAGCCTGAGTCCGGGACGGCGACCGGTGCGCACGCCCTGGAGCCCGGGACATCTAGCGGCACCTGCGCCCCCGAGCGCGGCACGGTGGGCGGTACCCCTGACCCCAAGTCCGGGAGGGGGAATGGAGTCGATGACCCCGAGCTCCAGAGGGGCTGCGGCACCCGGGCCCCCTTGGCGGAAGACGTCTTGGGTGATGAGCGTGCCACGTCCGCCTCGACGGTTGCCTCCGCGGCGGCAGACGACGGGGCCGCGCCGGAGGGCTGGGCCGATCTGGTCACGCCTGACCTGGAGGCCATCGCGCGGGTCGCGACCGGCATGCCGACCGTCGAGCTGCAGGTCGTCGTCCCCTGGGACGCGCTGGCCGGCCGAGCCGCCTGCTCCACCTGCGCCGCAGGGACGGGTGGCGTTCACGACGCCGCGGGGGATCCCTCAGGCCCAATCCAGCGGGAGGACTCTGCGCACCGGCCCGCCCGGGTGACCCAGGCAGGTATCCGGTGGACCCCCCTCGCCGGGAGGACTCTGCCCATCCGGGCGCGGTGGACAGCCCTGTCGGCCTGGTGCTCGGTCGGCATCCGGCCTACCTCTGGCCGGGGCAGGTCCGCGAGCTCGCGCTGATGCCTGGCACGACGATGGCCAGGCTGCTGACCGATCCCGCGGACGGTCGGTTGGTCGAGCGGTCTGTGACCACGTACCGCCCGGACGCGGCGATGCGCCGCCAGGTCCTGGCCGCCGACGTCTTCTCCCGGGCACCCGGCACCCGTCAGCCGGGGACGGTGTGCGAGCTGGACCACGTCACCCCCTGGGGACCGGAGGGATCCGGTGGGCCGACCGCGGAGACCAACCTCCTCGCGCTGGGCAAGTCCGCCCACCAGCTCAAGACGCTCGGACGCGCTCTCGCCGAGGTCAACGACCTGCGTGACCTGACCTGGACCACGCTGCTCGGCCAGACCGAGACGACCCGGGCACACGACTACCGGCAGTACGGCCACGGACTCCGCAAGGCTGCCGCCGGTGACCGCGCCGGAAGGCGCACAGGCAGCACCAGACCTGGAGGCCCTCCTGGACCGGGCCGCGCCGGTGGACGCCGCCCGCGGCGACGAGCACCCGGCGCTGCGGCAGGACCTGCACACCCGGCGCGACCTGCTCAACCGCGCCTTCTACGCCGCCCTCGCCCACCGGGGTCCCGGCGCCTTCCTCACCGACGCCGAACAACCACCCGGCACCGGTGAGCACGGCGGGCCACTGTCGGGGTGGATGTGGGTCACCCGCACAGCAACCGGCCGCCGCCGCGACGGCGCCGACCCCACCACCCGACCCCCGAAGCAGTCCTCGGAGCAGAAAAGAGCACTGCCGAGCAGACGACCGGGGCAGGCCATGCGGGCACCGGGCCTGCTGCCGTGTGCCGGCCCGACCCGGCGCAGGGGGTCTGCACAGGAGGCCAGAACGGCGTCCGGGGCCGGTTCAGAGCCTCGACGCCGCACCGCTGACCCGGATCCGACCGGCTGGCGCACCCCGCCCGGCGACGAGCCTCCCTTCTGAGCAGGGGCTCACCTTCCCTGCCCGGTGCCGCTCCGCGGCGAGCCTCCCTGGTGCGTACAGACACACCGCCCACACCACACATGCCGCGTGTCGGGGCCCGGTCCCGCCGGTCAGCAGCGGTAGGCCTGAAACGCCGGGAAGGAGGCCGACGAGTGGTGAGACGGCTTGACGCAACGTGCCCCGGCGTCAAGCCCAGACCGTGACCTCCCCGTGCTGGGCAGGGCGCCTGACGTGTGGTTTACTCCCGATGTCCGCATCGAAGGAGATCCCGTGACCGCCCGCCTGTGGGCAGCGCTCGCTGCCGTCCTGCTGGGTCTGTTCCTCGGCGTCGGCATGCCCTCCGGCACGCCCGCCGCCTCGGCAGCCGCCCCCGTGGCCAGCAGCAGCTCGGATGCCGCCGAGTCCGTGCAGGGCACGCTGCGCGACCCGGACCGGGAGCCGGTGGAGGGCGTCACCGTCACGGTGACCCAGGACGGGGCCGAGATCGGCAGCGCCACCACGGACGCGGAGGGTAGGTGGTCGGTCCCGCTGCCCGGACCGGGGGCCTACACCGTGACCCTCGACGTCGCCGGCCTCCCCGAGGGTGTCGCCCCGCGCGAGGAGGGCGGCGAGGTCCTCGACGGCGTCCAGGTGCGGCCGGGCGCCTCGCAGGGCGTCATCTTCCAGCTCGGCACGGGCGAGGTGGACGAGGGCGGCGGAGGGATCCCGGTCGCCAGGATCCTGCAGCTGGTGGTGGACGGCATCAAGTTCGGCGCGATCATCGCCATCACCGCCGTCGGCCTGTCGCTGGTCTTCGGGACCACCAAGCTCATCAACTTCGCGCACGGCGAGTTCGTGACGATCGGCGCCGTGGCCGCCTACTTCCTCAGCACCTCGCCCGGCAACCTCCCCATCATCATCGCCGCGGTCCTGGCCATGGTCGTCGGCGGAGCCGTCGCCGGAGGCTTCGAGGTGACGCTGTGGCGGCCGCTGCGACGGCGGGGGGCCGGTCTCATCCAGATGTTCATCGTGGCCATCGGGCTGTCGCTGCTGTTGCGCCACCTCGTCCTCATCGTCTTCGGCTCGCGCCGCCAGCAGTACGACGAGTACTCGCTGCAGAGCGCCCTCACCCTCGGCCCGGTCCGCATCACCCCGCGCGACCTCATCATCACCGTGCTGGCCTTCGCGATCATGATCGGCGTGGCCGTGATGCTGCAGCGCACCCGGATCGGCACGGCGATGCGCGCGGTGAACGACAACCGCGACCTCGCGCAGGCCTCCGGCATCGACGTCCAGCGGGTGATCCTCGTGGTCTGGGTGCTCGGCGGTGCGCTGGCGGCCATCGGCGGGGTGTTCTTCGGGCTGACCCAGGCGATCTACAGCGAGATGGGCTTCGAGCTGCTGCTGCTGATGTTCGCCGGCGTGATCCTCGGCGGGCTGGGCAGCGCCTACGGCGCCATGCTGGGCTCGCTGGTCATCGGCCTGGTGTCCCAGCTGTCCACCCTGTGGTTCCCCGCGTCGCTGGCCTACATGTGGGCGCTGCTGGTCATGATCATCGTGCTCCTCGTCCGGCCCCAGGGCATCCTGGGCCGGCGTGAGCGGGTCGGCTGAGGAGGAGGACGATGGACCTGCTGTCCGTGCTCGCGGTGGCGATCCGGGGCGCTCTCGGCCCGGAGGCCGCGATCTACGCCCTGGCCGCCATCGGGCTCAACATCCACTTCGGCTACACCGGGCTGCTCAACTTCGGCCAAGTCGGCTTCATGCTGGTCGGGGCCTACGGGACCGCGATCTCGGTCCCTCTCCTTCGGCTTCCCCCTCTGGGCGGGGGTGCTCGTCGGCATGGCCTGCGCCGTGGTGCTGGCGCTGATCCTCGGGGTGCCGACGCTGCGGCTGCGCGGGGACTACCTCGCCATCGCGACGATCGCCGCCGCCGAGGTGCTGCGCTACCTCTACCGCTCCTCGTTCGCCGAGCCGGTCACCGGCGGTGTCTTCGGGCTCGTCCAGTTCGCCGGTGGCTTCTACGAGCTCAACCCGTTCAGCGGCCCGCTCGAGCTGGGGCCGCTGCGCTTCGGTGAGCGCGCGCTGTGGCTGATGACCGTGGCCTGGGGGGCGACCTTCCTCGCGGCGGGTCTCGTCTGGCTGCTCGTCCACAGCCCGTGGGGGCGGGTCCTGCGGGCCGTCCGGGAGGACGAGGAGGCCGCGCGCAGCCTCGGCAAGAACGTCTTCGCCTACAAGATGCAGGCGCTCGTCCTCGGCGGCGTCCTGGGCGCGCTGGCAGGAGCGCTGCTGGCCATCAACAGCCAGGCCATCACCCCGGACGCCTTCATCCCGATCATCACGTTCTACCTGTGGACGATCATGATCCTCGGTGGCGCGAGCCGGGTGCTGGGACCGATCATCGGCTCGGTCGTCTTCTGGTTCCTGCTGACCTTCCTCGACGCCTTCCTGCGCTCGGCCATGTCCGCCGGCTGGATCCCCGGCGGCCTGCTCGTGCCGAGCGACATCGGGGCGGTGCGCTTCGCGGCCGTCGGGCTCGGCCTCATGCTGCTGATGATGTTCCGACCCGCCGGGCTGATCGGCAACCGGAAGGAGCTGCGTCTCGATGTCCGATGACACCCACGCCGACCTCGTCGCGGAACGGGAGGCGGCGCACGAGCAGGAGCGTGCTCACGCGTCCGCAGCCGAACCGTCGGTGGGGGCCCGACGGGCCGCCGAGGCGCTCGCCGGGGTCGCCAGCACGCCCGGGGTCGCCAAGCCGGATCCGATCCTCGTCGCCGACGACATGGCGCGACACTTCGGCGGGGTGCGCGCGGTCGAGGTGGAGCACCTGGAGGTGCAGCGGGGCACGATCACCGCGCTCATCGGGCCCAACGGTGCGGGCAAATCGACCTTCTTCAACCTCATCACGGGTTTCGACCGGCCCGACAGCGGGCGCTGGTCCTTCGACGCCAGCGACGTCACCGGGCGGCCGCCGCACCGCATCGCGCGCAAGGGCATGGTGCGCACCTTCCAGCTGACCAAGGCCCTGA
This sequence comes from Serinicoccus marinus DSM 15273, assembly GCF_008386315.1. NCBI lineage: Bacteria > Bacillati > Actinomycetota > Actinomycetes > Micrococcales > Ornithinimicrobiaceae > Serinicoccus > Serinicoccus marinus. The sequence continues at coordinate 1,806,511 of NZ_CP043808.1, read as the reverse complement.
CCCGCCTCACCAGCCTGGAGAACCTCATGCTCGGGGCGACCGGGCAACGCGGCGAGGGCCTGATCGCCGCGTTGCTCCGCCCGACCTGGGCGGCCCAGGAGGCGTCGATCCGCCGTCGCGCCGAGGAGCTGCTCGGGCGGTTCAACCTCACACACATGCGCGACGAGTTCGCCGGCACCATGTCCGGCGGGCAGCGCAAGCTGCTGGAGATGGCCCGGGCCCTCATGGTCGAGCCGCAGATGATCCTGCTCGATGAGCCGATGGCGGGGGTGAACCCCGCCCTCACCCAGTCGCTGCTGGGTCACATCGAGGCGCTGCGCGACGAGGGCATGACGATCGTGCTCGTGGAGCACGACATGGACGTCATCATGTCGATCAGCGACTGGGTGGTGTGCTTCGCCCAGGGCAAGGTGATCGCGGAGGGCCGTCCGGACGACATCCGCAAGGACCCGGCCGTGATCGAGGCCTACCTGGGCAGTCACCGGGCACTGCCGACGGAGGAGGAGCGGTGAGCGTGGACGGCCAGCTCGAGGACTCGGCGACGGGCGGCACCTCCGCCGAGCCGGTGCTGTGGACCGAGGAGCTCGTCGCGGGCTACATCCCCGACGTCGACATCCTGCGGGGCTGCTCGGTCGAGGTACGGCCGGGGGAGCTCATCGGCATCATCGGCCCGAACGGCGCGGGCAAGTCGACGCTCATCAAGGCGATGTTCGGGCTGGTCCCGGTGCGCTCGGGCAGGGTGATGCTGCACGGGGAGGACATCACCTCGCGCCCCGCCCACAAGCTGTGGCCACCGGGCTGGGCTACGTGCCCCAGAACAACAACGTCTTCCCCTCGCTCACCGTGGAGGAGAACCTCCAGATGGGCCTCTACCTGCGGCCCAAGGAGTATGCCGCCCGGTTCGCCGAGGTGAGCGACCTCTACCCGCTCCTCGCCGACCGGCGGGCGCAGCGCGCCGGGTCGCTCTCCGGCGGCGAGCGCCAGGTGGTGGCGATGGGCCGCGCCCTCATGACCGGGCCGCACGTGCTCTTCCTGGACGAGCCGTCGGCGGGCCTCTCGCCGCTCATGCAGGACTCGGTCTTCGAGGCCGTGTCACGGATCAACTCGGCCGGGGTGTCCGTGCTCATGGTGGAGCAGAACGCCCGGCAGTGCCTGGACATCTCGGACCGGGCGTACGTCCTCGACCAGGGCCAGGACGCCTACACCGGGACCGGCGAGGAGCTGGCGAACGACCCGAAGGTCATCGAGCTCTACCTCGGCACCCTGGCCCGGATCTCCGACGACTGAGAGCTGCACCACCCGCCGGTGGCACACCACGCAGCCGAGCGGCCCGGCACCCAGGAGGTGCCGGGCCGCTCGTGTGTCCGGGCGGTCGGGGCGGCTGTGAGGACCACCCCGACCGCAGCGCTCACTCGCTCGGGTTGGACTCCACGGTCTCGACCGACTGCAGCTCACCGGCGTCGTCGAACTCGTAGACCTCGATCGTCGCCGTGCCCGGCTCACCGGCGTCGGTGAAGTCGAGCGGGCCGCTGGCACCGTTGTAGTCGATGTCCTCACCGTCCTCGAGCAGCCCCTTGCACTCCTCGAAGGAGGTGCACTCGGTGCCCTCGCTGGTGATGCCGTTGACCTCGGCCTTGAAGTCGGCGGCGTTCACCGACCCGGCGGCCTCGGCGGCCAGCGCCATGGTGACGGCGCAGTCGTAGACCTGCGGGGCGAACTGGGTCTCCTCCAGGTCCGGCGCGAACTCCTGCAGCCGGGTGATGAAGTCGGGGTTGTCCGCGGACGCGGGGGCCGTGCCCTTCATCCCCGCGATGACGCTGGGATCGGACTCGTTGACGATGCTGCCCAGGTCCGCCGACCGCAGACCGTCCGCGCCGTAGACGCCCACGGCGTCCGGGGTGAGCCCGGCCTCGAACATGCCCTGCAGGATCTGGCCGCCCTCCTCGAAGGCGATGACCACGACGGCGTCCGGCTCTGCCGCCTCGACCGACGACACGACCGCGTTGAACTCACGGGCCAACGGGTCGTAGGTCTCGTTGAGCGAGACGGTGGCTCCGGCGTTCTCCAGCGCGGTGGCCGTGGCGTCGGCCAGGCCCGAGCCGTAGTCGTCGGCACGGGCGACGATGGCGACGTTGCTGTAGCCGTCGTTGACGATCGTGTTGGCCAGCACCGGGCCCTGGAGGGCGTCGGAGGGAGCCGTCCGGACATAGAGCCCGTCGTCCTGGTAGTCGGTGAAGGTCGGCGCCGTGTTGGAGCCGGAGCACTGCATCACGTTGGCACCGGTCACCCGGTCGATGATCGCGAGGGACATGCCCGACGCCGCTGCGCCGACGATGGCGCTGGGCTGCTCGGCGAGGATCCGGTCGGCCGCCTGCTGCGCCGCGGCCTCCTGTCCCGCCTCGTCACCGGCGACCGCGTCGGGCACCTCGTTGCCCAGGACCCCGCCGGCGGCGTTGATGTCCTCGATGGCCAGGCCCAGGGCCTGGATCTGGGGCGGGCCGAGGAAGGCCAGCTGTCCGGTCTCCGGGAGGACGTAGCCGAAGGTGAAGGTGTCAGAGGTGTTGCCGTCGCCCCCGGCGGCCGGCTCCTCGCTCTCGGAGCCCTCCTCCTCCGCGCTGGTCTCCTCCTCGGCGCCCTCCTCCGAGCTCTCCTCGGTGGCGGTGTCGCCGGAACCGGTGTCCTCGCCGCCGTCGCCGCACGCGGCGAGCAGGGCCACGGCGGACAGTGCCGCCATCGCCTTGAGATGGGTCGTCCTACGCATGTGTTCCTCTTTCGGTTCGGGGGGCGTCGTTGCCCGTCCACGGGATTTCAGCCTAGGCCGATCACGGCCGGTCAGGAGGCCTTCGTCACCAAACTGTGACCTTGCCGCCACGTGAGGTGCTCACCCGGGACGCTCGGTGACCAGGAGTGCGGTCCCGGGCAGGAGCGTCCCACGCGTCTCGCTCCATCCGCCCCAGTCGCGGCGGCCGGGCGCCCACGCGGGCTCGAGGAGGTCCACGAGCACCAGCCCGGCCGCGCGGACCGCCCGGACGAGGTCCCCGAGGGTGCGGTGGTGCTCGGTGTAGGTCGCCCGCCCGCTCACCGTCTCCTCGACGTAGGGCCGCCGGTCGAAGTAGCTGTGCCGGGCGAGGAGCCCATCGGGACCGGGCACGTCGGGGAAGACCCAGCGGAAGGGGTGGGGGAGGGAGAAGACGACGCGTCCGCCGGGGCGCACGACGCGGGCCCACTCACGCAGCGCGCCCTCGACGTCGGGCACGAAGGCCAGGACGCCGTGCGCCGTGAACACGACGTCGACGCACGCATCGGCCAGGGGGAGGGCCGCACCGTCGCACTGCAGCTGGGCCACCGGGGCCGGGCCGTCGGTGGCCGCGTCCAACCGGGCGGCGACCCCGAGCATCCCGAGGCTGAGGTCGGACCCGATCACGCGGGCACCCTGCCCGGCGCACCACCGTGCCCCCTGTCCACCACCGCCGCCGACCTCCAGCACGTCCCGGTCCCGCAGCGGCCCCAGTGCCTGCAGCTCGGTCTCCGTGCGACCCTCGGGACCCCAGGTCAGCTCGGCGTCGCCCAGGTCCTCGCCGTGCTCGGCGTGGTATGCCTCGGCCTCCTGGTCCCACCACCGGCGCCCCGCCCGGAGCGACTCCTCGTGCGAAGCGCTGCGACGTACGACACGGTCGGGTGGGCCGGGGCGCGCCGGATCGTCCATGTCCCCAGTCTGCACCGCTTTGACCTGGCCTCCCGGCCCGGATAGTCTTGACGGGCTTGTCGAACGCCTTCGGCGTGCCCGGACGCTGGTGCGAACGGGGTCTGGCGGGCACCGCACACATCCATCCATACTTCCAGTCCACAATCGGAGTCCCTACTACATGACTGCCACCACGGCCGAGAAGGCCACCTCCCAGATCGCTGTCAACGACATCGGCTCTGAGGAGGAACTGCTCGCGGCCATCGACGCCACGATCAAGAACTTCAACGACGGCGACATCGTCGAGGGAGTGATCGTCAAGGTCGACCGCGACGAGGTCCTGCTCGACATCGGCTACAAGACCGAGGGTGTCATCCCCTCCCGTGAGCTCGCCATCAAGCACGACGTCGACCCCTCCGAGGTCGTCACCGTCGGCGACGAGGTCGAGGCCCTGGTCCTCCAGAAGGAGGACAAGGAGGGTCGCCTGATCCTGTCCAAGAAGCGCGCGCAGTACGAGCGCGCCTGGGGCTCGATCGAGCGGATCAAGGAGGAGGACGGCGTCGTCACCGGCACCGTCATCGAGGTGGTCAAGGGCGGCCTGATCCTGGACATCGGCCTGCGTGGCTTCCTCCCCGCCTCGCTGGTCGAGATGCGCCGCGTCCGCGACCTCCAGCCCTACGTCGGCAAGGAGATCGAAGCCAAGATCATCGAGCTGGACAAGAACCGCAACAACGTGGTCCTGTCCCGCCGCGCCTGGCTGGAGCAGACCCAGTCCGAGGTCCGCACCACCTTCCTCAAGGAACTGGCCAAGGGCCAGGTCCGCTCCGGGGTCGTCAGCAGCATCGTCAACTTCGGCGCGTTCGTCGACCTCGGCGGTGGCGTGGACGGCCTGGTGCACGTCTCCGAGCTGTCGTGGAAGCACATCGACCACCCGGGCGAGGTCGTCGAGGTCGGTGACGAGGTCACCGTTCAGGTGCTGGACGTCGACATGGACCGCGAGCGGGTCTCCCTGTCGCTGAAGGCGACGCTCGAGGACCCGTGGCAGACCTTCGCCCGGACGCACGCCATCGGTCAGGTCGTGCCCGGCAAGGTCACCAAGCTGGTCCCCTTCGGCGCCTTCGTGCGGGTCGAGGACGGCATCGAGGGCCTGGTCCACATCTCCGAGCTGGCCGAGCGCCACGTGGAGCTGCCCGAGCAGATCGTCACCGTGGGCGCCGAGGTCTTCGTCAAGGTCATCGACATCGACCTGGAGCGCCGTCGCATCTCGCTGTCGCTCAAGCAGGCCAACGACGCGGTCGCCAACGAGTTCGACCCGACGCTGTACGGCATGGCCGCCGAGTACGACGACCAGGGCAACTACAAGTACCCCGAGGGCTTCGACCCGGAGACCAACGAGTGGCTCGAGGGCCACGAGGAGCAGCGGGAGAAGTGGGAGAAGGAGTACGCCGACGCCCACGCCCGCTGGGAGGCGCACAAGGCGCAGGTCGAGGCGGCCACCGAGGCCGACGCCGCCACCGGTGTCGAGGTCGCCCCGGCGTCCACGTCCTACTCCTCCTCGGCCGGCAACGCCGACGAGCCGGAGGACCAGGCCGGCACCCTCGCCTCCGACGAGGCGCTCGCCGCGCTGCGCGAGAAGCTGACCGGCAACTGAGCCGGTGCCGGTGAGCAGGTCTCGCCGGCAGACCCGGGAACGGGGTCCGACTCTTTCGTCGGGCCCCGTTTCCCTATTTTGCTGACTTTTTCCTGTGATAATGTGCAGGCTGCCAAAATTTCTGCGCGAACGATATCGATACCGACGATTTCCCTGCAAGAGAGGCGATCCGTGACCACCTCGACCGACAGCCCGCCCACCCAGGAGGAGGCGGCCAGCACCGGCCTGGCGCCACGCGTCTTCTACCCTGCCGCCGCGATCGTCGGTGGCTTCGTCCTGGCGGCGGTCATCTTCCCCGCGACCATGAACAGCGCGCTCGCCGCGGCGAACGAGTACATCGTCAACACCGTGGGCTGGTACTACGTGCTGCTCACCTTCCTCTTCGTCGTCTTCAGCATCTGGCTCGCGATCAGCAGGTACGGCGACATCAAGCTCGGCAAGGACGACGACGCGCCCGACTTCAGCTACGGCTCCTGGTTCGCCATGCTCTTCAGCGCGGGCATGGGCATCGGCCTGATGTTCTGGGGTGTCGCGGAGCCCCTGAACCACTTCGCCGGGCCGCCGCCCGGAACCGCCGAGGGCAGCAGCCAGGCCGACATGGCGATCACCGCCATGAGCAGGACGTTCCTGCACTGGGGCCTGCACGCCTGGGCGATCTACATCATCGTCGGGCTCGGCGTCGCCTACGCGGTGCACCGTCGCAAGCTGCCCGTCTCCATTCGTTTCGCCCTGCGTCCCCTCCTCGGGGACCGCGCCGACGGCTGGATCGGTGACGTCATCGACGTCGTGGCCATCGTCGGCACCCTCTTCGGGGTCGCCACCTCCCTCGGCTTCGGCGTGGCCCAGGTGTCCGCCGGCCTGGAGTTCGTCGGCCTCGTCGAGGACAGCAGCGCCTGGCTGCAGGTCCTGCTCATCGCGGGCATCACGGTGGTGGCGACCGCGTCGGTCGTCTCCGGTGTGGACAAGGGCATCAAGTGGCTGTCCAACATCAACCTGTCGCTGGCCGGTCTGCTGCTGATCTTCGTGCTCGTCGCGGGTCCGACCCTGTTCCTGCTCAACGACATGGTCCAGTCCATCGGCTACTACCTGCAGAACTTCTTCTCGATGAGCTTCTCCACCTTCGCCTACCAGGAGGAGGGCCCGGAGTGGCTCGGGAGCTGGACCACCTACTACTGGGGCTGGTGGATCAGCTGGTCCCCCTTCGTCGGCATCTTCATCGCCCGCATCTCCAAGGGCCGCACCGTCCGGGAGTTCATCACCGGTGTGCTGCTCGTGCCCACCCTGCTCACGATGGCGTGGTTCGTCATCATGGGTGGCACGGCCTTGCACCGGCAAGTCTTCGGTGACGGGTCGCTGGTCGGCGAGGACGGCTCGGTGTCGACCAACGAGGCGCTGTTCCAGATGCTGGACGGCCTGCCGGGCGGACCGTTCCTCGCGGGGCTGGCGATCGTCATGATCGTCATCTTCTTTGTGACGAGCTCGGACTCGGGCTCCTTCGTCGTCGACATGATCGCCAACGGTGGCAACCCGAACCCGCCGGTCTGGAGCCGCGTCATGTGGGCGGTGCTGGAGGGCGCGATCGCCGCGGTCCTCATCGTGGCCGGCGCCGTCGCCGGGGTCGAGGGCGGCGGGCTCGCCTCGCTGCAGACCATGGCGATCATCACCGCAGCCCCGTTCACCCTGGTGATGATCGGGATCTGCATCTCCCTGGTCAAGGCCTTCGTCGCCGAGGACCGGGAGAAGGAGCGCATCGAGCGCAAGGTCATGGCGCGCGAGCTCGCCATCGAGGCTTCCGAGATGGAGGGCGTCCCGGACCCGGCCCCGCGTCGCTGAGCCTGAGCGGAGCAGGCGCTCCTGAGCGCACCTGACGAGGGTGGCCCGGCCGTGCGGCCGGGCCACCCTTGTCGGTGCCGGGGGCTACCGTGGAGGTATGCGCCCCACCACCGACCTGCAACGCACGGTCAGTCCCTTCCGCGTCGTCTCCGACTACCGCCCCAGCGGTGACCAGCCCACCGCGATCGCCGAGCTGGCGCGCCGGGTGCAGGGCGGCGAGGAGGACATCGTGCTGCTGGGCGCCACCGGCACCGGCAAGTCCGCGACCACGGCCTGGATGATCGAGCAGGTGCAGCGGCCCACCCTCGTCATGGCGCCGAACAAGACGCTCGCGGCCCAGCTCGCCAACGAGTTCAAGGAGCTGCTGCCGCACAACGCGGTGGAGTACTTCGTCAGCTACTACGACTACTACCAGCCCGAGGCCTATGTCCCGCAGACCGACACCTACATCGAGAAGGACTCCTCGATCAACGACGAGGTGGAGCGGCTGCGGCACTCGGCCACCAACTCGCTGCTCACCCGGCGCGACGTGGTCGTGGTGGCCTCGGTCTCCTGCATCTACGGCCTGGGCACCCCGCAGGAGTACGTCGACCGGATGGCCCGGCTGCGGGTGGGCGAGACCGTCGAGCGGGACGAGCTCCTGCGCCGCTTCGTCACGATGCAGTACACCCGCAACGACATGGCCTTCTCGCGCGGCACGTTCCGGGTGCGCGGCGACACCGTCGAGATCATCCCGCAGTACGAGGAGCTCGCGGTGCGCATCGAGTTCTTCGGCGACGAGATCGACCGGCTCTACACGCTCAACCCGCTCACCGGCGAGGTGGTCCGCGAGGAGCAGGAGATGTATGTCTTCCCCGCATCGCACTACGTCGCCGGTCCGGAGCGCATGGAGCGGGCGATCTCCCGGATCGAGAGCGAGCTCGCCAGCCAGCTGGAGGCCTTCGAGCAGCAGGGCAAGCTGCTCGAGGCCCAGCGGCTGCGGATGCGGACGACCTACGACATCGAGATGATGCGGCAGGTCGGCTCCTGCTCCGGCATCGAGAACTACTCGAGGCACATCGACGGACGGTCGGCCGGCTCCGCGCCGAACTGCCTGCTGGACTACTTCCCCGAGGACTTCCTGCTCGTGCTGGACGAGTCGCACGTCACCGTCCCGCAGATCGGCGCGATGTACGAGGGCGACATGTCGCGCAAGCGCACCCTGGTCGACCACGGCTTCCGGCTGCCCAGCGCGATGGACAACCGACCGCTGAAGTGGGAGGAGTTCCTGGAGCGGATCGGGCAGACCGTCTACCTCTCGGCGACCCCGGGTGACTACGAGATGGCCAAGAGCGACGGCTACGTCGAGCAGATCATCCGGCCCACCGGGCTCGTCGACCCCGAGGTCGTCCTCAAGCCGACGAAGGGGCAGATCGACGACCTGCTGCACGAGATCGGCGAGCGCACCGCGCGGGACGAGCGGGTGCTCGTGACGACGCTCACCAAGAAGATGGCCGAGGACCTCACCGACTACCTCCTCGACAAGGGGGTGCGGGTGCGCTACCTGCACTCGGAGGTCGACACCCTGCGCCGCGTCGAGCTGCTGCGGGAGCTGCGACTGGGGGAGTACGACGTCCTGGTCGGCATCAACCTGCTGCGCGAGGGGCTCGACCTGCCCGAGGTCTCGCTGGTCAGCATCCTGGACGCGGACAAGGAGGGCTTCCTGCGGTCCGCCCGCTCGCTCATCCAGACCATCGGCCGCGCCGCCCGCAACGTCTCGGGGCAGGTCCACATGTATGCCGACACCGTCACCCCGTCCATGGAGCAGGCGATCGAGGAGACCAACCGACGGCGCGACAAGCAGCTGGCCTACAACGCCGCCCAGGGCATCGACCCGACGCCGTTGCGCAAGCGGATCGCCGACATCACCGACATGCTGGAGCGCGAGGACGCCGACACCCAGGCCCTCATGGGCAGCGGGCGCAGCCAGTCCCGAGGCAAGGGTGGGGCCTCCCGGCGGGGCACGCCGACCGTGGGCACGAGCGCGGTCGAGCGGCGCAGCGGTGACCAGCTGCCGGCGACCGAGCTCGCCCAGCTCATCCATGAGCTGACCGAGCAGATGCACCAGGCGGCCACCGATCTGCACTTCGAGCTGGCGGCCCGGTTGCGTGACGAGATCGGCGACCTCAAGAAGGAGCTGCGTCAGATGCGGGAGGCGACCGGCTGACGTGCCATCATGGGGGAGTTCGTCGGAGGGGAGTATCCCCACCTCGCGACCTCGTCGTCACCACGGCCTCCCAGAGCCCGGCGAGATCGGCACCGTCCGCCCGGATCACCACCTGGGCGGGACCGGCTGCGGGAGAGACCTCCGATCCGGCCCGCGTGCCCTGATCGGAAGGTAGAACCCGCGCATGGACGTCCCCGGTTGGGTGTGGACCGCCACGCTGGTCCTCATCACCCTCGTCTTCGCCGTCGACCTGCTGGTCCTCGGCCGTCGACCGCACGAGCCCTCCCGCAAGGAGGTCTCGGTCGCGCTGTCCATCTACATCGGCCTGGCGGTCATCTTCGGGCTCGGCGTGCTCATCACCTCGGGCGGCCAGCTCGCCGCCGAGTTCTACGCCGGCTGGTTGATGGAGTACTCGTTGTCCATCGACAACCTGTTCATCTTCCTCATCATCATGGCCAAGTTCGGCGTGCCACGGAGGTACCAGCAGTTCGCCCTCATGGTGGGCATCGTCATGGCGCTGGTCCTGCGCGCGATCTTCATCCTCGTCGGCGCTGCGGCGATCGAGCGGTGGTCCTGGGTGTTCTACCTCTTCGGCGCCTTCCTCATCTACACCGCGATCAAGCTGGCGATGGAAAACATCGGCCACGACGACGAGGAGGACGACTTCCAGGAGAACGCCCTGCTGCGCTGGGTGGGGAAGCGCTTCCCGGTCACCCAGTCCTGGGAGGGCGGCACCAAGCTGCGCATCGTGGAGAGCGGCAAGCGGGTCCTCACCCCCATGGCGATCGTCATCCTCGCGCTGGGCACGACCGACCTGCTCTTCGCCCTCGACTCCATCCCGGCGATCTTCGGCCTGACGCAGGAGCCCTACCTCGTGCTCATGGCCAACGTCTTCGCCCTCATGGGGCTGCGCCAGCTCTACTTCCTCCTCGGCGACCTGCTCAAGCGGCTCGTCTACCTCGGCCTGGGCCTGTCCGTGCTGCTCGCCTTCATCGGCGTGAAGCTCATCCTGCACGCCATGCACGAGAACGAGCTGCCGTTCATCAACGGGGGCGAGCACATCGGGGTGCCCGAGGTGCCGATCTGGCTGTCCCTGACCGCGATCGTCGGCATCCTCGGCGTGACCGCCGTGGCCAGCCTGATGACGTCGCGCCGGGACGCGGCCCGCGGCATCACCCACGAGGGCGACGAGGCACGGCTCGACATCAACGAGGTCGGCCTGCTCGGCGGTACGCAGCACCACGGCAAGGAGTCTGCGGACGGCTCCGGCGAGTCCGCCGCCTCCTCCACGGCTACCCGGAAGGGTCCGGAGCAGCACTGAGCGTGCTGCCCGTCCTCCGCCCGAGGACGGCGATGCTGGCCACCACCACCAGCGCCATCCCGAGCAGCTGCAGCGGGCCGAGGAGCTGACTCAGCACCAGCAGCCCGGCCAGGGCTGCTGCGGGCTCCAGGCTGAGCAGGACGCCGAAGGTCCCCGCCGCCAGGTGGCGCAGCGCGAGCAGCTCCAGGCTGTAGGGGATCGCCGAGGACAGCAGGGCGATCCCGAGACCGGTGAGGATCGCGCGCGGCTGCCAGAGGTCGGCGCCCGCGGTGACCAGCCCCAGCGGCAGCGTGACCGCCGCACCCAGGGCGAGACAGATGGCGATGCCGTCGAGGCCCTCGAAGCGCGCCCCGGTGCGGGCGCTGAGCACGATGTAGGCCGCCCAGCATGCCCCGGCGAGGGCGGCGAGCAGCATCCCCGTCAGGTCCAGCTGCGCCCACGGCACGGTGAGGGCCTCCGAGATCAGGACGACGCCGGTGAGTGCCGCGAGCACCGCCAAGGCGTCGCGGGCCTGCCGCGAGAGGGCCGCCGCGAGCGCCAGCGGGCCGAGGAACTCGATGGTCACGGCGACGCCGATCGGCAGTCGGGCGAGGCTGGCGTAGAAGGCGAGGTTCATGCAGGTGAGGGCTGCAGAGAAGAGCCCGACGACCGCCCAGTCCGCTCGGCTGCGGCCGCGCACCCGGGGGCGGACGAGCGCCCAGAGCATCGCGGTGGACAGGGTCAGGCGCAGCGCCACCGAGCCGACGACGCCGACGAGGGGGAGCAGCGTGGCGGCCAGGGCGCCGCCGAACTGCACCGAGACCACCGCCAGCAGCACCAGCAGGACGGGGTGGGCCGTGCCGGGCCGCCCTGCCGAGGTCACCAACCCCGCTCGCGCCACTGCTGCAGAGACGGGCGCTCGGCGCCGAGCGTGGTGTTGTCGCCGTGACCGGGCAGGACGAGGGCGTCGTCGTCGAAGACGGCGAAGACCCGGCCCTCCAGGTCGTCCATGAGCGAGGTGAAGTCGCCGGGTCCGGACGTCTTCCCCGGGCCGCCCGGGAACAGGCTGTCACCGGTGAAGAGCAGGGTGGTGGTCCGGTCGGCGGCGGTGCTGAGCGCCAGCGCCACCGACCCAGGCGTGTGCCCACGCAGGTGGACGACGTCCATGACCAGGTGGCCCAGCCGCACGGTGTCACCGTCGTGCAGCGCCCGTTCCACCGGCACAGGCAGGCCCTCGGCGTCGTCCGCACCGGCCAGGACGGTGGCCCCGGTCTGCGCCACGACCTCGGTCAGTGCCCGGTGGTGGTCCCAGTGCCGGTGGGTGGTCAGCACCGCCTCGAGCGACCGGCCCCGTCCCCGGTCGTCCTCGTCGAGCAGCCGGAGGACGCGGTCGGCGTCGTCCGCGGCGTCGACGAGCAATCGTGCTCCGGTCGCGGTGCACGTGATGAGGTAGACGTTGTTGTCCATCTCGCTCACGCTGCACTTGCGCACCATCGTGGGACCGAGGTCGAGCGTCCAGCTCGGCCCTCCCGGGCTGACGTGTCCGCGCAGGTCGGTGGCTCTCACCCGGTGATCCTAGGTGACGGTCCGGGTCAGGCGGTCAGCGGGCGGTCGCTCGCCCGGATGGGCGACGGCAGCGTCGTGCTGCCGCTGAGGTAGCGGTCGACCGTCGCGGCGCAGGCACGCCCCTCGGCGATCGCCCACACGATGAGCGACTGTCCGCGACCGCAGTCCCCGGCCGCGAAGACCCCGTCCAGGGGCGTCGCGAAGGAGTCGTCCCGCTCGTAGGTGTTGCGCGACGTGCGGGCCAGCGCCTCGGCGGGGGCGGCCTCCTCGTCCGGGCCGACGAAGCCCATGGCGAGCAGCACGAGGTCGGCCGGGATCTCCCGCTCCGTGCCGTCCAGGGGCACGAAACGTCCGTCGACGAACTCGCCGTCCACGAGGACCAGGGCGCGCACCCGACCCTCGTCGTCGCCCAGGACCTCCAGGGTGGAGACACCGTAGTTCCGGTCGCCGCCCTCCTCGTGCGCCTCGGTCACCTTGTAGAGCATCGGGTAGGTGGGCCACGGCTGCGCCTCCGGCCGCTCCTGCGGAGGGGTCGGCATGATCTCCAGCTGCAGCACCGACTCCGCGCCGTGCCGGTGCGCCGTCCCGAGGCAGTCCGCACCGGTGTCCCCACCGCCGATGATGACGACGTGCTTGCCCGCGGCGTCGATGCCCCGCTCCCCGCCGAGGGCCTCCTTGTTGGCCGGGACGAGGAAGTCCATCGCGGGGTGGACGCCATCCAGGTCGGCGCCCGGCACCTGCAAGGTCCGTGGCACGGTCGAGCCGGTCGCGAGGACGACGGCGTCGAAGCGCTCCCGCAGCTGGTCGAGGGACTCGTCGTCCGGTCCGTCACCGCCGATGGTGACGCCGGTGACGAAGCGGATGCCCTCCCCGCGGAGCTGGACCAGGCGACGGTCGAGGACCGCCTTCTCCATCTTGAACTCCGGGATGCCGTAGCGCAGCAGCCCGCCGACGGCGTCGGCCCGCTCGTAGACGACGACCGTGTGCCCCGCGCGGCCCAGCTGCTGTGCCGCGGCGAGCCCGGCGGGGCCCGAACCGACCACGGCGACGGTCCTGCCGCTGAGCCACTCCGGCTCCTGCGGTGTCACCCGGCCGTTGGAGAAGGCCCGGTCGATGATCGAGACCTCGATCTGCTTGATCGTCACCGGTGGCTGGTTGATCCCGAGGACGCACGCCGTCTCGCACGGCGCCGGGCACAACCGCCCGGTGAACTCGGGGAAGTTGTTGGTCGCGTGCAGCCGCTCGATGGCCTCGGCGAAGTTGGCGCGGCGGGTGTGGTCGTTCCACTCCGGGATGAGGTTGCCCAGCGGGCAGCCGGTGTGGCAGAACGGGATGCCGCAGTCCATGCAGCGGCTCGCCTGGCGCTGCAGGACGGAGGTCGCCTGCTCGCCGTGCACCTCCTCCCAGTCCATGATGCGCACCGGGACGGGCCGGGTCGGGCGGTTCTCCCGCTCCCGGTGGGTCAGGAAGCCTTTGGGGTCAGCCATGGGAGTCCTCCAGGATCATCTGCCAGGCGTGGGGGCCGTTGGGGTCGTCGCCGCGGTCCTCCGCCTCGCGGCGGATGCGCAGCACGCTGGCGTACTGGCGTGGGTGATGGTCGTCAGGCGCAGGGCCCAGTCCGGGTCGTCGAGGAGCGCGCCGGCCACCGTGCTCCCGGTGAGCTCGGCGTGCTCCTCGATCAGCGCCCGGACCACGTCGAGGTGCTCGGTCTCGGCCAGCGGGGTGAGCAGCAGGTCGCCACCCGCCATGGCCAGCGGGTTCATCCGGCCCTCGTCGAGGTCGAGGACCACGGCCGTGCCGCCGGACATCCCCGCGCCGAGGTTGCGGCCGGTGCGGCCGAGCACGAGGGCCATCCCACCGGTCATGTACTCCAGCGCGTGGTCACCGACACCCTCCACGACCGCGGTCGCACCGGAGTTGCGGACGCAGAAGCGCTCGCCGACGAGTCCTCGGACATTGACCTGTCCCGCGGTGGCGCCGTAGCAGAGGACGTTGCCCGCGATCACCTGGTCGGTGGCGACGAAGGGAGAGTCCTCCGGCGGCCGCACCACGATCCGGCCTCCCGACAGACCCTTGCCGACGAAGTCGTTGGCGTCACCGACCAGGCGCAGCGTGATCCCGCGGGGGAGGAAGGCGCCGAACGACTGCCCGGCCGACCCGGTGAGAGTGAGGTCGATGGTGCCCTCGGGCAGGCCGTCCGGCCCTGCCGACAGGGTCACGTGATGACCCAGCAAGGTCCCCACCGTGCGGTTCACGTTGGTGATGGGGAAGCTACCGGTGACGGAAGAGCCGTGGGTGAGGGCGGGCTGGGCCAGCTCGATCAGCTGGTTGTCGAGGGCGGCGGCGAGACCGTGCTCTTGCTGCGTGGTGCAGTGCCGAGCCGCCCCGTCGGGGATCGGCGTGAGGTGCAGGACCGGCGCGAGGTCGAGACCGTCGGCCTTCCAGTGCGCCACCGCGCGGGAGGTGTCGAGCAGGTCGGCCCGGCCGATGACCTCGTCCAGGCTCCGGTAGCCGAGCTGTGCGAGCAGCTCCCGCACCTGCTGGGCGATGAACTCGAAGAAGGTCACCACGAACTCCGCCTTCCCGGTGTAGCGCTCGCGCAGCTCCGGGTTCTGGGTGGCGATGCCGACCGGGCAGGTGTCGAGGTGGCAGACCCGCATCATGATGCAGCCGGACACGACGAGCGGGGCGGTCGCGAAGCCGAACTCCTCCGCGCCGAGCAGGGCCGCCACCAGGACGTCCCGACCCGTCTTGAGCTGCCCGTCGCACTGCACCACGATGCGGTCGCGCAGCCCGTTGAGCAGGAGCGTCTGCTGCGTCTCGGCCAGGCCCAGCTCCCAGGGCGTCCCGGCGTGCTTGAGCGAGGTGAGCGGGCTCGCGCCGGTGCCCCCGTCGTGGCCGGAGATGAGCACCACGTCCGACTTGGCCTTGGAGACTCCCGCCGCGACGGTGCCTACGCCGATCTGGCTCACCAGCTTGACGTGGATCCGCGCCTTCGGGTTGGCGTTCTTGAGGTCGTGGATGAGCTGCTTGATGTCCTCGATCGAGTAGATGTCGTGGTGCGGTGGCGGTGAGATGAGGCCGACGCCCGGCGTGGAGTGCCGGGTACTCGCCACCCAGGGGTAGACCTTGCCCGGGGGGAGCTGTCCGCCCTCACCGGGCTTGGCGCCCTGCGCCATCTTGATCTGGATGTCGTCGGCGTGCACGAGGTAGGGGGAGGTGACGCCGAACCGGCCGGAGGCGACCTGCTTGATCGCCGAACGCCGCTCCGGGTCGAGCAGCCGCTCGACGTCCTCCCCGCCCTCACCGGTGTTGGACTTGCCGCCCAGCCGGTTCATCGCGATCGCGAGCGTCTCGTGCGCCTCCTGCGAGATCGAGCCGTAGCTCATCGCCCCGGTGGCGAACCTGCGGACGATGTCGCTCACCGGCTCGACCTCGTCGATGTCGACCGGGTCCCGGTCGGGCTGCAGCCCGAAGAGACCGCGCAGGGTCATGAGCTCGGCCGCCTGCTCGTCGACGAGGTCGGTGTACTGCTTGAAGACGTCGTAGCGGCCCTGCCGGGTGGCGTGCTGGAGCCGGAAGACCGCCTCCGGGCTGAAGAGGTGGGGCGGACCCTCGCGACGCCACTGGTACTCACCACCGATGTCCAGGGTGCGGTGGTAGGGCGGGATGCCGGAGAGCGGGTAGGCGACCGCGTGGCGCCGGCGGACCTCCTCGGCGATGACGTCCAGCCCGACCCCGTCGATCTGGCTCGTGGTCCCGGTGAACCACCGCTCGACGACGTCGCGGGACAGGCCCACGGCCTCGAACGTCTGCGCCCCGCGGTAGGAGGCGATGGTGGAGATGCCCATCTTCGACATCACCTTGAGCACGCCCTTGCCGAGCGCCTTGATGAGGTGGCTGATGGCGACGTCGGGGTCGAGCCCGTCCAGCACCTGACCCGCGGAGCAGAGGTTCTCGACCGTCTCCATGGCGAGGTACGGGTTGACGGCGGCAGCCCCGTAGGCCACGAGCAGCGCCACGTGGTGGACCTCGCGGACGTCGCCGGCCTCGACCAGGAGCCCGACCCGGGTGCGGGTGTTGTTGCGCACGAGGTGGTGGTGGACCGCGCTGGTGAGCAGCAGGGAGGGGATGGGGGCGCGCTCGCGGTCGGCGTGGCGGTCGGAGAGCACCACGAAGAAGGCTCCGGCGGCGATGGCCTCGTCCACCTCGGCGCAGATCTCCTCGAGCCGCTGCTCCAGGGCCTGGGCGCCGCCGTCGACCCGGTAGAGGCCGCGGACGACCACGGCGGCGAACTCGGGGTGCTCACCCTCGACGTTGATGCGGCGCAGCTTCGCGAGCTGGTCGTTGTCGATCACGGGGAAGGGCAGGACGACCTGCTTGGCGTGCTCCGGGGTCTCCGAGAGCAGGTTGGGTTCGGGCCCGCTGGAGCTGCCCAGCGAGGTCACGATCTCCTCCCGGATCGCGTCGAGCGGCGGGTTGGTCACCTGCGCGAAGGCCTCGACGAAGTAGTCGAAGAGCAGCC
Source organism: Serinicoccus marinus DSM 15273 (assembly GCF_008386315.1). NCBI lineage: Bacteria > Bacillati > Actinomycetota > Actinomycetes > Micrococcales > Ornithinimicrobiaceae > Serinicoccus > Serinicoccus marinus. Next base: position 1,789,745 of record NZ_CP043808.1, on the reverse strand, counting down.
GCGGACGGTCGGACAGCGCCGCGATCGGGGTGTCCGTGCCCATGGCGCCCAGCGGCTCGGCCCCGGCCTGGGCCATGGGGGCGAGGATGATCCGCAGCTCCTCCTCGGTGTAGCCGAAGATCTGCTGCCGGCGCGTCACGGACGCGTGCGTGTGCCTCACGTGGACCTGGGTCGGCAGCGAGTCCATGTGGACCAGCTGCTGGTCCAGCCACGCGCGGTAGGGCTGCGCCGCGGCGAGGTCCTTCTTGACCTGCGTGTCGTCCAGGATCTGGCCGGCCTCGAGGTCGACGAGGAACATCCGGCCGGGGGCGACCCGGCCCTTGCGCACGACCTTCTCCGGCGGGATGGGGAGCAGGCCCGACTCCGACCCCAGCACCACCAGGCCGTCGTCGGTGACCCAGTACCGGGAGGGCCGCAGGCCGTTGCGGTCCAGGACCGCACCCACCTGCGTGCCGTCGGTGAACACGAGGTTGGCCGGCCCGTCCCACGGCTCCATGAGCATCGAGTGGTACTCGTAGAAGGCGCGGACGTCGGGGTCCATCGTCTCGTCGTTCTCCCACGACTCCGGGATCATCATGAGCACGGCGTGGGGGAGGGACCGGCCGCCGAGGCTGAGCAGCTCCAGCACCTCGTCGAAGGTGGCGGAGTCGCTGGCGTCGGGGGTGCAGATGGGCAGCGCGTCGGCGAGGTCGCCCGGGAAGAGGTCGCTGCGCAGCTCGGACTGGCGGGCCCGCATCCAGTTGCGGTTGCCCTTCACCGTGTTGATCTCGCCGTTGTGCGCGATGACGCGGTAGGGGTGGCCAGCGGCCAGGACGGGAAGGTGTTGGTGGAGAAGCGGGAGTGCACCACGGCGAGCGCGCTGGTGTAGCGCTCGTCGGTGAGGTCGGGAAAGTAGGCCGGCAGCTGGTCGGTCGTCAGCATGCCCTTGTAGGTGATGGTGCGGGTGGACAGCGACACCGGGTAGGCGACCGTGCGCCGTTCGATCCGCTTGCGGGCCAGCCAGACCCGACGCTCCAGCTCGAGCCCGGACTCGTCCGGGCTCTCCTGACCTGCCGCGACGACGAGCTGGCGCATCACCGGCATGACGGACAGTGCCGTCGGGCCGATCATGCCGGCGTCCACCGGCACCTCCCGCCAGCCGAGCACGCTCAGCCCGGAGGCCCGGACGATCTCCTCGACCTGCGCCGCGACCTCGTCGGCCTGGCCGTCCCCGGGGAGGAAGACGATGCCGACGGCATAGCGGCCGCGCTCCGGGAGGTCGAACGGCAGCACCTCCCGGAGGAAGGCGTCCGGCACCTGCGTGAGGATGCCCGCGCCGTCACCGGTGTTCTCCTCGCTCCCGACCGCGCCGCGGTGGTCGAGGTTGTGCAGCGCGGTGAGGGCCTGGGCCACGATGTCGTGCCGGGCGGAGCCGTCCAGCCGGGCCACGAAGGCGACGCCGCAGCTGTCGTGCTCGTGGGCCCCGTCGTAGAGCCCTTCGGGGGCGGCGCCGGGCACGGGACGCAGGGCAGCGGCGGTCGGGACGATCGTCTCTGTCATGGGATCACCGGTTTCGGGACGGGGCCGTGCCGAGGGGAGGCAGCGACCTGAGGTGCGTGTGGACGGGACATCGCTGGCCCTGCGACAAAATCATGCAGGGTCCAGCATACCTATGCAGTTGCCCCCGCGGAAAAGCCGTGCGCGACCGGGTGTGTCAGTGGCGCGGCCTACAGTGGGGTCGTGCCATCTTCGCCTCCTACGTCCGCAGTGTCACGCGCCCGGCACGACCGTCTCGTGGTCCAGGGTGCACGCGAGCACAACCTCCGCGACGTCTCGGTGGACATCCCCCGGGACGCGCTCGTGGTCTTCACCGGCCTGTCCGGATCGGGCAAGTCCTCGTTGGCCTTCGACACCATCTTCGCCGAGGGTCAGCGGCGCTACGTGGAGTCGCTCTCGGCCTACGCCCGGATGTTCCTCGGCCAGATGGACAAGCCGGACGTGGACTTCATCGAAGGGCTGTCACCGGCGGTGTCGATCGACCAGAAGTCGACCAACCGCAACCCGCGGTCCACCGTGGGCACCATCACGGAGGTCTACGACTACCTGCGGCTGCTGTATGCCCGGGTGGGGCGACCGCACTGCCCGGTGTGCGGCGAGCCGGTCGAGCGACAGACGCCGCAGCAGGTGGTCGACCGGCTGCTCCAGCTGCCGCCGGGCGTGCGCTACCAACTGCTGGCCCCGGTCGTCCGCGGCCGCAAGGGTGAGTTCGTCGACCTCTTCGCCGAGCTCCAGGCCAAGGGCTTCGCCCGCGCACGGGTGGACGGCGAGCTCGTCTCGCTCAGCGACCCTCCCACTCTGGAGAAGCAGAAGAAGCACAGCATCGAGGTCGTCGTGGACCGGCTCGTGAGCAAGGTGGGGGAGGGCGAGGACGGCTCGGACGCACCGACCGTGGACCGCGCCTACGCCCGGCGTCTCACCGACTCGGTGGAGACCGCCCTCTCGCTGGCGGGCGGGATCATGGTGGCCGAGTTCGTCGACGCGCCGGCCACCGCGGGGGAGGCCGCGGCGGGCGGTCGCGAGGCCCCGGTGGACGAGTCCGGTGAGCCGCTGCCGCGGGAGCGGCGCTTCTCCGAACGGATGGCGTGCCCCAACGACCACCCGCTGTCGATCGACGAGGTCGAGCCGCGCTCGTTCTCCTTCAACAGCCCGTTCGGCGCGTGCTCGGAGTGCACCGGCATCGGGGTCGAGCTCGAGGTGGACCCCGAGCTCGTGGTCCGCGAGGACCTCAGCATCCTGGGCGGCGCCCTGGTGCCCTGGTCGACCGCCTCCGGGCTGAGCGACTACTTCCTGCGGGTGCTCGGCGGGCTGTCCGACGACCTCGGTTTCCGGCTGGACGTGCCGTGGAAGCAGCTGCCCGGACGCGCGCGCGACGCCATCCTGGAGGGCTACAAGCACAAGGTGCACGTCCGCTACAAGAACCGCTTCGGCCGGGAGCGCAGCTACTCCACCGGCTTCGAGGGGGTCCTGCCCTACGTCAAGCGCAAGCACGCCGAGACCGAGTCCGAGAGCAGCCGTGAGCGCTACGAGGGCTTCATGCGCGAGGTCCCCTGCCCGGCCTGCAAGGGGGCCCGGCTCAAGCCGGAGATCCTGGCCGTCCTGGTCGGCGGCCGCAGCATCGCCGAGGTGTGCGCGCTGCCGATCGACCAGTGCGCCGAGTTCCTCGCCTCGGTCGACTACACCGAGCGCGAGGCCGCGATCGCCGGTCAGGTGAGCCGGGAGATCGACGCCCGGCTCGGCTTCCTGCTCGACGTCGGGCTCGACTACCTCTCCCTGGACCGCCCGGCGGGTACCCTCTCCGGGGGTGAGGCGCAGCGGATCCGCCTCGCGACCCAGATCGGCTCCGGGCTGGTCGGCGTGCTCTACGTCCTCGACGAGCCCAGCATCGGCCTGCACCAGCGGGACAACCGGCGTCTCATCGAGACCCTCACCCGGCTGCGGGACCTGGGCAACACGCTCATCGTCGTCGAGCACGACGAGGACACCATCGCCACCGCCGACTGGGTCGTCGACATCGGTCCCGGCGCCGGCGAGCACGGCGGGCACGTGGTGCACAGCGGCAGCGTGGCGGACCTGCTCAGCCACCGCACCTCGCTGACCGGGCAGTACCTCTCCGGGCGCAAGGCCATCGAGACGCCGTCTGAGCGTCGGCCGCAGGACGGCCGCGCGGTCACGGTCCGCGGCGCCCGCGAGCACAACCTGCAGCAGGTCGACGTGGCCTTCCCTCTCGGCAACCTCGTCGCGGTGACCGGGGTCAGCGGGTCCGGCAAGTCCACGCTGGTCAACGACATCCTCTACCGCGTCATGGCGAACCAGCTCAACGGCGCGCGGCACGTGCCCGGCCGGCACCGCAAGGTGGAGGGCCTGGACCAGCTGGACAAGGTCGTGCACGTCGACCAGAGCCCCATCGGTCGGACCCCGCGCAGCAACCCGGCGACCTACACCGGCCTGTTCGACCACATCCGCAGGCTCTTCGCCACCACCACGGAGGCGAAGGTGCGCGGCTACCAACCGGGACGCTTCTCCTTCAACGTCAAGGGCGGCCGCTGCGAGGCCTGCTCGGGCGACGGCACGCTGAAGATCGAGATGAACTTCCTGCCCGACGTCTACGTCCCCTGCGAGGTCTGCCACGGCCGGCGCTACAACCGGGAGACGCTGGAGGTGCACTTCAAGGGGCGCACCATCGCCGACGTGCTCGACATGCCCATCGAGGAGGCGGCGGAGTTCTTCTCCGCGGTGCCGGTCATCGCCCGGCACCTGACCACCCTGGTCCAGGTCGGCCTGGGCTACGTGCGTCTGGGGCAGCCCGCCACGACGTTGTCGGGGGGTGAGGCGCAGCGCGTCAAGCTGGCGGCCGAGCTGCAGAAGCGTTCCACCGGCCGCACCATCTACGTCCTGGACGAGCCGACCACCGGGCTGCACTTCGAGGATATCCGGCGTCTGCTGGGGGTGCTCCAGGGGCTGGTGGACAAGGGCAACACGGTGCTGGTCATCGAGCACAACCTCGATGTCATCAAGTCCGCCGACTGGGTGCTCGACCTGGGCCCGGAGGGCGGCCGGGGCGGGGGCACGGTGGTGGCGGCGGGCACCCCCGAGCAGGTCGCCCAGGTGGAGGCGAGCCATACGGGCCGGTTCCTCGCGCCCGTGCTCGGGCTCGACCGGAGGTCCACCGCGTGAGACGACGACTCCCGAGGGCTGTCGGGATCCGTGGCTGACCCGCAGTCCTACCGTCCCCGACCCGGCGAGATCCCCACCGACCCCGGGGTGTACCGCTTCCGGGACCAGCACGACCGCGTGATCTACGTGGGCAAGGCGCGCTCGCTGCGGTCCCGGCTCACGTCCTACTTCCAGGACCTGTCCGCGCTGCACCCCCGGACCCGGCAGATGGTGACGACCGGTGCCCGCGTGGACTGGACCGTCGTGCGCAACGAGGTCGAGGCGCTCCAGCTCGAGTACTCCTGGATCAAGGAGTTCGACCCGCGCTTCAACGTCAAGTACCGCGACGACAAGTCCTACCCCTACCTCGCCGTCACCCTGGGCGAGGAGTTCCCCCGGGCCCAGGTCATGCGCGGCACCAAGCGACCCGGGACCCGCTACTTCGGCCCCTACACGCACGCCTGGGCCATCCGCGAGACGCTGGACACCCTGCTCCGCGTCTTCCCGGTCCGCACCTGCTCGGCCGGCGTCTTCCGGCGGGCCGGTCAGGTCGGCCGCCCGTGCCTGCTCGGCTACATCGACAAGTGCTCGGCGCCGTGCGTCGGCCGGGTCGACGCCGAGGAGCACCGGCAGATCGCCGAGGACTTCAGCGCCTTCATGGCCGGTGACAGCGCTCGCTTCGTCAAGGACCTGGAGGAGCGGATGCGCCGGGCCTCGGCCGAGCTGGACTTCGAGACCGCCGCCCGGCTGCGGGACGACGTCGGGGCCCTGCGCCGGGCGCTCGAGCGGTCCGCGGTCGTGCTGCCGGACGCCACCGATGCAGACGTGTATGCCCTTGCCGACGACGAGCTGGAGGTCGCGGTGCAGGTCTTCCATGTGCGGGGTGGCCGGATCCGCGGGCAGCGTGGCTGGGTCAGCGAGAAGGGGGCCGAGGACCTCCCGGACATCGTCGAGCACCTGCTGCAGCAGGTCTACGGCGGCGAGCGCGGCGACGAGGTGCCCCGCGAGGTCCTCGTGCCCGTGCTGCCGTCGGGCGTCGAGGACGTCGCCGCCTGGCTCGGCGGGCTGCGGGGCGCACGCGTCTCGGTCCGGGTGCCGCGCCGCGGCGACAAGCGCACCCTCATGGAGACCGTGGGGCGCAACGCCCAGCAGGCGCTGGCCCGGCACAAGGTGGCCCGGTCCGGCGACCTGACGCTGCGCTCGCAGGCACTGCAGGAGCTGCAGGAGGTCCTCGAGCTGGACGACGCCCCGCTGCGGATCGAGTCCTTCGACATCAGCCACGTCCAGGGCAGCGACGTCGTCGGGTCGATGGTCGTCTTCGAGGACGGCCTGCCGCGCAAGGGCGAGTACCGCCGCTTCATCGTGCGCGAGGGCACCGGGGACGACACGGCGGCGATGCACGAGGTGCTGACCCGACGCTTCCGGCACCTGTCGCAGGCGCCGCCCCCCGCGCGACGACGACGGCCGCCCCGCCAAGTTCGCCTACCCTCCCAACCTCGTGGTCGTCGACGGTGGTCTGCCCCAGGTCCGGGCCGCGCAGGAGGCGCTGAGCGCGGTCGGTGTCACGGACGTCAACGTCGTGGGGCTCGCCAAGCGGCTCGAGGAGGTCTGGAGCGCTGATCAGGAGTTCCCGGTCGTCCTGCCCCGGACGAGCGAGGCCCTCTACCTGCTGCAACGGGTGCGGGACGAGGCGCACCGCTTCGCCAACACCTTCCACCGGCAACGCCGCTCCCGCAGCATGACCAGCAGCGCGCTCGACGGCATACCCGGGCTCGGCCCCGCCCGGCAGCAGGCGCTGCTGCGTCACCTCGGCTCGGTGAAGGCGGTCCGCGCGGCCAGCGTCGAGCAGCTGCAGGAGGTCCCCGGGGTCGGTCCGTCCCTGGCGGCGGTGGTCCACGAGCGGCTCGCGGGCGAGAGTGTCGCCCCGGCCGTTAACCTGAGCACCGGAGAGGTCCTGGAATGAGCCCCGGACGGCCGAACGGGACGGAGCGGGAGATGACGGACGGGAGGACGGACGTGACCGGACGGCGCATCGACCTGGGGGAGCAGCCACCGGTCCCGCCCGGAGCGGTCGGGCGCTCGGACGTCGTCATCCTCACCGGGATGTCGGGTGCGGGTCGGACGACGGCCGGTGACGTGCTGGAGGACCGCGGCTGGTACGTCGTGGACAACCTGCCGCCGGCGATGATCGTGCGGTTGATGGACCTCACCGCCGACGACCCGCAGCGGCAACGCGTCGCCGTCGTCGCGGACGTGCGCAGCCGGGACTTCACCAACGAGCTCGCCGGGGCGCTGCAGACGCTCGGCGAGCGCGGCTGGCGCCCCCGGGTGGTCTTCGTGGACTCCTCCGACGAGACCCTGGTGCGGCGCTTCGAGGCCGTCCGTCGCCCGCACCCGCTGCAGGGGGAGGGGCTGCTCCTCGACGGCATCCGCCGGGAGCGGCGCATGCTCGGCGACATCCGGTCGGACGCGGACCTCGTCCTCGACACCTCCAACTACAACGTGCACGAGCTGGCGGCCAAGATCGACGCGCTGCTCGGCGGGGACGCCGACGTGCGGCTGCGGCTGGCGATCATGGCCTTCGGCTTCAAGTACGGCATCCCCCTGGACGCCGACGTCGTCCTCGACCTGCGGTTCCTGCCCAACCCGTACTGGAACCCCGAGCTGCGCCCGCACACGGGCAGGGACGCCCCGGTGCGCGACTTCGTCCTCGGGCAGGACCTGGCGCAGGAGTACATCCGGCACGCGGAGCACCTGCTGCGCACCGCCGTGCAGGGCTATCTCGCCGAGGGACGCCGCTACGTCACGGTGGCCGTGGGCTGCACCGGCGGCAAGCACCGTTCGGTGGCGACCGCGGAGGAGCTGACCCGTCGGCTGGCCGACCTGCAGGAGCAGGACGTGCAGATCTCGACCTTCCACCGCGACCTGGGGCGTGAGTGAGCGGCCGCCGGGTGGTGGCGCTGGGCGGCGGGCACGGGCTGGCCGCCTCGTTGCAGGCGCTGCGTCACCTGACCGAGGCGATCACCGCGGTCGTCACGGTCGCCGACGACGGGGGCTCCAGCGGCAGGCTGCGTCAGGAGTTCGACATCCTGCCGCCGGGTGACCTGCGCATGGCCCTGGCCGCGCTCTGCGAGGACACCGCGTGGGGTCACCAGTGGTCGGCCGTGCTGCAGCACCGCTTCCGCGGCGAGGGGGAGCTGTCCGGTCACGCCCTGGGCAACCTGCTCATCATGGCGCTGTGGGACCTCCGGCCCCAGGAGCAGGTGCGGGGTCTCGACCTCGTGGGGCGGCTGCTCAACACCCGCGGGCGGGTCCTGCCGATGGCGCTGGAGCCGCTGGAGATCGAGGCGGAGATGCAGGACGCGGGACCGACCGGCGAGGGCGGCATCAGCACCGTTCGCGGCCAGTCCACGGTGGCGCGGCACCCCGGCACGGTCCGGTCCATCCGGCTCATCCCGGAGGCGCCACGCGCCTGCCCCGAGGCGCTGGAGTCGATCAAGCTGGCCGACCTCGTCGTCCTCGGGCCGGGCTCCTGGTTCACCTCCGTCATGCCGCACCTGCTCGTCCCCGAGCTGCGGCAGGCGCTGTGCGAGACCCCCGCGCGCCGGATCCTCACGCTCAACGTCAGCCTCAGCGACGACGAGGCCAGCGGCTACACCCTCGCCGAGCACGTCGCGGCGGTCGCGGCGCACGCGCCGGACCTGAGCTTCGACCACGTCATCGCCGACCCGCAGGTCGCCCGCACCGAGGCCGAGGGAGCAGCGCTGGAGGCCGCGGTGGAGGGCCTGGGCGCGAGCCTGGTCCTCACGACGGTCGGCAAGCCGAACCGCCCGGGCGTGCACGACACCCTGCGTCTCGCGGCGGCCTACCGGGACGTCATGGCGGAGCAGGGGCTGTGAGCGCCGCACCGCTACCAGAAGGTAGCCTTCCGGGGTCCTCGGGGGATTGGACCCCGGGGAGCACCACTGCCCGACCCAGGAGGATGACTGCCGTGGCGATGACCGCGAAGGTCAAGGACGAGCTCAGCAGACTCCCCGTCAGCAGGACCTGCTGCCGCAAGGCGGAGGTCTCGACCATGCTCCGCTTCGCCGGTGGCCTGCACATCGTCGGTGGTCGCATCGTCATCGAGGCGGAGCTGGACACCGCGCAGAGCGCCCGTCGGCTGCGCACCTTCATGGCCGAGGTCTACGGCTCCAGCAGCGAGCTGATGGTCATGAGCCCCGGGGGCCTGCGCAAGCAGACGCGCTACGTCGTCCGCGCGACCTCCGACGGCGAGTCCCTCGCCCGCCAGACCGGTCTCATCGACCACCGCGGCCGGCCCGTCCGCGGGCTGCCGCCACGCGTGGTGGGCGCCGCGGTCTGCGACTCGGAGGCCGCGTGGCGCGGAGCCTTCATCGCGCACGGGTCGATCACCGAGCCCGGACGGTCCTCGGCGCTCGAGGTGACCTGCCCGGGGCCGGAGGCGGCCCTGGCGCTGGTCGGCGCCGCCCGTCGGCTCGGCATCCAGGCCAAGGCCCGCGAGGTGCGCGGCGTGGACCGCGTGGTGATCCGGGACGGCGACGCCATCGGGGCGATGCTGACCCGGCTGGGGGCCCACGACGCCGTCCTGGCCTGGGAGGAGCGGCGGATGCGGCGCGAGGTGCGGGCCACGGCGAACCGGCTCGCCAACTTCGACGACGCCAACCTGCGCCGCTCGGCGCGGGCCGCCGTGGCCGCCGGCGCGCGGGTGGAGCGGGCGATGGAGATCCTCGGCGACGACGTCCCCGAGCACCTCCGGGTCGCCGGCACCCTGCGGCTGGAGCACAAGCAGGCCAGCCTCGAGGAGCTCGGACAGCTGGCGGACCCGCCGATGACCAAGGACGCCGTCGCAGGCCGGATCCGCCGGCTGCTGGCGATGGCCGACAAGCGCGCCGAGGAGCTCGGGATCGAGGGGACCGAGGCCAACATCACCCCGGACATGCTCGAGGACTGACGCTACGTCATACCGATGTGGTGCGGGCCTGCTCTGCCCGCTAGGTTGGGGGTAGGACGACGGCGTCTGACACGTGCGGCGCGCACCCGGCGGGCCGCGAACCACCAGCATCGAGGAAGGGTTTCCATGACCGTTCGCGTAGGAATCAACGGCTTCGGACGCATCGGCCGCAACTTCATGCGGGCCGTGCTGGCCTCCAGGGCGGACGTCGAGATCGTCGGCGTCAACGACCTGACCGACAACGCGACCCTGGCCCACCTACTCAAGTACGACTCCATCCTGGGCCGCCTGGACGTCGAGGTGACCAGCTCCGAGGACGAGATCAGCGTCGACGGCAAGGCGTTCAAGGCCTTCGCGGAGAAGGACCCGGCCGCCCTGCCCTGGGGCGACCTGGGCGCCGACGTCGTGGTCGAGTCCACCGGCATCTTCACCGACGCCACCACGGCCAAGGCGCACCTGGACGCCGGCGCCAAGAAGGTCATCATCTCCGCGCCCGCCAAGAACGAGGACATCACCATCGTGATGGGCGTCAACGAGAAGGACTACGACCCCGCGAGCCACGACATCATCTCCAACGCCTCCTGCACCACGAACTGCCTCGCGCCGATGGCCAAGGTGCTCAACGACGAGTTCGGCATCGTCAAGGGCCTGATGACCACCATCCACGCTTACACCGCGGACCAGAACCTGCAGGACGGGCCGCACAAGGACCTGCGCCGCGCCCGGGCCGCCGCGCTCAACATCGTCCCGACCAAGACCGGTGCCGCCCAGGCGGTCGCGCTCGTCCTGCCCGAGCTCAAGGGCAAGTTCGACGGGTATGCCCTGCGCGTCCCGGTCCCGACCGGCTCGGCCACCGACCTCACCTTCCAGGCCTCCCGCGAGGTCACGGTCGAGGAGGTCAACGCCGCGCTGAAGAAGGCGGCCGACGGCGAGCTCAAGGGCATCCTCACCTACACCGAGGACCCGATCGTCTCCAAGGACATCGAGACCGATCCCGCGTCCTGCATCTTCGACTCCGGCCTGACCAAGGTCATCGGGGACCAGGTCAAGGTCGTCGGGTGGTACGACAACGAGTGGGGCTACTCCAACCGCCTCGTGGACCTCGTTGCGCTGGTGGGCAGCTCGCTCTGATGCGCACGATCGATCAGCTCAGCGACGACCTCGGCGGGCTGGCGGGTCGCACCGTGCTGGTGCGCAGCGACCTCAACGTGCCGCTCGACGGTCAGGAGATCACCGACGACGGGCGGGTGCGCGCCTCGGTGCCCACGATCGAGCGGCTGGCCCGCGAGGGCGCCCGGGTCGTGGTCTGCGCCCACCTCGGCCGCCCCAAGGGTGCGCCCGAGGCGAAGTACTCCCTGGCCCCGGTGGCGACCCGCCTCGACGAGCTCCTCGACGACGACATCACCGTGTCCTTCGTCGAGGAGACGGTCGGGGACCGCGCCACCGCCGCAGTGGAGGCCCTGGGGGACGGCGACGTCCTGGTCCTGGAGAACCTCCGGTTCAACCCCGGTGAGACCGCCAAGACGGACGAGGAACGGGCCGACTTCGCCCAGGCGCTGGCCGGCCTGGCCGACGGCTTCGTGTCGGACGGCTTCGGCGTGGTCCACCGGGCCCAGGCCTCGGTCTACGACGTGCCGCGGCTGCTGCCACACGCCGCCGGCGGGCTCGTCGTCTCCGAGGTCGAGGTCATGCGCACCCTCCGTGAGGACCCGCGCCGCCCGTATGCGGTGATCCTCGGCGGCGCCAAGGTCAGCGACAAGCTCGGCGTCATCGAGTCGCTCATCGCGGTCGCTGACCGGCTGCTCATCGGTGGCGGCATGGTCTTCACCTTCCTCAAGGCCCAGGGGCACGAGGTCGGGACCAGCCTGCTGGAGGAGGACCAGGTCGAGACGGTCAAGGGCTACCTGGAGACCGCGGCCGAGCGGGGCGTCGAGATCGTCCTGCCGACCGACGTGGTCGTCGCCGACAGCTTCTCGGCCGACGCCGCCCACGAGGTGGTGCCGGCGGACGCGATGCCGGCCGACCGGATGGGGCTGGACATCGGCCCGGACTCCGAGGAGCTCTTCGTGGGCCGGCTGGCCGACGCGCAGACCATCTTCTGGAACGGCCCGATGGGCGCCTTCGAGATGGCGCCCTTCGCCTCGGGCACGAAGGCGGTGGCGCAGGCCCTGGTCGACCGGACCTCCGCCGGTGCCCTGACGGTGGTCGGCGGAGGGGACTCCGCCGCCGCCGTCCGGGACTTCGGGCACACCGAGGACGACTTCGGACACATCTCCACCGGCGGTGGGGCGAGCCTGGAGTACCTCGAGGGCAAGGACCTTCCCGGACTGTCGGTGCTGGAGGACTGAGATGAGCGCACGCACCCCGCTGATGGCGGGCAACTGGAAGATGAACCTGGACCACCTCCAGGCCACCCACCACGTGCAGAAGCTGGACTGGACCCTGCGCGACGGCCGGCACGACCACGCCGCCGTCGAGGTCGTGGTGCTCCCGCCGTTCACCGACCTGCGCTCGGTGCAGACCCTGGTACAGGGGGACCAGCTCGCGCTGGGCTACGGCGGCCAGGACCTGAGCCCGCACGACGAGGGCGCGTACACCGGGGACATCTCCGGCGCCTTCCTCGCCAAGCTGGGCTGCACCTACGTCGTCGTGGGGCACAGCGAGCGGCGCGAGGGCCACGCCGAGTCCGACGAGCTCGTCGGGTCCAAGGTGCGGGCCGCCCTGCGCCACGGTCTGACGCCGATCCTGTGCGTCGGCGAGGCGCTGGAGGTGCGGCAGGCCGGCACCCATGTCGAGCACGTGGTGGGTCAGCTGCGGGCCGCCCTCGCCGACCTCGACGCCGAGCAGGTCTCCCGCACGGTCGTGGCCTACGAGCCGGTGTGGGCCATCGGCACCGGTGAGGTGGCCACCCCGGACGACGCGCAGGAGGTCTGCGCGGCGGTCCGGGAGACCGTGGCCGAGCTGGTCGGCCGGTCGGTGGCCGACGGTGTGCGGGTGCTCTACGGCGGATCGGTCAAGCCGGGCAACGTCGCCGAGATCATGGCGCGCCCCGACATCGACGGCGCCCTCGTGGGCGGTGCGTCGCTGTCGGTGGACGACTTCGCGTCCATCTGCCGCTACCAGCAGCACGCCGGCGCGGGCGGCTGAGCGGCATCCGAGTGTCGGCGGGGCACCGCTGCGTCGGTTAGGCTGTCTGGTGCTCCGCGAGCCGTCTCGCGGAGCACCAGACTTCCGACCGTTCGACGACAAGGTGTGCCCACGTGGAGTTCGTCCGCTGGTTCCTGGACGCCCTGCTGGTGGTCACCAGCTGCTTCCTGGTGCTGCTCATCCTCATGCACAAGGGCCGCGGTGGTGGCATGTCCGACATGTTCGGCGGTGGCATGAGCAGCAGCCTGGGCGGGAGCTCGGTCGCCGAGCGCAACCTGAACCGCATCACCGTGGCGATGGCCCTGGTGTGGGTGTCGGTCATCGTCGGCCTCGGCGTGCTCGTCCGGTTCAGCTGAGCTCCCCCCTGCGGGGGAGGAAGGTCGCGCGTCGGGGGTAGGGTGGTGCTCGTCCGCACCCGGTCGGCTCTGAAGGACGAGGCAGCCATGGTCAACACGAACGCCATCCGCGGCTCGCGCGTGGGGTCCGGCCCCATGGGGGAGAGCGAGCGCGGGGACGCCGCGCCACGGGTCAGGGTCAGCTTCTGGTGCGCCAACGGCCACGAGACCCGGCCGAGCTTCGCGCAGGACGGGGAGGTGGAGGTGCCGGACGTGTGGGACTGCCCCCGGTGCGGGCTTCCTGCCGGCCAGGACCGAGCCACCCCGCCCGAGGCGCCACGGATCGAGCCCTACAAGACCCACATGGCCTACGTGAAGGAGCGCCGCAGCGACTCCGACGGCGCGGCGCTGCTCGACGAGGCCCTCACCCGCATGCGGGAGCGCGGGGTGGGCGGCGGCCGCTGAGCCGCCACCGACCCGCACCTCGGCCTCAGCCCGAGCCGGTCTCCTCGGTCTCGGCCAGCCCCTCCTGGACGGCCTCCTCCACGGCGGCCGAGTCCGCGCCGTCCGCCGGCTCATCAGCCTTCTGCAGCGACCGGCTGCCCAGCCGCGCCGACCCGCTGCGGTCGACCCGCGCAGGACCAGCGGGGGAGTCGCCCGCCCGGGCAGCCGCCGAGCGGGTTCCGCCCCGCCGGACCCGCGGCAGACCGTCGCACAGGGAACGGGCATACACCTCGTCGGCGTCCAGCCGCCGCAGCTCGGCCGTGAGCGCTCCCGGCACGCTGGGCGTGTGCAGGGCCACGAGGCGTGGCTGGCTCCCGACCATCGACAAGGTGGCCGTGTCGCCCGAGTCGTCCAGCCGCACGAGGTCCACCGGCCCGGCGGTGCGCTCCAGCCGGACGCTCTGCACGCCCGACCCGACGGGGGTGCGGACCCGTTCGACCGAGCAGCGCAGCGACGACGCGAGCCACCCGGCCAGCAGGTCACAGCTCGGGCAGTCGGGCTCGCCTGCCACCACGGCGCGCTGCACCGGCTCGAACGGCTCGCTCTCCAGGGAGGCCGCGAGCAGGGCCCGCCACCGGGTGATCCTCGTCCAGGTGAGGTCGGTGTCACCGGGTCGGTAGTGCTTGGTCCGGCGCCGCAGCTGGGTGCCGGTGGCCGACCCGGCAGCCGCCGCGTCGGTGATGCGGCGGTGCGCCATCTGCCCCAGCGGGTCGCCGGCCACGTCGGCCGGGGCGTCCCCGGGCCACCACGCCACGACGGGGGAGTCGGGGAGCAGCAGCGGTGTGACCACCGAGCTGCCGTGGCGGGTCAGGTCGCCGTAGAGACGGAGCACCACGATCTCGGAGGCACCGGCGTCGCCGCCGACCCGGATCTGGGCGTCCAGCCGCCCGCGGCCGCGCGCGTTGGCGCTCACGACCACGAGGATGCGGGCCGGGTGCTGCCGGGTGGCCTCGCTCGCGACGTCCACGGCCTCCTCCGCGAGCTCCTCGTCGACGACGACCAGCAGGGTCAGCACCCGGCCCATCGCCATGGCCCCGACCTGGTTGCGCAGCCGGACGAGGTTCTTGGCGACGTCCGCCGCGCTGGAGCTGGGCAGGTCCAGGATCATGGGAGCCTCCACTCGCGGCCGTCGCGGCGCATCATCTCGTCCGAACCTGCCGGGCCCCAGGTCCCGGCGGGATAGTCCTCCGGTGCCTCGTCCCTCGCGGCCCAGTGGTCGATGACGGGGTCGAGGATGCGCCAGGACTGCTCGACCTCCTCGTGCCGGGGGAAGAGCGGCGGCTCACCCAGGAGCACGTCGAGGATGAGCCGCTCGTAGGCCTCCGGGCTGGACTCGGTGAACGAGGAGCCGTAGCCGAAGTCCATCGACACGTCGCGGACCTCCATCTGGCTGCCCGGCACCTTGGACCCGAAGCGCATCGTCATCCCCTCGTCCGGCTGGACCCGGATGACGATGGCGTTGGCGCCCAGCTCCTCGGTGGCGGTGGAGCTGAAGGGAAGGTGCGGCGCCCGCCGGAAGACGACCGCGATCTCGGTCACCCGCTTGCCGAGCCGCTTGCCGGTGCGCAGGTAGAACGGCACCCCCGCCCAGCGGCGGGTGCGCACGTCCACCTTGAGAGCGGCATACGTCTCGGTGTGGTTGTCCTCCTTGACGCCGTCCTCGTCGAGGTAGCCCTGCACCTTCTCGGTACCCTGCCACCCGGCGCCGTAGCGTCCGCGGGCGGTCGCCGCGTCGAGGTCCTCGGGGAGGCTCACCGCGGCCAGGACCTTCTCCTTCTCCGCACGGACGGCGTCCGCGGTGAAGGCGACCGGCTCCTCCATCGCCGTGAGGGCGAGGAGCTGCAGGAGGTGGTTCTGAATGACGTCGCGAGCCGCTCCGACCTCGTCGTAGTAGCCGGCACGACCGCCGATGCCGATGTCCTCGGCATGGTGATCTGCACGTGGTCGACGTAGTTGGCGTTCCAGACCGGCTCGAAGAGCTGGTTGGCGAAGCGCAGCGCCAGGATGTTCTGGACCGTCTCCTTGCCGAGGTAGTGGTCGATCCGGAAGACCGAGTCGGGCGGGAAGACGCCCTCGACGATCTCGTTGAGCTCCTGTGCGCTCTGAAGGTCGTGCCCGAAGGGTTTCTCGATGACGACCCGCCGCCAGGTGCCGGGGCTGGGGTCGGACAGCCCGGACTCCTGCAGCTGGGTGCAGACCGCAGCGAACCAGTCCGGGGGGATGGAGAGGTAGAAGGCGTGGTTGCCACCGGTGCCGCGCGCGTCGTCGAGCTCCCGCACGGTCCTTGCGAGGAGCTCGAAGGCATCCGCGTCGTCGAAGGCGCCGGGCACGAATCGGAAGCCCTCGGCCAGTGAGCGCCACACCTCCTCGCGGAACTCGGTACGGGCATACCGGCGTACCGAGTCGTGGACGACCTTCGCGAAGTCCTGGTCCGCCCAGTCGCGGCGGGCGAAGCCGACGAGAGAGAAGCCCGGCGGGAGCAGTCCTCGGTTGGCCAGGTCGTAGATGGCCGGCATGAGCTTCTTGCGCGCAAGGTCGCCGGTCACCCCGAACATCACCATGCTGCACGGCCCGGCGATGCGGGGGAGCCGCTTGTCGTCCGGGTCGCGCAGCGGGTTGGTGTCAGCGGTGACGGGGGCGGGGGAGGAGCCGCTCACCGGGCGAGCACGGAGCGGAGCTGAGCCAGCCCCTGCTCCTGGTCGGTCAGGTGCAGCCGCAGGATCGGGCGTCCGTGGTCGGACAGCACCGCGGCGTCGCCGGCGGCCTGGGCGGCGATGAACTCACCGAAGGTGAAGTCCTTGCCCGGGACCGGCAGGTCCTGGGCGGGAGCACCCGTCACCTGGAGGTAGACACCCTGGGCCGGGCCACCCTTGTGGTACTGACCGGTGGAGTGCAGGAAGCGGGGCCCCCAGCCGAAGGTCACCGGTCGCCCGGTGCGCTCGACCAGGCCGGCCTGCACGTCGGCGAGGTCGGCGTGCTCGACCCGGTCGAGGTAGACCATGACGGCGAGGTAGCCGCTGCGAGGGTCGAGCTGCTCCAGCAGCGCGCTGACCGCACCGTCGAGGGTGTCGACGTCCTGACCCAGCCAGTCACCGCCCCCGGTGCGCACCTCAACCGCACCGTCGGTGACGGCGGCCTCCCCGGCGGCACCTGCACCGTCCTCCATGATCTCCCGGGCGGCCTGCTTGGCGCTCTCGACATCCGGCTGGTCGAAGGGGTTGATCCCGAGCAGGCGGCCGGCGACCGCCGTCGCGACCTCCCAGAGGAGCAGCTGGGCGCCGAGCGAACCGGCGACCTCCACGACGGAGTCCGCGCCCTCGACCGGGGTCGGCTCCTCCTGGTCCTCGGGTGCCAGCACCACCACGGTGCAGTCGTCGGTCGAGCTCAGCCCGGCGGTGGGGGAGTCCCCCGCAGGGGTCACCACCGGGAGGACACCGGTGCCCTGCTTGCCGGTCGACTCGGCGATGAGCTGCTCGGCCCAGTCGGCCAGGCCGGCGATGCCCGATCCGGCATCGGTGAAGAGCAGCTTGTCACGTAGCGGCTGGGTACCGGCGAGGGCGGCGCCCAGGCGCAGCCCCGGGTTGGCCTCGTCATTCTCCGCGAGCAGGTCGGCGACTTCCTCGGCGTCGTCGAGCAGCGCGCCGAGGTCCACCCCGGCCAGGCCGGAGGGCACCAGCCCGAAGGCGGTCAGGGCGGAGTAGCGCCCGCCGACGTCGGGGTCGGCGTTGACGACGCGGTAGCCGTCGGCGCGCGACTGCTCGTCGAGGGGGCTGCCCGGGTCGGTGACCACGACGAGCCGCTCGGTCGGGTTGATGCCGGCCTCGGTGAAGGCGTGCACGAACGCGCGCCGCTGGCTGTCCGTCTCCAGCGTGGAGCCTGACTTGGAGGAGACGACGACCGCCGTGCGCTCCAGACCGTCCTCCAGCGCCGTGCGGACCATGTCGGGGTCAGAGCTGTCGAGCACCACGAGATCCACCCCGGCGGTCCCGGTGATGACCTCGGGCGCCAGGGAGGATCCACCCATGCCGCAGAGCACGATGCGGCTGACGCCGCGCTCGCGCAGCTCCTCGCGCAGTGCCTCGACCTCTCCGACGAGCGGGCGCGAACTGCGGTGCAGTCCGACCCAGGAGAGCCGCTTGGACGCCTCGGACTCGGCCTCGTCACCCCACAGGGTGGCGTCCCGCTCGAACAGCCTGGAGGCGACGCGATCCTGCACCAGGACCGGGAGGTGTCGCTCGACGGCGGCGGCCGCCGCACCGAGGGCCTGGACCGTGAGGGTGCTCATCGGGAGCTCTCCTGACCGTCCTGGGACGTCGCCGCCTTGTCCAGCTCGGCCTGCACGGTGTCGAGCAGCTCGCTCCAGGAGGCCTCGAACTTGTCGACGCCCTCGGCCTCGAGCTGGTCGACGACCTCGGCGTAGGACACGCCCATCCGCTCCAGGTCGTCCAGCACCTGCTGGGCCTGGGCGTAGGAGCCGGACACGGTGTCACCCTCGAGAGCGGCGTGGTCGACCGTGGCCTCGAGCGTCTTGGCCGGCATCGTGTTCACGGTGTGCGGGGCCACGAGACCCGTGACGTACATCGTGTCGGAGTAGTCAGGGTTCTTGACGCCGGTGGAGGCCCACAGCGGCCGCTGCAGGCGGGCGCCGTCGTCGGCGAGGTTCTGCCAGCGCGGGGTGCCGAAGACCTCCTCGAAGGCCTGGTAGGCGAGCCGTGCGTTGGCCAGGCCTGCCCGCCCTCGCAGGGCGAGGGCCTCGTCGGTGCCGATCTCCTCCAGCCGGGAGTCGATCTCCCCGTCGACCCGGGACACGAAGAAGCTGGCCACCGAGTGGATGGTGGACAGGTCCCTGCCCTGCTCCCGGGCCTGCTCGAGCCCGGTGAGGTAGGCGTTCATCACCCCCCGGTAGCGGTCGAGGGAGAAGATGAGGGTGACGTTGACGCTGATGCCGCTGGCCAGCGTCTGCGTGATCGCCGGCAGACCCTCGACGGTGGCGGGGATCTTGATGAACAGGTTCGGCCGGTCGATGGTCTCCCAGAGCTGCTGGGCGATCTGCACGGTCCGCTCGGTGTCCTTGGCGGCACCGGGGTCCACCTCGATGGACACCCGGCCGTCGACGCCGTCGGTGCGGTCGTAGACAGGGCGCAGCACGTCGCAGGCGTCGCGCACGTCGTCGGTGGTCAGGGCGAAGACGGCGTCATCGACGTCGGCGCCGTCGGCGGCGAGCTCGCGCACCTGCTCGGAGTACGCGTCGCCCTCGGCCAGCGCGGACGCGAAGATCGTGGGGTTGGTGGTGACCCCCAGGACGCCGCGGTCCACGTAGGACTGCAGCTCCCCGGAGGAGATCATCGGCCGGTTCAGGTCGTCCAGCCAGACCGAGACCCCGGCGTCGGCCAGGTCGTGGAGGGTGGTGCGGGCGGTGTCAGTCATCTCGCTCCTCAGGTGGTGGTGGGGGGAAGCCGTCGCGTGGTGCCGCTCAGGCGCCGATGGTCTCCGAGCCGCCCTCGTCCGGGACCTCGGCCCCGCCGGGGACCGGCTCGCGGGTGGTGTCGGTGATGGAGTCGCGGGCGGCGGCGACGACCGCGTCGGCGGTGATCCCGAACTCGTCGAAGAGCCGCTGGTAGTCCGCGGAGGCGCCGTAGTGCTCCAGGCTGATGAGCCGCCCGGCGTCGCCGACGACCTCGCGCCAGCCCTGGCCGACGGCGGCCTCGACGCTGACCCGGGCCCGCACGCGCGGCGGGAGCACCTGCTCGCGGTAGGCCCGGTCCTGCTGGGCGAACCACTCGCGGCACGGCATGGACACGACCCGGGTGGCGACCCCGTCGGCCTCGAGCCGCTCGCGCGCCTGGACGGCGAGCTGCACCTCGGACCCGGTGGCCACGAGGATGACCTCCGGCTCGCCGTCGCCCGCCTCCTGAAGCACGTAGGCGCCCCGCGCGGTCCCCTCGGCCGACTCCATGACCTCCCGGTCGAAGACCGGCAGGTTCTGGCGGCTCAGCACCAGCGCGGCGGGGTGGTCCTGGATGCCGAGGACGGTGCGCCAGGCGACGGCCGTCTCGTTGGCGTCCGCGGGGCGGATGACGTCCAGCCCGGGGATGGCCCGCAGCGCGGCCAGGTGCTCCACCGGCTGGTGGGTCGGACCGTCCTCACCGAGGCCGATGCTGTCATGGGTCCACACGTAGACCGGGTTGACCTGCTGGATGGCGGCCAGCCGCAGGCAGGGCCGCATGTAGTCGGAGAAGGTCAGGAAGGTGCCGCCGTAGGGACGGGTGAGGCCTTCCAGGCAGATGCCGTTGAGCATCATGCCCATGGCGTTCTCCCGGATCCCGAAGTGCAGCGTCCGGCCGTACTCGTCGCCGGGGAACATCTCGGTGGCCTTGCCGCTGGGCACGAACGACGGCACGCCCGACATGGTGGTGTTGTTGGACCCGGCCAGGTCGGCCGAGCCTCCCCACAGCTCGGGCATCACGTCGGCGAGCGCGCTCAGCACCTCCCCGGACGCCTTGCGGGTGGCCATGCCCTTCTCGTCCGCCGGGAAGGTGGGGATGGCGTCGTCCAGGCCTTCGGGCAGCTCGTGCCGCTGGAGGCGGTCGAGGAGGGCCGCATTGTCCGGGTGGGCCGAGCGCCACGCCTGGTAGCGCTCCTCCCACGCGGACCGGGCCTGGGCACCCCGCTCGCCCACCTGGCGGGCGTGCTGCAGCACCTCGTCCTCGACGGCAAAGGTGCGCCGGGCGTCGAAGCCGAGCAGCTGCTTGGTTGCCGAGACCTCGTCGGCCCCGAGGGCGGAGCCGTGGGCCGCCCCGGTGTCGCGGGCCTCCGGCGCCGGCCAGGCGATGATGGTGCGCAGCAGCACCAGCGTCGGACGGTCGGTGCGTGCCCGCGCGGCCTGCAGCGCGGCGTACAGCTCGTCGACGTTCTCCGTGTAGGGGGCCTGGGAGCGCCAGTCGACGACCTCGGTGGCCCAGCCGTAGGCCTCGTAGCGCTGGGCGACGTCCTCGCTGAAGGAGATGTCGGTGTCGTCCTCGATGGAGATGAAGTTCTGGTCGTAGATGACCGTGAGGTTGGACAGCTCCTGGTGGCCGGCGAGCGAGCTGGCCTCGGAGGTCACCCCCTCCATGATGTCGCCGTCCGAGGCGATGACCCAGATCTGGTGGTCGAAGGGCGACTCACCGGGCGCGGCGTCCGGGTCGAGCATCCCCCGCTGGCGGCGCTGCGCCATGGCCAGCCCGACGGCGGAGGCCATCCCGGAGCCCAGGGGGCCGGTGGTCATCTCGACGCCGGTCGTGTGGTGCACCTCGGGGTGCCCCGGGGTGGCCGAGCCCCACGTGCGCAGCTGCTGCAGGTCCTCCAGCTGCATGCCGTAGCCGGACAGGTACAGCTGGATGTACTGGGTCAGGGCGGCGTGGCCGGCCGACAGCACGAACCGGTCGCGGCCGAGCCAATGGGGGTCGGCGGGGTCGTGCACCATGACGTTCTGGTAGAGCAGGTAGGCGAGCGGGGCCAGGCTCATGGCGGTGCCCGGGTGCCCGCTGCCGCACTTCTCGACGGCGTCGGCGGCCAAGACGCGGGCGGTGTCGACGGCCCGGACGTCGGCGTCGGTCCAGCCGACCTGCGAGCAGACGGGCCGCGCCAGCGCGCTGTCGCGGCCGGCGGTGTAGGTCTCGGTGGAGGTGGTCACTGGTTCATCTCCTGACGGTGCGGGGGCACGTGACGACGCGGCGCCGCGAGGACGCTCCGGTACACCACGACCATAGTCCCTGGGGGGTCGGGCGCGAGCCGGGCCGCCCCGTCCCGGTCCGCGGCGCGGGCCACCACCCGGGGCGGCTACGATGGACGGTGCGACGCGAGCCCCTGAGCGCTCCTCGCGCGACCCGCACCACGACCGTTGAAGGATGCCGTGACCACGCTCCACCCACGCCCCGCCCGTCCCGGACGGACGCGGCCCGGGCCCGCGGGTCGGGGCGCCCGGCCGTGGCGGCGGGTGGTGGGCGACTACGTCTCACTGACCAAGCCGCGCATCATCGAGCTCCTGCTGGTCACCACCTTCCCGGTGATGTTCCTCGCCGAGCGCGGGGTCCCGCCGATGTGGCTCATCGTGGCCACCCTCGTCGGGGGCACCCTCGCGGCGGCCTCGGCGAACGTCCTCAACTGCTACCTCGACCGCGACATCGACGCGCAGATGCACCGCACCTCCACCCGGCCGCTGGTCACCGGCGCGATCTCGCCGCGCTCCGCGCTCGTCTTCGGCGCCGTCCTGGGGGTGGCCTCCGTTCTGTGGCTGGGGCTGGTCGTCAACTGGCTGTCCGCCTGGCTGGCGCTGGGCGCGATCACGCTCTACGTCGTCTTCTACACCATCGTCCTCAAGCGGCGCACCAGCCAGAACATCGTGTGGGGCGGGGTCGCGGGGTGCATGCCCGTGCTCATCGGCTGGTCGGCGGTCACGGACGGGCTGTCCTGGGCCGCGCTGGTGCTGTTCCTCGTCGTCTTCTTCTGGACGCCGCCGCACTACTGGCCGCTGTCGATGCGCTTCAAGGAGGACTACGCCGCGGCGGGCGTGCCGATGCTCCCGGTGGTCGCCGAGGACATCGCCGTGGGCCGCCAGGTCGTGGTGTACGCCTGGGTCACTGTCCTCACCTCGCTCGTGCTCGTCCCGGTCGCCCCGATGGGATGGGTCTACACCGTCGTCGCAGGGGTCGCCGGCGCGGTCTTCGTCGTGGAGTCGCACCGGCTGCTGGGCCGGGCCCGGGCCGGGGTGACCGGCCCCCCGCTCGGGGCGATGCGGCTGTTCCACTTCTCCATCAGCTACCTCACCCTCCTCTTCCTCGGTGTGGCGGTCGACCCGTTGCTACACCTGCCGCTGACATGAGCACCGCGGGGGAGGGCGGCGCGCGCCGGGTGCTCGGGCGGCTGCTCCCCGACGCCCCGGGGGCCTGGGTCCGTGCCATGGCGTGGGCCTCGCTGCTCGCCAATGCGCTGCTCGTGCTGACCGGCGGTTTGGTGCGGCTCACCGCGAGCGGGCTGGGGTGCCCGACCTGGCCCCGCTGCACGGACGCGTCCTGGACGAACACGCCGGAGATGGGTATGCACGGCGTCATCGAGTTCGGCAACCGCCTGCTGACCTTCGTGCTCGTGGGGGTGGCCGTGCTCACCTTCCTCTCCGTCTGGCGCTCGCGGCGGACGCACCCGGGCCTGTTCGTGCTCGCCCTGGTGATGGCGCTGGGCATACCCGTGCAGGCGGTGCTGGGTGGGATCACCGTCATCACCGGGCTCAACCCCTGGGTGGTCGGGGTGCACTTCCTCGTCTCCGCCGGTCTCATCACGCTCGGCGGGATCCTGGTCGACCGGGCCCGACGGGCGAGCCTGCCGGGCGTCGCCCGGGCCGAACGCCCCGGACAGGTCACCGCAGGACGGCGGACGATGCGGGTGCTCGGGGCGGTCCTCGCCGTCTCGGTGGCCCTGACGGTCTACCTGGGCACCCTGGTGACCGGGACGGGACCGCACTCCGGCGACTCCGGCGACGTCGCGCGCCACACCTTCGACGCCTACCTCGTGACCCGCGCGCACGCGGTGCCGGTCTACGTCCTCGTCGCGACCTCGTTCCTGACCCTGGCGCTGGCGGTGCGTGCCGGCTGGCCCCGCCCGGTGCGACGGATGCTGCTCCTGCTGGTGGTCCTCGTGGTCGCACAGGGGGCGGTGGGCTACTACCAGTTCTTCACCGGGCTGCCCGTCGTGGCCGTCGCCGTCCACCTCGTCGGGGCGGCCGCGCTGTGCGCGGTCACCGCGATGACCGTGGAGAAGATGTATGCCGTCAGCGCGGTCCCGCAGCCGAGCCGCAGCAGCGGCGACCTCGTGGCCTCCCGGTGAGCGGGGCCGTGAGCGGGGCGGCAGGACCGGACGCACGTCGCGACCACCCAGGCACGCCGGCGGTGTCGCTGCAGCAGGTGACGCGACGGTTCGGCGCCACCCAGGCGCTCGACGGCCTCACGCTCGAGGCTCGTGCGGGCGAGGTCACCTGCGTCCTGGGCCCGAACGGGGCGGGCAAGACCACCGCCGTCGAGATCGCCGTCGGGCTCCAGCGCGCGGACGCGGGGACGGTGCGGGTGCTGGGACAGGACCCGTGGGGCGCGGATGCCGACCACCGGGCCCGCGTCGGGGTCATGCTGCAGGACGGCGGTCTGCCCCAGGCCGTCACCCCGACGACGCTGCTGCGCCACCTGGCGCGGCTCTGGGCCGACCCGGTCGACGTGGCTGAGCTCGTCGACCGGCTCGAGCTGGGGGACGCCGCCCGGAGGCCGGTGCGCCGGCTCTCCGGCGGCCAGCGGCAGCGGGTCGCCCTGGCCGCGGCCCTGGTGGGTCGGCCCGAGGTGGCCTTCCTGGACGAGCCGACCGCCGGCCTGGACCCGCACGCGCGGCGCGAGGTGCACCGCCTCGTCGCCGGGATCGCGCGGGACGGCGCGGCGGTCGTGGTGACGACCCACTCCTTCGACGAGGCCGAGCGGCTGGCCGACCACGTCGTGGTCGTCGTCGCCGGCCAGGTCGCCGAGCGGGGCGGCGTGCCGGACATCTGCCGCCGCAGCGGGACGGGCAGCCTGGAGGACGCCTACTTCGTGCTGACCGACGGGGCGCTGCGATGAGCACCGAGGCGGCCCCGCGACCGAGCGCACCGGCAGCCCCGGCGGCGCGCGTGCTCGCGCAGGCCCGTTTCGAGGCCGCCGGGCTGCTGCGGCACGGCGAGCAGCTCCTCGTCTCCGTCGTCCTGCCCGTGCTCGCCCTGCTCGGGCTGTCCCTCCTGACCTCGCCCGACGTCGCGGTGGGACCGTGGGCCGGGCAGGAGCGCATCGACGTGCTCACCCCCGGCGTCCTCGCCCTCACCGTGCTGTCGACCGCCTTCACCGGCCAGGCCATCCTGCTGGGCTTCGAGCGCCGGTGGGGTGTCCTGCGCCTGCTCGGCACCACCCCGCTGGGACGGGGAGGTCTGCTCCTGGCCAAGGCGCTGTCGGTCCTCGCGGTGCTGTGCCTGCAGCTGGGTGTCGTCGCCGCGGTGGGGCTGGCCCTGGGGTGGCGGCCGGACCTCGCCGGTCTCGCCCCGGCCGTGGTGGCCGTGGTGCTGGGGGTGCTGGCGCTCGTGACGCTCGCCGCCTGCCTCGGTGGCGCGCTGCGGGCCGAGGCGGTGCTGGCCCTGGCCAACCTCGTCTGGGTCCTGCTCGCGGGGTTCGGCGGGATCGTGCTGCCCGCGTCGGCGCTGCCCGGCCAGGCCGTCGTCTCGCTGCTGCCGACGGCCGCGCTCGGGGAGGCCCTGCGGGCGGCCCTGGTCGTGGGAGAGTGGGACCCGCGGGCGATGCTGCTCCTCGCGGTCTGGGCGGTCCTCGGCGGGCTGCTCGCGCGGCGCCTGCTGCGCTGGTCGGACTGACCGCCGCCCGGCCCCGCGGCCGGTCTCCCGGGACCGCTGCGGTGAGGGTCGCCTTGCTTGGCAGCGCCGTGCGCAATAGGTCACACTGACATGGTGAATATGGCGCAGGACCCCGCGATGGCGGAGGTGCACGACGAGTCCCGCACCCGGGATCGCGTGCGTCGCGCCGTGGGGGAGCAGGCGCCGGTGACGGCCAGCGTCCTGGCCAAGGACCTGGGCCTGACCCCGGCAGCCGTCCGACGCCACCTCGACGCGCTCGAGGACGCCGGTCTCATCGCCGAGCACGACGGACCCCTGCCGGGTCCGCGCGGCCGGGGCCGCCCCGCCCGCGCCTACGTGCTGACCACGCTGGGCCAGGAGCAGTTCCGGACCCGCTACGACGGCGTCGCCAACGCCGCCCTGCACTACCTCGCCGAGCGGGCCGGCGCGCCCGAGGTGGAGAACTTCGCCGAGGCCCAGATCGCCGAGCTCGAGCAGCGCCTGCGCGCCACGGTCGATCAGGAGCTCGCGGCCGGCGGCACCGACGACCTGCAGGCCCGGACCGCGGCGCTGGCCAAGGCGCTCTCCGCCGAGGGGTATGCCGCGTCCACCCGGCCGGTGGGCGAGGGCACCGGGCTCGCCGGGCTGCAGCTGTGCCAGGGGCACTGCCCGGTCCGGGAGGTCGCCGTCGAGTTCCCGCAGTTCTGCGAGGCAGAGACCAAGGCCATCGCGCGGATCCTCGACGTGCACGTCCAGCGGCTCGCCACCCTGGCGGGCGGCGAGCACGTCTGCACCACCTTCGTCCCGACCGGTGCGCTGGGGTCGGCCCCGCCGACCGCCGCCGAGCGCGCCAGCGCACCACCCTTCGTCCTGCGCCGCGAGCCCCGGTCCGACACCGGACCCGGCCCGCACGACGGGGACTGATCGACATCGATGGCCCACCGACCACCACGCATACCCAGATCCCGCCCCAGATTCGCCGACGAGAGGACGTGACATGAGCACCAACATCGAGGAGCTCAACCCAGGCCTGAAGGACCTGGGCAAGTACGAGTACGGCTGGGCAGACCGCGACGACGCCGGTGCCTCGGCGAAGCGCGGGCTCTCCGAGGAGGTCGTCCGCGACATCTCCGACAAGAAGAGCGAGCCCGCCTGGATGCTGGAGCAGCGGCTCAAGGCGCTGCGCCTGTTCGACAAGAAGCCGATGCCGCACTGGGGTGCTGACCTCTCGGAGATCGACTTCGACAACATCAAGTACTTCGTGAAGTCGACCGAGAAGCAGGCCACCAGCTGGGAGGACCTGCCCGAGGACATCCGCAACACCTACGACCGGCTCGGCATCCCCGAGGCCGAGAAGCAGCGTCTCGTCGCCGGCGTCGCCGCGCAGTACGAGTCCGAGGTCGTCTACCACCAGATCCGCGAGGACCTGGAGGAGAAGGGCGTCCTCTTCCTCGACACCGACACCGCGCTGCGCGAGCACGGCGACCTGTTCCGCGAGTACTTCGGCTCGGTCATCCCGGCCGGCGACAACAAGTTCTCCGCGCTCAACACCGCGGTCTGGTCCGGCGGGTCGTTCATCTACGTCCCCAAGGGTGTCCACGTCGACATCCCGCTGCAGGCCTACTTCCGGATCAACACCGAGAACATGGGCCAGTTCGAGCGCACGTTGATCATCGCCGACGAGGGGTCCTCGGTCCACTACGTCGAGGGCTGCACCGCGCCGATCTACAAGACCGACAGCCTGCACAGCGCGGTCGTCGAGATCGTGGTGAAGAAGAACGCCAAGGTGCGCTACACCACGATCCAGAACTGGTCCAACAACGTCTACAACCTGGTCACCAAGCGCGCGACCTGCGCCGAGGGCGCGACCATGGAGTGGATCGACGGCAACATCGGCTCCAAGGTGACGATGAAGTACCCCGCCGTCTTCCTGCTCGGCGAGCACGCCAAGGGCGAGACCCTCTCCGTCGCCTTCGCCGGCGAGGGCCAGCACCAGGACGCGGGCTCCAAGATGGTGCACGCCGCGCCGCACACCTCCTCGACCATCGTGAGCAAGTCGGTGGCCCGCGGTGGCGGACGTTCGTCCTACCGCGGCCTGGTCCAGATCAACGAGGGCTCGCACCACAGCAAGTCCTCCGTCGTCTGCGACGCGCTCCTCGTCGACCAGATCTCCCGGTCCGACACCTACCCCTACGTCGACGTCCGCGAGGACGACGTCCAGATGGGCCACGAGGCGACCGTCTCCAAGGTGTCCGAGGACCAGATGTTCTACCTCATGTCCCGAGGCATGTCCGAGACCGAGGCCATGGCCATGATCGTGCGCGGCTTCGTCGAGCCGATCGCGCGCGAGCTGCCCATGGAGTACGCCCTCGAGCTCAACCGACTCATCGAGCTGCAGATGGAAGGAGCCGTCGGCTGATGTCTCTTCTTGTCGACGACAAGACTCATCAGGACCCCCAGGGCCAGATCGGCGGGGACCACCGCATACCCGACCAGTCCCGTGCCGCGCGCACCCGGTCCTTCGACGTGGACGCCTTCGGCATCCCCACCGGGCGCGAGGAGGAGTGGCGCTTCACCCCGGTCGACCGGCTCGGAGGTGTCTTCAGCGACACCGCCACCGACGACCGGGACGGCGACCCCGCCGCGGACTTCGCGGTGCGGGCGCCGGAGGGCGTGAGCACCGCCACGCTGGCACCGGGCCAGGCGCCGCGCGGCACCGTGCTGGTCCCCGAGGACCGCGGCGCGGCCGTCGCCTCCGCCAACACCACCGAGGCGCTGCACGTCAAGATCGCCGCCGAGGCCGAGCTCACCGAGCCCGCCCGCGTCGACATCGCGGGCCAGGGCGCCGGGCGCCGGAGCAACGCGCACGTCGTGCTCGAGGCCGGCCGGCACAGCACGGCGCTGGTCATCCTCGACCACACCGGCGCGGCGGACCACACCGGCAACCTCGAGGTCCTCGTCGGCGACGGCGCGAACCTCACCGTGGTCTCGTTGCAGCGCTGGGACGACGAGGCGCTGCACCTCGCCCAGCACGAGGCGCTGGTGGGTCGCGACGCGACCTACAAGCACATCGCGGTCTCCATCGGCGGCGGCATCGTGCGGATGAACTCCAACGTCCGGTATGCCGGGCCCGGCGGTGACGCGACGCTGCTCGGCGTCTACTTCTCCGACGCCGGCCAGCACCTGGAGCACCGCTCGTTCGTCGACCACAACGCGCCGCGGTGCACCTCGCTGGTGACCTACAAGGGTGCGCTGCAGGGCGAGACGGCCCGGACCGTGTGGGTCGGCGACGTGCTCATCCGCGCCGAGGCCGAGGGCATCGACACCTACGAGCTCAACCGCAACCTCGTGCTCACCGACGGCGCCCGCGCCGACTCGGTCCCCAACCTGGAGATCGAGACCGGCGACATCGAGGGGGCCGGCCACGCCAGCTCCACCGGCCGGTTCGACGACGAGCAGCTGTTCTACCTCATGTCCCGCGGCATCACCGAGGACCAGGCCCGTCGTCTCGTCGTGCGCGGCTTCTTCGCCGACATCATCGCCAAGATCGGTGTCCCCGAGGTCGTGGACACCCTCATGGAGGCGATCGAGGAGGAGCTCTCGCTCACCATGGGGAGGACCCCCGCCGCATGAGCGAGCCCGTCCGTGTCTGCTCGGTCGACGAGCTGCCCTCCGAGGTGGGGGCGGTCGTCGCCGAGATCGAGGGTCGTCGGGTGGCCATCGCCCGGGACAGCGCGGGCGACCTGCACGCCTTCGACGACACCTGCAGCCATGCCAACGTCAGCCTCGCCGAGGGCGAGATCGAGGGCCAGCACATCGAGTGCTGGCTGCACGGCTCGCAGTTCGACATGACCACGGGCGAGCCGGTCCAGCTGCCGGCGACCGTCCCGATCGCCGTGCACCAGCTCGAGGTCGACGACGAGGGCGGCGTCCACGTCACCCTCGCCGGCAGCTGACCGGCACACCCCCTTTCCCATCCTTTCGACAAGGAGAACGATGACCACCCTGGAGATCAAGAACCTGCAGGTCAGCGTCGAGACCGAGGACTCCGCCAAGGAGATCCTGCGCGGTGTCGACCTGACCATCAACTCCGGCGAGACGCACGCCATCATGGGCCCCAACGGCTCCGGCAAGTCCACGCTGGCCTACGCCATCGCCGGCCACCCGAAGTACACCGTGACCGGCGGCCAGGTGCTGCTGGACGGTGAGGACGTCCTGGCGATGGGCGTCGACGAGCGGGCGCAGGCGGGGCTCTTCCTCGCGATGCAGTACCCCGTCGAGGTGCCGGGTGTCACGGTGTCCAACTTCCTGCGGACGGCCAAGACCTCCATCGACGGCGAGGCCCCAAGCTGCGCCACTGGGTTAAGGACGTCAAGGTCGCCATGGAGTCGCTGCGCATGGACCCGGCGTTCGCCGAGCGCAACGTCAACGAGGGCTTCTCCGGTGGTGAGAAGAAGCGCCACGAGATCCTGCAGATGGAGCTCATCGAGCCCAAGATCGCGATCCTCGACGAGACCGACTCCGGTCTGGACGTCGACGCGCTCAAGGTCGTCTCCGAGGCGTCAACCGGGTCAAGGACAAGACCGGTCTCGGCGTCATGCTCATCACGCACTACACCCGGATCCTGCGCTACATCCAGCCGGACTACGTGCACGTGTTCGTCAACGGCCGCGTGGCCGAGTCAGGTGGCAGTGACCTCGCCGACCGGCTCGAGGAGGAGGGTTACGACCGCTTCCTCACCGCCGCCGGCGCCTGAGGGAGCGAGGAGAGACGGGTATGACGTCAGGACGGCCGACCGCCGCACCCCCGAGCGAGGTGGAGATCGCCCGCATCAGGGCGGCTTCCCCCTGCTCGGACGCACGGTGCGTGGCGGCCGTCCGCTCGTCTACCTCGACAGCGGGGCCACCTCGCAGAAGCCGAGCGTGGTGCTCGACGCCGAGCGTGACTTCTACGAGCAGCACAACGCCGCCGTGCACCGTGGTGCGCCAACTCGCGGAGGAGGCGACCGACGCCTTCGAGGCGGCGCGCGAGACCGTGGCGCGGTTCCTCGGTGCGGACGCCGGTGAGGTCGTCTTCACCAAGAACGGCACCGAGGGTCTCAACCTGCTGGCCTACGCCTTCTCCAAACGCCGCCGCCCCCGGCGCACTGGACGGCGCGACCCGGGGTGGGCGCAGCGGCTGCGCCTCGGACCCGGGGACGAGGTCGTCGTCACCGAGATGGAGCACCACGCCAACCTCGTGCCCTGGCAGGAGCTGTGCCGCCGCACCGGCGCCACGCTGCGGTGGATCGGGGTGACCGACGACGGCGAGCTCGACGTCCGGACGGACACTATGCCCGGGCAGGGAGCGGGCGACCGGCACCCCGTGCGTCCGAGGTCATCACCGAGCGGACCAAGGTCGTGGCCTGACGCACGTCTCGAACGTGCCTCGGCACCCTCAACGACCTCGGCCCCGACTCGCCGTCGTCGCCGCGGCCCGGGCCGTCGGTGCCCTCGTCGTCGTCGACGCTGCCAGTCGGCGCCGCACCTGGACATCACCGACCTCACCGCCGAGGGGTCCGGCATCGACGCCCTGGTCTTCACCGGCCACAAGACGCTCGGCCCGAGCGGCGTCGGCGTGCTCTGGGCGCGGCGCGGCCTGCTCGAGGCTATGCCGCCCTTCCTCACCGGCGGCTCGATGATCGAGGTCGTCCGGATGGAGGGCTCCACGTATGCGGCGCCACCGGCGAGGTTCGAGGCCGGGGTCCCCATGGCCGCGCAGGCGGTCGGTCTCGCCGCCGGCCTGGACTACCTCACCGAGACGGGCCTGGACCTGGTCCACGCCCACGACCAGCAGCTCATGGGGCATACCCTCGACCTGCTCGCCGACCGGCCCTGGGTCCGCGTGCTCGGCCCAGAGCGCGCCTCCCGCCGGGTCGGCGCGGTGGCCTTCGTCGTGGACGGCGTGCACCCGCACGACGTGGGCCAGGTGCTGGACGACTCCGGCGTCGCGGTCCGGACCGGGCACCACTGCGCCTGGCCGCTGCACCGCCGGCTCCGGGTGCCCGCCTCGACCCGCGCGAGCTTCGGGGTCTACACCACGCTGGAGGAGATCGACGCCTTCGCCGAGGCGCTCGACCGGGTGCCGGGCATCTTCGGGATGACCGGGTGACGACGATGACGGAGACGGACCGCTGATGGACCTGTACGGCGAGCTCATCCTCGACCACGCCAAGCGGCCGCAGCACGCCGGGCTGCGGGAGCCGTACGACGTCGAGGTCAATCACGTCAACCCGACCTGCGGCGACGAGATCAGCCTGCGGGTGCACCTCGAGACCGTCACCGGCGGTGCCGACGACGGTCGGCTGCTGCTGCGCGACGTGTCCTACGACGCGCTCGGCTGCTCCATCTCGGTCGCCTCGGCCTCCGTCCTCGCCGAGGAGTCGCTCGGCCGGCCGGTCGAGGAGACCCTGACCACCTACCGCCACCTGCACGCCATGCTCACGAGCAAGGGCCAGGACCAGGGCGACCCCGAGCAGATCGGTGACGCCGTGGCCTTCGCCGGTGTCGCGAAGTACCCCGCCGCGTCAAGTGCGCCTTGCTGCCCTGGACCGCCTACCTCGACGCCCTCGCGCGCGCCGGTGCCGACATCTCCGCGGCCAGCGGCCACGGCGACGGCGCCGCGACCTGACCGGACCACCTACCCTGGAGGGATCATGACGACCACCACCCCGCCCAACGTCGCCGATGTCGAAGAGGCCCTGCGCGACGTCGTGGACCCCGAGCTCGGCATCAACGTCGTCGACCTCGGCCTGGTCTACGGCGTCACCGTGGACGCCGCGAGCCACGCGGTCATCGACATGACGCTGACCTCCGCCGCCTGCCCGCTGACCGACGTCATCGAGGACCAGGTCGCCCAGAGCCTGGAGGGTCTGGTGGCCAGCCACCGGATCAACTGGGTCTGGATGCCGCCGTGGGGCCCGGACAAGATCACCGAGGACGGTCGCGAGCAGCTGCGCGCCCTCGGCTTCAACGTCTGAGCCCGCACCGCCGATGAGCCCGACCCACCCGGTCGAGGTCGCCCCCGAGCGCCTCGACGGGTGGGTCGCGCGGTTCACCGCCTCGCACGGGGAGGTCACCAGGTCGGTCGCGCAGCGTGACCGGGCGGGGGCCTCCCCGTCGACGTGCCTGCACCTGGCTGCTGCCGACGGGTCGTGGGCGCGCCTCACCGGGTGGCAGGAGGCAGACCTCGCAGCGGGGCTGGCCGGCTTCGCGGCCCCGCCGCCGCTCCTCGTGCTGCTCGTGCGCCGGGGTGGGTATGCCGTAGCGCTCGTCTCCGCGAGCGGCGACCTGGTCGCCCACAAGGTGGGGACCAGGCACGTGCAGTCCCGCACCGCCGCCGGGGGCTGGAGCCAGCAGCGCTACGCCCGCCGACGGGGCCACCAGGCCGACGCGCTCGTCGAGGCCGTGGTCGGGCATACCGCCCGGCTGCTGCACCCGCCGTCCCCCTCCGACCGCCCCCACGGTGCGCGCCGAGCGGCCGCGCCGCCTGCGTCGACCGACCGCACGCTCAGCGCCCTCGATCTCGGCGGGCTGGTGCTGGGTGGCGACCGGTCGCTCATCGCCGGGGTGATGTCAGCGATCGAGGACGGTCCGAGCCTGCCGGCGTGCACCCGCAACCATCTGGCCGTGCTCCCGCGCCGCGAGCTCTACGACCTGCCCGACCCCCGCCGCTCGGTGCTCGACGACGCCGTCCGGCGGGGCCGCGCGGTGCTCATGGAGGTCCACAACGCCTGACCTGCCGACCGAGCGTCGTTCGTGGTTGGCCTGGGCGCCAGCGAGCGTCGCTCGTGGTTGGGCAGAGCAACCACAGGCGACGCCCGGTGGGGGGAGGGGTCAGGCGGTGGCGGCTGCGTCCTCGCGGTCGGCAGCGTCGTCGGCCCAGGGCAGACCGCGACGGTCACCGTTGTAGGCGTCCTCGTCGAGGATGCCCTCGCGCTTGGCGACGATCGTCGGCACCAGCGCCTGGCCGGTGACGTTGGTCGCGGTGCGGCCCATGTCGAGGATCGGGTCGACGGCCAGCAGCAGACCCACGCCCTCCAGCGGCAGGCCGAGGGTGGACAGCGTCAGGGTGAGCATCACGGTCGCACCGGTGACGCCGGCGGTGGCGGCGGAGCCGAGGACGGACACCATCGCGATGAGCAGGTAGTCGGTGACCCCCAGCTGCACGCCGAAGAACTGCGCGACGAAGATGGCGGCGATCGCTGGGTAGACCGCGGCGCAGCCGTCCATCTTGGTGGTCGCGCCCAGCGGCACCGCGAAGGAGGAGTAGGCGCGGGGCACACCGAGGTTGCGCTCGGTCACCGCCTGGGTCACGGGCAGCGTGCCGATGGAGGAGCGCGACACGAAGGCGAGCTGCATCGCCGGCCAGGCGCCGGTGAAGAACTGCTTCACCGAGAGGCCGTGCAGGCGCAGCAGCACGGGGTAGAGCACACCCACCACGATGAGCAGGCCCGCGTAGACGGCGAGGGTGAACCGGCCCAGCGAGCCGATGGTCTCCCAGCCGTAGGAGACGATCGCGTTGCCCAGCAGCCCCACGGTGGCGATCGGCGCGAGCAGGATGACCCACCACAGCACCTTCTGCACCACGGTCAGCGCGGAGCGGGTGAAGGCGAGGAAGGGGTCCGCCTCCTTGCCGACCTTGACCACGGCGATGCCGACGGCGATCGCGAGGACGAGGATCTGCAGCACGTTGAAGCTCAGGCTGACGCCGTCGTCGCCCTCGCGGGCGTAGATGCCCAGCGAGTTCGCGGGGATGAGCCCGGTGAGGAAGTCGAGCCACCCGCCGGTGCTGGACGGGGCGGCGGCGTCGGCCGCGGTGACGCCCGCCCCCTGTGCCGGGTCGACCAGCCAGCCGATGGTCATGCCGATGGACACCGAGACCAGCGCGGTGATGGCGAACCAGAGGAGCGTCTGCCAGGCCAGCCGCGCGGCGTTGGTGACCTCGCGCAGGTTGGCGATCGAGGACACGATCGCGAGGAAGACCAGCGGCGGCACGATGGTCCGCAGCAGGGTGACGAAGGAGGAGCCGATGATCGACAGCGTCTCGGACAGCCACGTGGGGTTGTCGGCGCTGGCGCCGGTGGAGCGGGCGACGAGGCCGAGGACGACTCCGAGCACCAGGCCGATGAGCACCTGGGTGCCGAAGGAGACCCGGCGGAGGCGGGACAGCACGAGAAGGACCTTCCGTTGCAGGGACAGGAGCGAGGGCCGCGACCGTGCGGCGGGTCCACGACAGGACCATGGGGCCGGCACGCGGTATACCGTCGCGCCGGGACCTCACATCCCAACAGGAGGTTATGCCCGGACTATTCCTGGGCGGAGGCTGTGACCTCGCTCACCCCTGGTAGTCCTCGACGCTCCCGGCGTTGAGGGTGTCGCACTGGTTGGCGTCCCCGGACTCGTAGCCGCGCATGAACCAGCCCATCCGCTGCTCCGAGCTGCCGTGGCTCCAGGTGTGCGGGGTGACCTGTCCCTGCATCTGCTCCTGGATCGAGTCGTCCCCGACGGCCGAGGCGGCCGAGAGCGCCGACTCGACGTCCTCGCGGCTCAGCTCCTCCAGCAGCAGCTGGCCCTCCTCGTCCTGGGTCCGCGAGGCGTTGCCGGCCCACGCCCCCGCGAAGCAGTCCGCCTGCAGCTCGACGCGCACCGCGCCGGACTCCGGGCCACGTGGGTCCTGCTGGGAGTACTGCAGGGCGCCGGTGTAGTTCTGGGTGTGGTGGCCGTACTCGTGCGCGAGGACGTACATCTGGCTGAAGTTGCCGCCGTCCGCGCCGAGCTGGCCCTCGAGCTGGTTGAAGAAGCTGGTGTCCAGGTAGATGCGTCGGTCCAGCGGGCAGTAGAACGGGCCGACCGCGCTGGTGGCCCCGCCGCACTGGGTCTGCACCGATCCGGAGAAGAGGATGGCGTTCGTCGGGTCGGCGTCCGGGAGGACGGCGGTCCAGTAGTCCTCGAGCGAGACCATCGTCGCCCGCATCCGGCAGTCGACGTCGGCGTTGGCGTCCGCCCCCGTCTGGCACTCCGCGAGGTCGACGTTCTCCGCCTGGGAGGCCTGCTGCTCCTGGCCGCCGCCCAGGACCTGCCCCGGGTCCCCGCCGAGGAGCATGACGACGAGCGCCAGGACGAGGGCACCGAGGCCACCTCCGACCGCGACACCGCCACCGCCGCCACCACCGCGGCTCGCGCGGCCGCTGCCGATGTTGGCGTTCTCCCTGAAGGTCATCGGTGCTGCCTCTCGGTGGGTGCGTGCCGGTCGGGTGACCGGCGCCTAGCGCGTAGACTAGCCATGCGGCCCCGGAGGTGTAGCCGACGCACCCGGGCGAGCCGCAGACCCGTTCCCTGCAGCGCCCGTCGTCGTGCTGCCGTCCGCCCGTGGAGGAGTGCCCGTGATCAGCGCCGCCGGTGTCGAGATCCGTGTCGGCTCCCGCCTCCTCATGGAGGACGTGACCTTCCGTGTCGGGGCCGGGGACCGCGTCGGCCTGGTCGGGCGCAACGGCGCCGGCAAGACGACGCTGACCCGGATGCTCTCGGGGGAGGGGCAGCCCGCCGCGGGCACCATCACGAGCACCGGCGAGATCGGCTACCTCCCGCAGGATCCACGCACCGGCGACCTGGAGGTGCTGGGGCGCGACCGGATCCTGTCGGCCCGCGGCCTGGACGAGGTCATCCGCGGGCTGCGCGCCGCCGAGGAGACGATGGCCAGCGCCGAGGAGGAGGCACGCGACCGGGCGATGGCGCGGTATACCCGGCTCGAGGCCGAGTTCACCTCCCGCGGGGGGTATGCCGCCGAGTCCGAGGCGGCGTCGATCGCGAGCAGCCTGGGGCTGCCGGACCGGGTCCTGGGGCAGCCGCTGGCCACGCTCTCCGGCGGACAGCGGCGGCGTATCGAGCTGGCCCGCATCCTCTTCTCCGGCGCCGACACCCTGCTGCTCGACGAGCCGACGAACCACCTCGACGCCGACTCCGTCGTCTGGCTGCGCGAGCACCTCAAGGCGCACACCGGCGGGCTCATGGTGATCTCGCACGACGTCGAGCTCATCGAGACCGTCGTCAACAAGGTCTTCTACCTCGACGCCAACCGACAGGTGATGGACGTCTACAACATGGGCTGGAAGGCCTACCTCGCCCAGCGCGAGGCCGACGAGCGGCGACGGCACCGGGAGCGCGCCAACACCGAGAAGAAGGCCGCCGCGCTGCTCGCGCAGGCGGACAAGATGCGGGCCAAGGCCACCAAGGCCGTCGCGGCGCAGAACATGGCGCGCCGCGCCGAGCGGATGATGGCCGGGCTCGAGGGGGAGCGGCAGGCCGACCGGGTCGCCAAGCTGCGCTTCCCGACGCCGGCCTCCTGCGGCCGCACCCCGCTCACCGCGCAGAGCCTGTCCCGCTCCTACGGCAGCCTGGAGATCTTCACCGACGTCGACCTCGCCGTCGACCGCGGCTCCAAGGTCGTCGTGCTGGGCCTCAACGGCGCCGGCAAGACCACGCTGCTCCGGCTCCTGGCGGGCATCGACGCCCCGGACACGGGGGCGGTCGAGCCGGGGCACGGGCTCAAGATCGGCTACTACGCCCAGGAGCACGAGACGCTCGACGTGCGGCGCACGGTGCTGGAGAACATGAAGTCGGCGGCGCCCGACCTGGACGAGACCGAGACCCGCAAGGTCCTGGGCTCCTTCCTCTTCTCCGGCGACGACGTCGACAAGCCGGCCGGCGTGCTCTCCGGCGGCGAGAAGACCCGGCTCGCGCTGGCCATCCTCGTCGTCTCCGCCGCCAACGTGCTGCTCCTGGACGAGCCCACCAACAACCTCGACCCTGCCTCGCGGGAAGAGGTCCTCGCCGCGCTGCGTTCCTACCAAGGTGCCGTGGTCCTCGTCAGTCACGACGAGGGCGCGGTGCAGGCGCTCGAACCGGAGCGGGTCCTGCTGCTCCCGGACGGGGTGGAGGACCTCTGGGGGCGCGACTACGAGGAACTCATCGCCCTGGCCTGAGGGCGGGTCAGGAGACCACCACCGATGACCGTCGGCCTGCGCGGAGGCACCTTCCGCAGCTTCGCCAAGGACCAGTCCGTCAAGGACCACCGGATCGGCCGCGACACCGCACGCCGCGTCGCCGGCTACGGCCGCCCGTTCCTGGGCAGGATCGTGGTCTACCTGCTGCTGACCGTGCTCGCCGGCGGCCTGGTCACGGTCGTCCCGCTGCTGCTGGGCCGGATCATCGACCAGGGTGTCGAGGTGGGGGACCGCGACGTCGTGGTCCGGCTCGCGTTGCTCGTCGCCGGGCTCGCCGTCGTCGAGGCGGTCGTGACGGTGGTCATCCGGTGGTTCGGCTCGCGGATCGGCGAGGGGCTGATCTACAACCTGCGCCGCGAGGTCTTCGCGCACGTGCTGCGCCAGCCGATCGCCTTCTTCACCCGCGCGCAGACCGGCGCCCTCGTCTCCCGGCTCAACAGCGACGTCATCGGGGCGCAGACGGCCTTCACCTCGATCCTGTCCGGCTTCGTCTCCAGCCTGGTGCAGCTCGCGCTCATCCTCGTCGCGCTGTTCTCGATGAGCTGGCAGATCACGCTGCTCGCGCTGCTGCTCGTGCCGATCTTCCTCGTCCCGGCGCGCTTCATGGGCGCGCGCCTCTCCGCGCTCACCCGCAGGCAGATGGCGCTCAACGCAGACATGCAGGCACGGATGACCGAGCGCTTCAACGTCGGGGGGGCGCTGCTGGTGCGCCTCTTCGGCCGCCCGGCCACCGAGGACGAGGAGTATGCCGAGCGCGCCGCCGGGGTGCGCGACTCCGGCGTGTCGATCGCCGTCAACCGGGTCTTCTTCATGGCGGCGCTCGGCCTCGTGGCGGCGCTGGCGACGGCGCTGGTCTACGGGCTCGGCGGGCTCATGACCATCGCCGGCCAGCTGACCACCGGCACCCTGGTCGCGATGTCCGTGCTCCTCACCCGGATGTACGGCCCGCTCACGTCGCTGTCGAACGTGCGGGTGGACATCATGACCGCGCTGGTCAGCTTCGAGCGGATCTTCGAGGTCCTCGACCTGCGCCCGCTGGTGCAGGAGGCCGAGCAGCCCGTCGCCATCCCCGCCGGCCCGGTCGGCATCGAGCTGTCCGGCGTCGCCTTCTCCTACCCCGAGGCGGAGGAGGTCTCGATCGCCTCGCTGGAGCAGCGGCCGGAGGCGGAGACCCACGACGGCGACGGGCATACCGTGCTCCGCGGGATCGACGCGACGATCCCCGCCGGCTCGATGGTCGCCCTCGTCGGACCCTCCGGCGCGGGCAAGACGACCCTGACCACCCTGGTCACCCGTCTCTACGACCCCACCGCGGGCAGCGTGCGCATCGGCGGCGTGGACCTGCGCGAGGTCTCCTTCGACTCGCTGCGGGACACGGTGGGGGTCGTCACCCAGGAGGCGCACATGTTCAACGACACGGTGCGCGCCAACCTGCGCTACGCCCGCCCGGAGGCCTCCGAGACGCAGATCTGGCACGCGCTGGAGGGTGCCCGCATCGCCGACCTCGTGCGCCGGCTGCCGGACGGGCTGGACACCGTGGTCGGGGACCGCGGGCACCGGCTCTCTGGTGGTGAGAAGCAGCGCCTCGCCATCGCCCGGCTGCTGCTCAAGTCGCCCGCGGTGGTCGTGCTCGACGAGGCCACCGCCCACCTCGACAGCGAGTCGGAGGCCGCCGTGCAGCGGGCGCTGGACGAGGCGCTGCACGGGCGCACCTCGATCGTCGTCGCGCACCGGCTGTCCACGGTGCGGGACGCCGACCTCATCCTCGTCCTGGAGGACGGCCAGGTGGTGCAGCGGGGCACCCACGAGCAGCTGCTCGCCGAGGGTGGGCTGTATGCCGCGCTCCACCGCACGCAGTTCCGCACCTGAGTCGCTGCCGTCGCCTCAGGCGTCCTCCTCGTCCCAGATCCGGACCTTCTTCTCCCGGCGGCCATGTGCGGGGGTGGTCGTCGTCGCGCTCCGGGTCACGAGTCCCTCGTCCTGCGCCTGCCGACGCGCCATGACGAGCACCAGGAGCACCCCCACCGGCACGGTCAGCCACCACTGCAGGGCGTAGGCCAGGTGGGCGCCGAGGCCGGTGTCGGGGGCCTCGCGCTGCTCCGGCCGCGTCGTGGCGGGCGGCTCCTCGGACTCCAGCACGAGGTAGGCGCCGCGCGGCTCCAGTCCGGTGGCCTCGGCCAGCCCGTCGAGCGTGACCGAGCCGAGCTGCCCGGCCACCGGGTCCAGGCCGAGGTCGGGTTCGGAGGGCAGCAGCCAGCCGGTCACCGTCACTTCACCGGCAGGCGCCTCCGGGACGTCCGGGAGCTGCGCGGCGGTGGCGGCGTTGGGCACCCAGCCGCGGTCCACCGCCAGCACCGTGCCGTCGTCCAGCCGCAGCGGCACCAGCACCTCGTAGCCGTAGACGCCCTGGTGCGGCCGGTTCCGGACCAGGTGCTGCTCGGCGGACAGGTAGGTCCCGGTGGCGCGTACCCGGCTCCAGCGCTGCCCGGCCCCGAGGTCGGAGCCCACGGGGAGCACCGCGTCCACCGGTGCCGGGTCGCCGCCGTAGTTGGCCTCGACGACAGCACGTCGCTCGACCTTGCTCTCGTGCCGCTGCCACTGCCAGGCACCGAGGCCGGCGGTGACGACCCCGAAGACGACGGCGAGGACGAGATAGCCGAGCCAGCGCGGCCGGCGTAGCACCTGCCACACCTCAGCCGTCCGCCTCGGTCAGCTCCTCGACCGCCAGGACCTCGAGGAGGAAGCCGCGCACCTGGACGAAGTCGCGCAGGTGGTCCCGGTGGTCCTCGCAGGCGAGCCACACCTTGCGCCGGTCCGGCGCGTGCAACCGCGGGTTGCGCCACACGACCGCGTGCGCGGCGGCACGACGGCACGCCTTGGCGCTGCAGACGAGCTGGCCGGTGGCCGCCCCCGTCACGGCGCGTCGGCGTCGCTGCGGGTATGCCTGCTGCTGAGCACCTCGCCGGTCAGCACGGTGTCGGCGCTCCCCGGCCGCGGTGCGGGCCGCGTCGGTGGGGCGCCCAGGCCCCGGGTGGGGGAGCGCGGCGCCTCGCCGGGTGCGCGTCGCTGGTCGACCGCGTTGGCGAGCATGACGGCGAAGGCGGGAATGAGGGCGGCGAGGGCCACGGCCACCCAGGCGATGGCATACCGCTCGGTCATGAAGGCCCACACCGCCACCGGGAAGGACGCCGTGCGCACCCCCATCGCCAGGAGGTACTGCCACATCCGGCGCCGCCGGTCCTCCTCCACCGACCGCCTCGCGGCGGTCACCGCCTGGGCGGGACGCCGCGCCTTGCCGGTCGTGGTCGAGGTGCTGGGCACCCCTCCAGGATACGGCTACGGTGGCTCCGTGACGAATCACAGCGACACCCCCGACACCACCCGGTCAGCCGTGCTCGTGACCGGCGGCAACCGCGGCATCGGCCTGGCCATCGCCCGGGCCTTCGCCGACGCCGGCGACGACGTCGTCATCACCCACCGCAGCGGTGAGCCGCCCGAGGGGCTGCGGGGCGTGCGCTGCGACGTCACCGACTCCGCGAGCGTCGACGAGGCCTTCAGCGAGGCCGAGGAGCTGCTCGGGCGGCCGGTGGACGTGCTCGTGGCCAACGCCGGCATCACCAAGGACACCCTGCTCATGCGGATGAGCGACGAGGAGTTCGACGCGGTGATCGACACCAACCTCGCCGGGGCCTTCCGGTGCGCCCGACGCGCCTCCACGGGCATGATCCGCGCGCGGGCGGGCCGCATCATCCTCATCTCCTCGGTCGTCGGCCTCTACGGCTCGCCCGGGCAGACCAACTACGCCGCGTCCAAGTCCGCCCTCGTCGGGCTGGCCCGTTCCATCACCCGCGAGCTGGGCGGTCGCGGCATCACCGCCAACGTCGTCGCCCCGGGCTTCATCGAGACCGAGATGACCGAGCAGCTCCCCGAGGACCGGCGCAAGACCTACCTGGCGGGCATACCCTCCGGGCGCTTCGCCACGCCGCAGGAGGTCGCCGGCGTGGTGCGCTTCCTCGCCGGACCGGACGCGGCCTACATCTCCGGCGCCGTCATCCCGGTCGACGGCGGGCTGGGCATGGGGCACTGAGGCGAGGGTCCGTGGCCGGGCGTGATCGTGGGCCGGGCCGCAGCGCGTCGCGACTGCCGCCGCGTCAGGACGGACTAGAGTTCCCCTCATGCTCCTCGAGGGAAAGAAGCTCCTGATCACCGGTGTCCTCATGGACACCTCCATCGCCTTCCACGTGGCCCGGCTGGCCCAGGAGCAGGGTGCCGAGGTGGTGCTGACCTCCTTCGGTCGGACCATGCGGATCACCCAGACCATCGCCCGGCGGCTCCCGCAGCCGGCGCCGGTCGTCGAGCTGGACGTGCAGAACACCGAGCACCTGGACACCCTCGCCGAGCGGGTCGGCGAGCACGTGGACCACCTCGACGGGGTGCTGCACTCGATCGGCTTCGCCCCGCAGGGCGCCTTCGACTTCCTCGGCGCGCAGTGGGAGGACGTGGCGACGGCGATGCAGGTCAGCGCCTACTCGCTCAAGGCTCTCGCGGTGGCCGCGCTGCCGCGGATGAGTGCGGGCGGCAGCGTCGTCGGGCTGACCTTCGACGCGCAGTACGCCTGGCCCGTCTACGACTGGATGGGAGTCTCCAAGGCGGCCTTCGAGGCGACGAGCCGGTACCTCGCCCGCGACCTCGGACCGAAAGGCATCCGCTCCAACCTCGTGTCGGCCGGACCGATCTCGACCACGGCGGCCAAGTCGATCCCGGAGTTCGACCAGTTCGCGAGGTGGAGCGAGCACTCGCCGCTCGGGTGGGACGTCAAGGACCCGGTGCCCGCGGCGCAGGCGTGCGTGGCGCTGCTGTCCGACTGGTTCCCGGCGACCACCGGCGAGATCGTGCACGTCGACGGCGGCTTCCACGCCACCGGTTTCTGAGGCGGGCTACCCGGGGACGACGGTCCCCTTGCCGACGACCACGAGCCCGGAGTCGGTGACCGTGAAGCCGCGCTCCCGGTCGTGGTCGTGGTCGACACCGATGTGCACCCCGGCGGGCACCTGAACACCCTTGTCGATGATCGCGCGGTGGATCTGGCAGGAGCGGCCGATCCCGACCTTGTCCATGAGCACCGAGCCGGTGACGTGGCTGAAGCTGTGGGCCATGACGCCGGGCGAGAGCACCGAGTCGGTGACCGTGGCCCCGGAGATCACGCACCCGGGGGAGACCGCGGAGTTTAGCGCGTGCCCGACCCGGTCGCCGGACCCGTGCACGAACTTCGCCGGCGGCTGCGGGCCGTAGTTGGTGTAGATCGGCCAGGCGTCGTTGTAGAGGTTGAAGACGGGGTGCACGGACACGAGGTCCATGTGCGCGTCGTAGTAGGAGTCGATGGTGCCGACGTCGCGCCAGTAACCGCGGTCCCGGTCGGTGGCCCCGGCGATCTCGTTGTCCTTGAAGTCGTAGACCCAGGCGTCGCCCTTCTTGACGAAGGCCGGGACGATGTCGCCGCCCATGTCGTGCTTGGAGTCCTCGTTCAGCGCGTCCACCCGCACGGCCGCCTCCAACGCCTCGGCGGTGAAGACGTAGTTGCCCATGGAGGCCAGCACCTCGTCGGGGGCGTCCGGCAGCCCCTGCGGGTCGGTCGGCTTCTCGAGGAACTCGCGGATCTGCCTCGGGTCCTCCGGCTTGACGTCGATGACCCCGAACTGGTCGGCCAGCCCGATCGGCTGCCGGATCGCCGCCACCGTGCACGCCGCACCGGTCTCCACGTGCTGCTCCACCATCTGGGCGAAGTCCATGCGGTAGACGTGGTCCGCCCCGACGACGACGACGATGTCGGGACGCTCGTCGTGCACGAGGTTGAGGCTCTGGTAGATCGCGTCCGCCGACCCGGCGAACCAGCTCTTGCCGAGCCGCTGCTGCGCGGGCACCGGCGCCACGTAGTTGCCCAGCAGGGTCGACATCCGCCACGTCTTGGTGACGTGCGCGTCCAGGCTGTGCGACTTGTACTGCGTCAGCACGACCACCTTGAGGTACCCGGAGTTGACGATGTTGGACAGGGCGAAGTCGATGAGCCGGTAGATCCCCCCGAACGGGACCGCCGGCTTGGCCCGGTCGGCGGTGAGCGGCATGAGCCGCTTGCCCTCCCCCCCGGCCAGGACGATCGCGAGAACCTTCAGCCGTGTGCCTCGTTGCGCTGCCATGGCACCAACCTAGACGCACCGTCAACCTGTGGCGAGGGGAGGGAGCAGCGGATACGTTGGGAGCGTGCGCATCGACATCCTGACCCGCGAGTACCCACCCAACGTCTACGGCGGCGCCGGCGTGCACGTCGCGGAGCTGACCCGCGCGCTGCGGGCCCTGAACGGGGTGGAGGTGCAGGTCAGAGCGTTCGACGAGCCGGCCGACGAGCCCGGCACCACGGGGTATGCCGTGCCCGAGGACCTCGCCGACGCCAACGGGGCGCTGCGCACCCTCGGGGTCGACCTCCTCATGGCCCGCGACGTCGCGGACGGGGGAGCCGACCTGGTCCACAGCCACACGTGGTACGCCAACATGGGTGGTCACCTCGGTGCTGCGCTCGCGGAGGTCCCGCACGTCGTCAGCGCGCACAGCCTGGAGCCGCTGCGCCCCTGGAAGGCCGAGCAGCTCGGCGGGGGGTATGCCGTCTCCTCCATGGCGGAGAAGGTCTCCTACGAGGGTGCCGCCGGGATCATCGCCGTCTCCGCAGGGATGCGTCGGGACATCCTGGCCGCCTACCCGGACGTGGACCCGGCCACGGTGCACGTCGTGCACAACGGCATCGACGCCGAGCTGTGGCAGCGGGACACCAGCGAGCAG
Organism: Serinicoccus marinus DSM 15273; assembly: GCF_008386315.1. Classification (NCBI taxonomy): domain Bacteria; kingdom Bacillati; phylum Actinomycetota; class Actinomycetes; order Micrococcales; family Ornithinimicrobiaceae; genus Serinicoccus; species Serinicoccus marinus. The sequence continues at coordinate 1,745,835 of NZ_CP043808.1, read as the reverse complement.
GCCGCGGACTTCGTGCGCTCGCAGGGGATCGACCCGGAGGCCCGGAGCGTGGTCTTCCTGGGCCGGATCACCCGGCAGAAGGGTCTGCCCTTCCTGCTCAAGGCCCTGCGGGCGCTCGACGACGACGTCCAGGTGGTCTTGCTCGCGGGCGCGCCCGACACCGAGGAGATCAAGGCCGAGGTGATCGAGCTCGTGGACCAGCTGCGCGACGAGCGCGGCGAGGGCGCGGCCCCGGTGGTGTGGATCGACGACATGCTGCCCCGGCACAAGGTCATCGCCGTGCTGTCGCACGCGACCGTCTTCGTCTGTCCCTCGGTCTACGAGCCGCTCGGCATCGTCAACCTCGAGGCGATGGCCTGCGGCGCCTCGGTCGTGGCGACCGCGACCGGCGGCATACCGGAGGTCGTGCTGGACGGTGAGACCGGCTGGCTGGTGCCGATCGAGCAGGTCCAGGACGGCACCGGCACCCCGGTCGACGAGGAGGCTTTCGTCGCCGACCTGGGGCGCGCCCTGGTGCAGGCGTGCTCGGACCCGCAGGAGGCGCAACGGCGCGGCGAGGCCGGTCGGGCCAGGGCGGTCGAGCAGTTCTCCTGGACGACCGTGGCGCAGCGGACGGTCGAGGTCTACCGGGCGGTCCTGGAGGGTCGCTCTCCCGACCTGCCCGAGCTCGGCTGAGGATCCCGCTTCGGCGCGCGGAGGGCCAGGCCCGGGCATACCGTCGGGGCATGAGCGACATCCTGAGCAGCCACCCCTCGCGGGACACCTTCGACCAGCCGCAGCTGCGGGCCGCGATCGACGCGGCGTCGGCGTGCGCCTCGACCTGCGCCACGTGCGCCGACGCGTGCCTGCACGGCGACGACCCGGGCGGCATGGCGCGCTGCATCGACCTGTGCAACCAGTGCGCCTCGATCTGCCGGGCCGCCGCCGACGTCATGTCCCGGCCGGGCCCCAACGGTGACAGCTGGGAGGAGGTCGTGCGGGCCTGCATCGCGGTCTGCCGCGAGTGCGCCGACGAGTGCGGCAGCCACGACATGGACCACTGCGCGGCGTGCGCCCAGGCCTGCCGAGACTGCGCGGACGCCTGCGAGACGCTGCTCGCCGTTGCCGACTGAGCCCGGGCCCCGCCGGCTCAGCGCCAACCGGCGAGGTGCAGCACCGCGGTGTTGGTCGCGTCGGCGAGCGAGGTCGCGGCCTGCGCGTGCAGCCGGCGGAGGGTCTGCCCCCGTGCGCTGGTGGTCGCGAGGTCGACCGACTCCAGGTCGGGGTCCAGGCCGGCCTCGGTGAGCCGCAGGACGGTCGCCGCCAGCCCGATGAGCCGTTCCGCACGACCCGGCAGGCCGGGGGGTAGGCCCCAACGGTCGGCGTCGGCGAGGGCCCGGAGACGGTCCAGGGCGCGGTCGGCGGCCGCACCGAAGGGCGCACCACCGGTGGCGGCGAGGGTCTGCGTGTGCGCGGCGAGCTCGGTGCGCAGCGACAGTTCGAGCTGGCCGAGGTCCAGCGCCTCGACCCGGTGCGTCGGGTAGGGGTCGGCCCCGTGCAGCTCGAAGCGGACCGCCCAGCCCTGGTCGCCCTCCGGGCCGAACCGCTCGAAGTCGGGCACGAGCGCGCCCCCGAGGCCGGGGATGAAGACGCACTCCCGGGCGGCGCTGGCCGCGGCGTGCAGGTCGCCGGTGGCGGACGGCATACCCGAGAGGTCCCCGGGCCGGGGCAGGGCGACGAGGACGGCGCGCTCGCCGAGGCTCTGCCACATCGCCAGCGGCTCAGCCAGACCCTCGACGTGGTCCAGGTCCGGCAGCGCTCGAGGAGCCACGCCGGAGACGTCGATCCGGCCCGTAGGCGGCGGTCGCCCACAGGGCGACGCGCACGCTGGCCGGGAGCTCGTGGTCGGGCATGGGGGCGATGGTAGGTGCCGGTGCGCCGACTAGAGTAGGCGGCCATGAGCGACGTCCTCGAATTCGCCGGCGTGGGTGTCCGCCGTGGGACCACGGACCTGCTGAGCGAGGTCGACTGGTCGGTCGAGGAGGGGGAGCGGTGGGTCGTCATCGGACCCAACGGGGCCGGCAAGACGACCCTGCTGCAGCTGGCCTCCGGCCGGATGCACCCGACAACCGGTGTCGCGGGCGTCCTCGGTGAGGTGCTCGGTGCGGTCGACGTCTTCGAGCTGCGGCCCCGGATCGGGGTGTCGAGCGCGGCGGTGGCCGACCGGATCCCGGCCGAGGAGCGGGTGAGCGACGTCGTGGTCACCGCCGCCTACGGGGTGGTCGGCCGGTGGCGCGAGCAGTACGACGAGACCGACGACCAGCGCGCGGGTGAGCTGCTCGACGCGCTCGGGGTCGCGCACCTCGCGACGCGGCGCTTCGGCACCCTCTCCGAGGGGGAGCGGAAGCGGGTGCAGATCGCCCGGGCGCTCATGACCGACCCCGAGCTCATGCTCCTCGACGAGCCCGCCGCCGGCCTGGACCTGCGCGGCCGGGAGGATCTCGTCGGGCGGCTCAGCGTGCTCGCGCAGGACCTCGACGCGCCGGCGCTGGTGCTCGTCACGCACCACGTCGAGGAGATCCCGCCCGGCTTCACCGACATCCTCATGCTGCGCGAGGGGCGGGTCGTGGCGGCCGGCCCCATCGAGCTCACCCTCACCGCGGAGAACCTCTCGGAGACCTTCGGGCTGCCGCTGGTGGTGGACCGGCACGGGGACCGCTGGGCGGCGCGCGCCGCCGCACCGGCCGGGGAACCTGCGTCGGACGTCGCAGACCGCGACGGGCAGCGGTGAGCGTCCTCGAGGTCGCGGCGATCATCCTCGCCGGCCTCGCGGCCGGGACCATCAACACCATCGTCGGGTCCGGCACGCTCGTGACCTTCCCCACCCTGCTGCTCTTCGGCTACCCGCCCGTGACCGCCAACGTGTCGAACTCGCTCGGGCTCGTCCCCGGCGGGCTCACCGGGACATGGGGCTACCGACACGAGCTGCGGAGCCTGGGGCACATGCTGCGTCGGCTCGGGCCCGCGAGCCTGCTGGGCTCGGTCATCGGCGCGCTGCTGCTCCTTTGGCTCCCCCCGGCCGCCTTCGAGGCGATCGTGCCGGCGCTCATCCTGCTAGCCCTGCTCCTCGTGGTCTTCGGCCCACGGCTGCAGCGGTGGGCCGCCCGGCAGCACGCCGACCGGATCACCCCGGGGCGCTGGGTCGCCCTGCTGCTGGGGATCCTGCTCGCCGGGGTCTACGGCGGCTACTTCGGCGCGGCGCAGGGTGTCCTACTCCTGGGCATCATGAGCATCCTGCTGCCGCTGGGGCTGCAGCAGATCAACGGGATCAAGAACGTCCTCGCCACGATCGCCAACCTCGTCGCCGCGCTGGTCTTCCTCGTCGTCGCACCCGAGCTCGTCGACTGGGTGGTGGTGCTGCTCATCAGCATCGGCTCGCTGCTGGGCGGGGTCGTCGGCGCCCGGGTCGGTCGCCGGATGCCGCCCGCGCTGCTGCGGGCGGTCATCGTCGTCATCGGCTCCGTCGCGATCGTCAACCTGCTGGTGACGTGAGCGGCGTGACGGATGAGCGCCCCGTCCCCGAGGGCGTCACCTGGATCGACGAGCCGCGCGACCCGCGGGTGCGGGACTACTTCCAGCTCACCGATGTCGCGCTGCGGCGGGTGCTCGAACCCGCCGAGGGTCTCTACCTCGCCGAGTCCGAGAAGGTCATCCGGCGCGCCCTCGCCGCCGGCCACCTTATGCGCTCGCTGCTGCTCACCCCTCGCTGGGCCGCCGACCTGACCGAGCTGGTGCAGCCGGCGCTCGCGGCGGGCATACCGGTCCACGTCGGGACCGCCTCGGTGATCGAGGAGATGACCGGCTTCCACCTGCACCGAGGCGCGATCGCCGCCATGCACCGGCCCGAGCTCCCGGAGATCTCCGACGTGGTGCACGACGCACAGCGGGTCGCGGTCCTGGAGGACGTCGTGGACCACACCAACGTCGGCGCGGCCTTCCGCTCCGCGGCGGCGCTCGGGGTGGACGCGGTGCTGGTGACCCCGCGCTGCGCCGACCCGCTCTACCGGCGCGCGGTGCGGGTGTCGATGGGCACCGTCTTCCAGGTGCCGTGGACCCGGATCGATCCCTGGCCCGGGGGAGTGGCCACGCTGCGCGAGCTCGGCTTCACCGTCGCCGCCCTGGCGCTCGCCGACGACGCGGTGAGCCTGGACGAGCTCGAGGCGGACCCGCCCGACCGCCTCGCCCTCGTGCTCGGCACGGAGGGCGACGGCCTGTCGCCGCGGACGGTGGAGAGCGCGGACCTGACCGTGCGCATCCCCATGGGTGGCGGGGTCGACAGCCTCAACGTGGCGGCCGCCTCCGCCGTGGCCTTCTGGGCGGTGCGGGACCGGGGGAGGTCATGAGCCGGCTGCTGGGCAGCTTCGCCGAGGGCGGGGAGGAGTACGAGCGGCTGCGCAGCGTCAGCGTGAGGCCCATCCCGAACATGATGAGGCCGAGCAGCGGCGTGATGAGGCCCGCGCCGCCGGAGACCGGGCCGGCGACGGCATACCCGATGACCCCGGCGAGCAGGACCAGCAGCGGGAACAGGGTGACCGCGCGGTAGGCGCTGCGGTCCTCCGTCGTGGTGGCGGTGGTGGGCTGCGACAGGGTGCTCAGCCCCTCACCACGACGGAGCGTCCCGTGGGAGTCGTGACCGTTCACGACTTCCACGGGACGCAGGTGTCGCTCTCAGACGGCGAGCCCGTCGACGACCCGGGCGCCGGGCAGATGGGCCGCGATCGCACCGGGCAGGCGCAGCTTGCTGCGTCGCACACCCGACCCGATGACGATCTGGTCCCGGTCCAGCACGCGGGCGTCGACCAGCACCGGCCAGTCGTGCGGCAGCCCGACCGGGGTGATGCCGCCGTACTCCATCCCGGTGCGCTCGACCGCGTCGTCCATGCCCATGAACGAGCACTTGCGCACGTCGAGCGTCTTGCGGATGGTCGTGTTGACGTCGGCACGGGTATGCCCGAGCACCAGGGCGGCGCACACGCGCTCCTGCCCCGCGCGCGATCCGGCGATCACGATGCAGTTGGCCATGTCCTCCATCGCCCACCCGGTCGCCTCGACCAGCACGGCGGTGTCGGCCTGGTCCGGGTCGATCTCGGCCACCTCGATACCGCCGACGTCGACGCCCGCTGCCTCGGTCCCCTCTTGGCGGAGGCCCTCCAGCGCCAGCCGCACCGGCTCTGCCAGCAGGTCCGGGCGGTCCGGGGCGGGCGCCCAGGCGAGGGTCACAGCTGGTAGGTGCCGGTGATCGAGCCCCGGGCCAGCACGTTGCCGAGCGTCATGAACTGCGCCTTGGCGATCGAGCTGGAGGCGTCGAGCCCGGTGTCGTCGGTGTCCAGGGCCCACACGGTGAAGACGTAGCGGTGCGGCACGTCACCCTCGGGCGGGGCGCAGCCGCCCCAGTCCTTGGTGCCGAAGTCGTTGGCCAGCGTGTAGGCGCCCTCACCGTGCTGGTTGCCGTACTCACCCGCCCCGGAGGCGAGGCTGGTGACGTCGGCGGGCATACCCAGGATCGCCCAGTGCGAGAAGCCGCCCACGACGGGCGCATCCGGGTCGTGGCAGACCAGCAGGTAGGACTTCGTGCCCTCGGGCGCGCCGGACCAGGACAGCTGTGGCGAGGTGTTGCCGTGTCCGTAGCCGGCGTCGTCCGGCAGCGCCTCGCCGTCGGCGAAGTCCTCGCTGGTCACCTCCAGCGAGGCCGGCGCGGCCGGGAGGATGTCGACGGGGTGAGGGGGAGCGGTGCGGTCGAGGTCCATGGGCCGAACCTAACCCGCGTGCCCCCGGCCACGCACGTCGTCCTGGCCCGTCGGTGCGCCATGACACAGTGGACGGTATGCCGCAGGACGCGCGTCAGTGCATCATGCACCTCGACCTCGATGCCTTCTTCGCGGCGGTGGAGCAGCGCGACAAGCCCTCGCTGCGGGGGCGACCGGTCATCGTCGGCGGGCTGGGCGGCCGCGGCGTCGTCGCGACCGCGTCCTACGAGGCCCGGCGGTACGGCGCCCGCTCGGCGATGCCCACCATCGAGGCGCGGCGGCGCTGTCCCGCCGGGACGGCCTTCCTGGCGGGGCGGTTCGCCGCCTACCGCACCACCTCCGAGGTGGTGATGGCGATGTTGCGCGAGCGCTCGCCGCTGGTCGAGCAGGTGTCCGTGGACGAGGCCTACGTCGACCTGACCCCGCCCGGCGGGCCGCTCGGCTGGGACGACGACGTCGAGGCGTGGTGCCGGGAGCTGCTGGAGGGCATCGTGGAGGCGACCGGTGGGCTGACCGCCTCGGTCGGGCTGGCGACCACCAAGATGATGGCCAAGCTCGCCAGCGAGATGGACAAGCCCGCGGGGGTGACGGTGGTGCGCCCCGGGGAGGAGCTGGAGGTGCTGCACGCGCTGTCGGTCCGGGCCATCCCGGGGATCGGGCCGGCGACGGCCTCGCGGCTGCACGGGTTCGGGGTCGACACGGTGGCCGACCTGGCGCGCATGTCCGAACCGGACCTGGTCTCGATCTTCGGCACCGCGCACGGTGGCGCCCTGCACCGGCTCGCCCGCGGCGAGGACGACCGCAGGGTCGTGGTGGAGCGGGAGGCGAAGTCGATCTCGGTCGAGGGGACCTTCGAGCACGACGTGTCCGACCGGTCCGCCCTCGAGTCGGAGCTGGCCCGGATGTCGCGGGGGTTGGCGGGCCGGCTGGAGCGGACCGGCGTCTTCGCCCGCACCATCACCGTCAAGGCCCGGCAGCACGACTTCACGACGCAGACGCGGTCCGGCACGCTGCCCTTCGCCACCGGCGACGCCGGCGTGATCGAGCGCGAGGGTCGGCGGTTGCTGCGCTCGGTCGATGTGACGTCGGGGCTGCGGCTGCTCGGGCTCGGCGTCGCCGGGCTCACCGCCCACGCGCAGGAGGAGCTGTCGCTGGAGACGGCATACCCCGAGCTGGGGGAGGTCGCCCTCCCGGACGCGGTGGGTGCGCTGGAGGACGCCTCCGACGCGCGCGACGTCGTGGCGCAGGGAGGCGACGCCGCGGACGAGGAGGAGCCGCCGCGGGCCGTTGCCGGCCGGATGCTGCCGGGGGGCGGACCGGCCAGGACGTGCGGCACGACGAGCACGGAACCGGCTGGGTGTGGGGGAGCGGCCGGGGTGTCGTGACGGTCCGCTTCGAGGGTCCGCGCACCGCGCCGGGCCCGGTGCGCAGCTTCCGCGAGGACGACCCCGCGCTGCACCAGGCCGACCCACCGGAGTGGCGCGATCCACCCCCGTGACCGTGCTAGTCTTGACGGTCGTTGCGCACCTCCCACGGGTGCCGCAGCGACACCCTTGTCCGGGTGGCGGAATGGCAGACGCGCTAGCTTGAGGTGCTAGTGCCCTTAACGGGCGTGGGGGTTCAAGTCCCCCTCCGGACACTGTGTCCTGTCTCAGGACAGGGAAACCCCCGGGCCCTCGGTCCGGGGGTTTTTCCGTGGGTTCAGGGGGCCGTCTGCACCAATCTGACCAGGTTGCCGTCGGGGTCATCGGGGAAGGCGAACCCCGCCACCGGCGCGCCCTCCTGCGCGCGGACCTCCACACCCCGGTCTGACAACGCAGCGACCGTCGGCCCCAGGTCGGTGACCTGGAGCGTCACCAGGCCGCCGCCGCTGTGTCGCTCGTCGACGGTGACCTGCAGGGCACCGCCGCCGACGTGCCACTCCGCCAGACCGGGCATCAGCGAGGCGTCCGGCTCCCGGCCGAGGACGGCGCGGTAGAACTCCAGCACGATGACGGCGTTGCCCTCGGAGTCGTCGAAGGTGAACATCGGCGGCATTCCCTCCAGCCGCAGGACCTTCTCGTGCGAACGCACCCCCGCCTCCTGCAGCTGACGGTGGGCACGGTCCGCGTCGTCGGTCCAGTGCCGCACGCCCATCGGCAGGCCGCTCTCCCGGGTGATGAGCGCCACGGGCACCGACCCGCACCGGCGGTCGAAGTCATCGAGGCCCGCCGTCCAGGCGCTGACCGCCGAGGAGCAGGGGTCGGACCCCTGCGGGCGGCGGAGGGGCGATCTCGCTCAGCGCCGGGAGGCGTAGATGCGGCGCACGACGTCCTCGATCTCGGGCTCCTCGATCGCCAGGTCGCGCACCTCGCCACGCTGCGAGACCGCCGCGAGGACGGCCGCAGCCGTGGTCCGCTCGGGGTCGAAGGCGAGGCGCTGCTGCAGCCCGTGCCCCTCGCTGGACAGGTGCTCGGTCAACGGTATGCCCGTGAGCGGCTCGGCAGGCCGCGCCAGGTCCACGACGAGCACCCGGCGGGCGCCGACGGTGCGCGACAGCCCGGAGAGCGTGCCGTCGTAGGCGAGCCGGCCGTCGTCGATGACCAGGACCCGCGGGCACAGGCGCTCGACGTCGCCCATGTCGTGCGTGGTGAGCAGCAGCGTCGTGCCGTGCTCGCGGCGCTCCTCGATGAGGAACTCGCGCAGCCGCTGCTTGGAGAGCACGTCGAGCCCGATCGTCGGCTCGTCGAGGACGACGAGCCGAGGGGAGTGCAGCAGCGCCGCGGCGACCTCGGCGCGCATGCGCTGCCCGAGCGAGAGCTGCCGGACCGGGGTGTCGAGGTAGCCCCCCATCTCGAGGCGCTCGACCAGCTCGCCGGTGCGCACCCGCTCGGTCGTGGCGTCGAGGTGGTGGATGGCCGCGAGGATGCGGAAGGACTCGGCGACCGGCAGGTCCCACCACAGCTGGGAGCGCTGCCCGAAGACGACCCCGATCTGCCGGGCCAGCGCGCGCCGCTGCCGCACCGGGTCCAGCCCGCAGGTGCGCACCTCGCCCTCGGTCGGCACCAGGATGCCCGCGAGCATCTTGATGGTGGTCGACTTGCCCGCGCCGTTGGCCCCGATGTAGCCCACGGCCTCACCGGGCCGGATCGTGAAGCTCAGGTCGTCCACCGCGCGGACCCGCCGGCCACGGATCCGGTGACCGCGGGAGCGGACCACGAAGTCGCGGGTCAGACCGCTGACCTGCACGACGGCGCCCTCACCCGCCGGACGACCGCCGGTACCGGTCGGATTCATCCGCCCGCCCCCTGGTAGTGCCGCATCCCCAGCCGCCAGCACCCGAGGGCCAGCAGCCAGGTCCAGCCGGCCACGACCGGCGCGAGCCAGGCGATCCAGCCGGGCAGACCGAAGGGCACCGGTAGGTCCAGCAGCGCCAGGGCGGGCAGGTAGCCGGTGAAGACGACTGGGAAGATCAGGCCGAAGACCAGCACCAGCGACCGCGGCCACACCGACGCGGGCTGGCTCGCGGCATACCTCCCGCCGTAGACGAAGGCGTTGGTGGTCTCGGCCCCGTTGACGAGGAAGAACTGGAGGCCCGCCGCGGCGATGAAGATCGCGGCGTAGATCGCGGTCGCCGCCGGGATCGTCAGCACGAGCAGGGTGACCTTCTCCGGGGTCCAGGTCACCCCGCTCACCGCGAGACCGACGACGAGGATGACGCCTCCCCCGAGCACCCGCGCGATCCGGCGCAGGTCGAGATCGCTGGTCATCAGCTGGGCCAGCACCGGCTGCGGACGGAGGTAGAAGACGTCCACCGTCCCGGCGCGCACGTAGGTCGGCATCCGGTCGCAGTGCCCGACGAGCAGGTCCGCGAGGCTGAACGTCATCTCGGCCAGCCCGAAGACCAGCATCACCGAGGCGAGCGTCAACCCACCGATCGCGTCGACCTGACCGAAGAGCACCCACACCTCACCGAACTCGACGAGGGTGATGAGACCGGCGCCGAGCAGGTCCAGCCGGAAGGACGTCGCGTAGGAGCGTTGCGCGCGGACGCGGGAGGCCAGGACCGCCCGGTATGCCGCAGGTCGGCGACGAGTGCTGCCGTGTCAGCCACCTGCACCTCCAGGTGGCGGCGCCCGGCGCGGGTGAGGAGGTGCCCGCCCGCGGCGACCACGCTGATCCACAGGACCTGGACGGCGACTAGGCGCAGCGCGTCCGTGCCGGCGGCATACCCGGACAGGATCTCGACCGGCGTCATGAGCGTCGATGGGAAGGGGGTGATCCGGGCGAGCGTCTCGAGCCAGCCGGGGAAGAGGCCCACCGGGATGTAGAGCCCGCAGCAGAAGCTGGCCACGACCATGTAGGCCACCTGCAGGCCGCGGATCTCGACCAGCCACAGCGCGCTCATGGACAGGGCGTAGACGCACAGGTAGGACAGCGTCATCGCCAGGAGCACGCTGAGCGTCCCGAGGAGGTAGGGCCAGACCCCCCGGGGCAGCGCCATGCCCGTCGTGAGCAGGCCGACGGTCAGGGTGGGCAGGCCGCGCGGGAGCAGCGTGAAGAGCCGGCTCCCGAGAAAGGTGGCCAGGCCGGCGAGCTGCAGGTCGAGCGGGCGCAGGAAGTCCACCGCGATGTCGCCCGACCGGATGCGCTCGGCCAGGACGTCGCGACCGTAGACGTTGACGAGGCCCAGCATCGCCTGGCTGAGCCAGACGTAGGCCAGCATCGTGCCGGTGTCGTAGCCACCGAGGGTGCCGCCCGCGGCGGCGAGGGTCGCGAGCAGGATGGCCGCCTTGAGAAAGCCGAAGGTGGCGTTGGCGACGAGCCCGCCGACGGCCGCGGCGAGGTAGGCGCTCTGCTGCCGGAAACCCGCCACGAGCAGCCGCAGGTAGGCGCGCGCCGGGGCAGGCGCGACCGGAGCAGCAGCCGAGGGGGTCACAACCGCACGACCCTACCGGCGACGCGCCGGTGCCGCACCGGGTCGCGACGCCCGGGCGGGTCAGGCGTCGACGACCGCGCCGAGCGACTCGGCGAGCGCCAGCGCCCCGGCCAGGTCGAGCCTCGCGCCGCGCACGGCGGCGTCGGTGAGGTCGGCACCGACGAGGCTCGCCTCCCGGAGGTCTGCCCCGTCGAGCCGGGCCGCGCGCAGCAGCGCGCCCGATAGGTCGCTCCCGCGCACGGTGGTCTTGCGCAGGTCGGCCTCGGTCAGGTCGGCCTCGGTGAGCCGCAGCCCGCTCAGGTCCTGGTCGCGCAGGTCGGCGCCCCGCAGCGAAACGCCCCACCACGAGCCGCCGGAGACGGTCAGCGGCCGCAGGTCGCAGCCGCCGAAGCTGGACCCGTCCAGCCGGCAGCCCTCGAGCGTGGCGTCGAAGAACGAGGTGTCGGTGAAGGTGCAGGCGACGAAGGCGCTGCCGCGGTGCACCGAGGCGTTGAACCGGCACCGGTCGAAGGTGCAGTCGGTGAAGCGGCACCCGGTCATCACCGCCTCGGTGAGGTCGACCTCCCGGAAGACGCAGTCGCGCCAGGACGCCTCGGCGAGCTCGGCGGCATACCAGTCCTCGTCGAGCACGGTGCCGCCGACGACCTCCTCGCTGCTCACGGCAGCGGCTGGCAGTCGTTGCCGCAGCCGGTCGCGGACGGCGGCGAGCCCTCCCGGGGGCGACGGTGCAGGACCGCGTGGCTCGGCTCGATCCGCAGCTCCTCGCCCACCAGCGCCGCCTCGCCGTCGACGATCAGCGAGTAGCCGCCCGCCTCGGCCGGCGGCAGCAGCAGCGTGACGTGCGGACGGTCGGGGACGGTGCGCGACGCGGTGCGTCCGGGCCGCTCGACGACGAGGACGTCCTCGCGCATGCTCACCAGCACCTCACCCACGTGCGGGCGCTCCTCCCCGGACAGCAGGAGGTATGCCGTGGGGTGCCGCCGGAGCGCGTCCGCGAGTTCGTCGATGTCCACCACGATGCTCATGGGGACATCCTGCCTCTAGCGTCCGACGGTGAAGCCGTCGGCGTCGAAGGAAAGGGTCAGGGCGTAGCGGTCCGCCCGCACCGTGGTCCGTCTGCACTCGACGGGTGACCCCTGCAGGGTCCCGGTGCGCTCGATGACCAGCCCGGCGGCCGGCGGCGGCACGTCGAGCAGCGCCGCGAAATCCTCGTCGAGCACGGCGGCGGCGATCCGCTCGTGGCCGCCGTCGGGGCGGGGGATGCCGTGTCGCTCCAGCTCGCCGTAGAGCGCGGTCCGGGTGAAGTCGGTGCCGACGAGCACCCCCGCGAGCGCCGCCGGCATCCAGACGCAGTCGTGCGCCAGCGGCACGTCGTCGGCGAGGCGCAGCCGCTCCAGCCCGAAGAGCTCGCTCTCCGGCGCCAGCCCCAGCGCGTCCGCGGCCCGTCCCTCGCGTGTGAGACCGGCGGAGAGCACCTGGCTGCGCTGCGTCATCCCGCGCGACTCGACCTCCGCGAACATCGAGTAGAGGGTGCCCAGCGGCTGCTCGATCGTGGTCGCCAGCACCTCGCTGCGCCGTCCGCGCCCGGAGCGGACCAGGCCGGCGGCACGGATCCGGCGCAGTGCCTCGCGGACGGTATGCCGGGAGACGGCATACTCCTCGCGCAGCTCGGCCTCGGCGGGGAACCCGTGGGTGAACTCGCCGGCCTCCAGCCGCCGCAGGAGGTCGGCGTGCAGCTGGGCCCAGAGGGGCTCGGCGCTGGTGCGGTCGAGTCTCACTCCATCCAGGGTAGCCACGGGAGGTTCCAGAGGAGAGGTCACCGTGCCAGGGCCGGGACGACGACCTCCTGGACGATGATGAACGCGGCCATGACCAGGACGAACCACCCGAACATCGTGCGCAGCCGGTCGGGCCTGATGCGGCCGGCGAGCGGGCCGCCGAGCAGGGCGCCGACCACGGCCGCGGCCGTCACCAGACCGGCCGTGGTCCAGTCGATGTGGACCGAGGCGAGGTACCCGCCCAGGCCGGCCGCGGACTTCATCGCGATGACGACGAGCGAGGTCCCCACGGCCACCGGCATCGGCAGGCCGCCCAGGAGTGCCAGCGCCGGCACCACGAGGAAGCCGCCGCCCGCGCCGACCAGGCCGGTGACCAGCCCGACGACCAGACCCTCCAGGACGACCTGGGGGACGGGGAGGTGGTCGTGCACCTTGCGCGGGTCCACCTCGCGGCGTCCGCGCAGCATGGCGAAGGCCGTGGCGAGCATCATGGCCGCGAAGCCGACGAGCAGCCAGTGGCCCGGCACGTAGGCGGCGAGCCGGCCACCGGCATACGCCCCCGCCATCCCCGCCACGCCGAAGACGAGCCCGGTCGGCCACTGGACCCGCCCCGCGCGGGCGTGCGAGACCGCACCCACGGCGCTGGTCACGCCGACGACGAGCAGCGAGGTGGCGATCGCCTCCTTCGTGTTCATCCCGGCGACGTACACGAGCAGCGGCACCATGAGGATCGAGCCGCCGCCGCCGAGCAGGCCGAGGGTGACCCCGACGAGCGCGGCGAGGAGGAGGACGAGGACGAGCACGGTCAGCGTCCGGTCAGCTGGGCGACGAGCTGGGCCGGGTCGGTCCCCTTGACCTGGTTGTAGGGCAGCTTGGAGAGCAGCATCCCCATCGCGCAGGTGTTGCTCAGCGCGGCGAAGGTGAGGCCGGCGCCGATGCCGCCGGCGAGCCACTTGGCGCCCGGCACGACGGTGCTGGTGAGGATGCTGGAGAGGACGATGCCGCCGGCGACGAGCCGGACCTGGCGCTCCAGCTCCCAGCGCTGGGCGCCGCGGACGACCCGCTGGCCCGAGCTCTCCCAGGCGCCCATCCCGCCGCGCAGGACGTGGAGGTTGTCGCTGCCGGCGGCGCTGAGGGTGACGTCGGCCTGCTCGGCCCGCGCGCCGGACCGGCAGACGAGCACGACGTCGGTGTCCAGGTGGCGGGCGATGTCGGCGCGGTGCTCCTTGAGCGTGTCCAGCGGCACGTTGTAGGAGCCCTCGATGTGGGCCGACTCGAACTCGGCGGGGGTGCGGACGTCCAGGACGAGCAGGTCGGCTCCGGCGGCGCGGCGCTCGGCGAGCCACTGGGCGTCGACGGTCGTGCTCGTGCTGGCGGGGGTGTTGCTCACGTTCGCTCCTCGAGTGGTGGGGAAGATGTGCAGGGGTGGTGCTGTTGCACCGGGCAGCAATAGTACGTACATTTAGGTACGCCGCCAAACCGAAGGAGAGAGAGCACCCCTCATGGACGTCACCGTCATCGACACCTCAGCCCTGGGCGACCGGTCCTACCTCGTGCACGACGGCGAGGTGGCCCTGGTCGTGGACCCGCAGCGCGACATCGACCGCGTCACCGCCGCCGCAGCGCAGGCAGGGGTGCGGATCACCCACGTCGCGGAGACGCACATCCACAACGACTACGTCACCGGTGGGCTCGAGCTCGCCCGGGCGACCGGAGCGGCATACCTCGTCAACGCTGCCGACCCGGTGCAGTTCGACCGCACCCCGATCAGCGACGGCGAGAGCGTGGACGTCGGCGGGCTGCAGGTGCAGGCGGTCGCCACGCCCGGTCACACCGAGACCCACCTGTCCTACGTCGTCACGCACGAGGGCGAGCAGGCGGTCTTCTCCGGTGGCAGCCTGCTCTTCGGCTCGGTCGGGCGCACCGACCTCGTCGCGGCGGCCAAGACGACCGAGCTCACGCACGCGCAGTATGCCTCCGTGCGGCGGCTCGTGGGCGAGTCCCAGGACGACGCCGCGCTCTACCCCACCCACGGCTTCGGGTCGTTCTGCTCCAGCGGGCCGGCGACGGGCGCCGAGAGCTCGACGATCGCCGAGCAGCGGGAGCACAACCACGCCCTCACCGACCAGGACGAGGCCCACTTCGTCGAGCAGCTCATCGCCAACCTCACGGCTTACCCGACCTACTACGCGCACATGGGTCCGGCCAACCTCAAGGGCCCGCAGCCGGTCGACCTGGCCGTCCCCGAGCCGCTGGACGCCGAGGAGCTGACCAGGCGCCTGGAGCAGGGGGAGTGGGTCGTCGACCTGCGCGAGCGCGTCGCCTTCGCCGACGGGCACCTCTCGGGCGCGGTGAGCTTCGAGTACGGCGACGGGGCCAGCTTCACCACCTTCCTGGGCTGGGTGCTGCCGTGGAACGACCGCATCACGCTGGCCGGTAGCCGGGAGCAGGTCGAGGCCGCCATCCGCGACCTGTCCCGCATCGGCATCGACTCCCCGGACGCCGCGCTCGGCACCGACCCCGCGCAGCTCGCCCCGGACGCCGCGACGGCGTCCTATCCCCGCGTCGGCTGGGAGCAGCTGCTCCGCGACCGGGCCGACGACGAGGCCGTGCTCGACGTGCGTCGCGAGGACGAGTTCGCCGCCGCGCACCTCGAGGGTGCGGTCAACGTGCCGCTGCACGAGCTGCTCACCCGGATGGACGAGGTGCCGGCCGGCACGGTCTGGGTCCACTGCGGCTCGGGCTACCGCGCCGGGGTGGCCGCCAGCCTCATCCAGCGCGCGGGCGGCTCGCCGGTGCACGTGGACGCGGGCTTCGGCGACGCGCAGGACGCAGGCCTGCCGATCACCCAGGGCTGAGCACCTCACCGCGGTCGGCACGGCACACTGTCGTGCATGCCCGCACCCGCCGCCCGCGTCACCGGTCTGCTTCTCGCCGCCGGGGCCGGACGCCGCTACGGCGGGCCCAAGGCCCTGGCGAGGACCGAGGGTGACACCGAGGCGTGGGTGGTCCGCTCCGCGCGGGTCCTGCTCGACGGGGGCTGCGGGGACGTGCTCGTCGTCACCGGGGCCGAGGCGGGTCGGGTCGAGCGCGTGCTCGGCCACGCCTCCGGTATGCCGCAGGTCGCGACCACCTTCTGCGGCACCTGGGAGCAGGGGATGGGGGAGTCGCTGCGCGCCGGGCTCATGTCCCTCGTCGCGCGGGGTCGCACCGTGCCGCTCGTCGCGGTGGTGCACCTCGTGGACCTGCCCGACGTCGGCGCCGAGGTCGTCGCCCGGCTGCTGGCGCAGGGCGGCACCCGACCCTCCACCCTGGCGCGGGCGGCATACCAGGGCACGCCGGGGCACCCGGTCGCGCTCGGTCAGGAGCACTGGGAGCAGGTGCTCGGGGGAGCGCGCGGCGACGCAGGAGCCCGGACGTATCTGCGTCGCGCCCGGCCGGCTCTCGTCGAGTGCGGCGACCTGGCCGGCGGCCGCGACGTCGACGAGCCGGAGGAGACGACATGAGCGGATGGCTCTGGGACGGGCTCGGATCCGTCTCCGGGTGGCCCACTTCGGTGCACGGTCAGCGCGTCGCCGGGCGCGCCACCGGGCCACTCGGCAGGTTGAGCGCTCAGGGCACGTCGGTGGTGACCGTGCCGCCGCCGTAGCCGAACTGCTGGTCCCGGCCCTCGACCGTCACCTCGCCAACCTCGTCCGGGATGGTCAGGCCGCGCTGGGTCCGGGTGAAGGGCTGCTCACCGGCGTGGTCGTGCGCCAGCTGGTGCTCCCCGAGCACCGTGCCGTCCGGCGCCACGACCCGCCAGCCGTCGGCATACCGCTGCGGCGTGTCGTAGGGCGAGGAGATCGTCACCTCGACGTCGTAGGTGCCGTCGTCGGCAGGGACGAGCTCGGCCTCGATCACGTCCGGGTGCCGCTGCTCGAGGGCCGACATGCCTGCCGTCGAGGCGGCCGCGGCGTCCCCTACCGGTGCAGGTGGGTCCTGACCTCCGGTGCAGCCGCACAGCGCGACGAGAGCCCCGAGGGCGAGTGCCGATCGTGCCGTTGTCGCGGGCACGGGGCTCACCAGCTCCGGCGCAGCAGGCCGATCGCCTGGGAGAGGTCGAGACCGGACTCCCGCGCGGCGCGCACGAAGTCCTCGGCCTCACCCCGGCTGGGCAGGGAGGGGGCGAGCTCGTCCCGCACGAGCGTGCCGCCGCGGCCGCGCGTCTCGATGTGCCCCTCCTCCTCGAGCTGGCGGTAGGCCTTGGCGACGGTGTTGGGCGCGATGCCGAGGTCGCCGGCGAGCTGACGGACCGGGGGCAGCTTCTCGCCGGGCACGAGGTCGCCGGCGCGCACCCCGGCGACCACCTGGTCCACGATCTGCTCGAAGACGGGGGTGGCGAGGTCGGGGTCGATCCGGATCAGCACGCCACCGCCTCCTGCACCGCGGCGGGTATGCCGGTGCGCGCCCACCAGAACGCGAACAGACCGAGCACGGCCAGGGCGGTGACCCACCCCGCGAGCTCCATGGCGATGGCCGCACCAGAACCCTCGAGCAGCGCGACCCACAGCGCCGTGCCGACGCAGCAGACGGAGAGCCAGAGGGACCCGGCGAGGTCGTTGAGGACCCGCGCCCGCAGCCACTCCTGCCAGACCAGGTCGCCCTCGGCTCGAGCGCTGGTGGGGCGGCGCAGCACGGCCTCGGCCATGACGGCCACCATCAGCAGCCAGATCGCCCCCACCAGCAGGGCGGCAGGCACCACCCATGCGGCCCCGCCCGGCACCGAGCCGGCGCGCTGGAGCGACCAGGGCACGCAGACCGCCGACACCACGGCCCAGATGGCGAGGGCGACCAGGTGCGCCCGGCCGAGGTAGTGGCCGAGCCTGCGTGGCGCAGCCTCGGCCACCCGGCGTCCCGGCACGATCCGGCCACCAGACAGATGACCGGCGACGTTGCCGAGGATGGCTCCGGTGACGAAGCCGAAACCCAGCAGCCCGTAGGTCGACGGCTCGGCAGCGGCCTCCAGGGCGAAGAGCGTCAGCAGGGCGCCGAGCCCCGCCCCCGTGGTCATGAAGATCTGCTGCCGGGCCAGTGCTGCCCGCGCGCGCCCGAGCACCGGGTGATCCGGCTCCCATCCGGCGGCGCGCAGGGGCTGCAGCTGGCGCTGCGCGTCTGAGCGGCGCGTCATGTAGCCCACGAGCGGCACTCCCAGGCACATCGCCAGGACGAACCAGAACATGTCCCCATTCCCTTCTGTGTCACTGTTGACTAATACAATAAGCGCCCTGGCGTCCAGCCCGCAACCACCCGCCGTGGACAACGCGGAAGCCGTCCGCAATGCTGGCGCACATGCACGCCGACGCCCTGACCAGCCCGGACACGCTGAGCGCCGCGCTGGCGGAGACGGCATACCTCGCGGACGACGGGCTCGCCACGGTGACGTGGCTGGCCCACACGCTCCAGCGGCCGCTGCTGCTGGAAGGGGAGCCCGGCACCGGCAAGACGGCGCTGGCCGAGGCGATCGCGCAGCTGCTGGACGTGCCGTTGATCCGGCTGCAGTGCTACGAGGGCATCGAGGCGAGCCAGGCGCTCTACGACTGGGACTTCCCGCGGCAGATCCTGCACCTGCGCGCGGTCGAGGCGCTCGCGCAGGAGGCGACGGCGGGGCAGCGGGTGGAGGAGCTCGAGGCCGAGCTCTTCGACGAGCGCTTCCTCCAGGCCCGCCCGGTGCTCCGGGCGCTGCGGGAGGCGCCGTGCGTGCTGCTCGTCGACGAGATCGACCGGGCCGACGACGAGTTCGAGGCCTTCCTGCTCGAGGTGCTCTCGACGTGGTCGGTGAGCATCCCCGAGCTCGGTGTCGTCGCCGCCGACACGCCGCCCTTCGTCGTGCTCACCTCCAACCGCACCCGCGAGCTGCACGACGCGCTCAAGCGCCGCTGCCTCTACCACTGGATCGAGCACCCCGGGCTGGAGCGCGAGCTCGCCATCGTCCGTGCCCGGCTGCCGCAGGTGGAGGAGACCCTCGCACGCGAGGTCGTCACCCTCGTCCAGCAGGTCCGGGACGACGAGAGCCTGGTCAAGCCGCCCGGGGTGGCCGAGACGCTGGACTGGGTGCGCGCCCTGGCCGCGCTCGGGCGCAGCCGGCTCGACCCCGAGGTGGCCGCCGCGACGATGGGGGCTGCGGTGAAGTACCGCGAGGACGCCGAGCGGGTCCGCGTCGCGCTCGACCGGATGCTCGCCGGCTGAGAGGTATGCCGTGATGCATCCGGACCGGGCGAGGGTCGAGATGAGCGCCGACGCCCCTGACGCCGGGGCCGACGGCTCGACCCGGCCCGAGGGGTGGGGCGCCGGCCAGGTGCTCGCTGGCTTCGCCCGGGCCTGCCGGGGCGCCGGGCTCCCGGTCACCGCGGACCGGGAGCGCACTTTCCTGCAGGCCTGCGCCGCCGTCGGGCTGGGGGAGCAGGCGCGGGTCTACTGGGCCGGTCGGGCGACCCTCACCGCCTCGCCGGCCGACCTGGGCGCCTACGACCGGGTCTTCGGCGGCTGGTTCGGCGGGGTGCCGCTGGACGCGGTGAGCCGCGAGGAGCCGCCGCGGCCCACGACGGTGCAGTCGCCGCTGGAGGACGGCCGGGGCGAGGACGACGCCGACGGGCAGGAGATGCTGCACGCGCTCGCGTCCGCGCAGGAGGTGCTGCGGTACCGCGACGTGGCCGGGCTGTCACCGGCGGACCGGGCGGCGCTGCGCCGCCAGTTCACGACGCTGCGCCCGCGCCCGCCCACGCGGCGCGGACGACGGCATACCCGGTCGCGACGAGGGGAGGTGGACGGCCGGGCGACGGTGCGCGCGCACCTGCGCAACCTCGGCGAGCCCACCCGGATCCGGTGGCGCGAGCAGGCGGTCCGGCGACGCGGCGTGGTGCTGCTCGTGGACGTCTCCGGCTCGATGAGCTCCTACGCCGACGCGCTGCTACGGCTGGCGCACACGGTCGTGCAGTCCGCGCCGGCCAGCACCGAGGTCTTCACCGTCGGCACGCGGCTCACCCACGTCACCCGGGCGCTGCGCGAGCGCGACCCCGACCGGGCGCTGCTGGCCGCGGGGGAGACGGTGCCGGACTGGTCGGGCGGGACCCGGCTCGGCGAGGCCGTCGAGGTCTTCCTGCGGCGCTGGGGGCGACGGGGGATGGCCCGCGGTGCGGTCGTCGTCGTGCTCAGCGACGGGTGGGAGCGGCAGGCGCTTGAGGCGCTGGGGGAGCAGATGCGACGGCTGCGCTCGCTGGCGCACCGGGTGGTGTGGGCCAACCCGCACCGCGGCAAGGCGGGGTATGCCCCGGTCCAGGCGGGCATCGTCGCCGCCCTGCCGCACGTCGACGACTTCGTCGCCGGCCACTCGCTGGCGACCTTCGAGGAGCTGCTGGACGTCATCGCGCGCGCCTGACCCGCCGCCGGTCAGAGCGTCCCGTGAGAGTCGGGAAGGGTCACGACTTTCACGGGACGCTCTGGTCGCAGCGCGGCTCCCGCTCACCCGTCGGCGGGTTCCTCGCTGTGCGGCGCGGATCGCAGGCGCGCGATGCGCCCCTCGAGCCCGGGATGCTGCTGCAACAGGTTCCACAGCCGGCCCGTGCGCCGCTTCGCCACGTTGGCCTCGGCGAGGGCGTCGAGCGCCGAGGCGAGCTGCTCGGCGCCCACGGTGCGGGCGGCGTAGTCGTCCGCCCGCTTCTCCAGGGCGATGCCGACCACACCCTGGACCGTGATGAGCAGGACCGGCACGACCAGCCAGACCGCCGCGAGCACTCCCCACAGCGGCACCGTCTCCAGCAGCCGACCGAGCTGCTCACGTGCGGCCCAGCCGCCGCCGACGATGAGCAGCAGGGGCAGCAGTGCGGCGCCGGCCTTGATGAGCAGGTGGTGCCCCTTGCCGTGCCCCGCCTCGTGCGCGAGGACCGCCTCGAGGTCCTCCTCGCTGAGCACCTCCAGCGCGTGGTCGGTGACGAAGACGTAGCGCAGCTGCGGCAGCACACCGCTGATCGCGGCGTTGACCACCTTGCCGCCGCGGGTGTCGATCATCCGCAGGTCACGGACGCGGACGTCGTGCGCCTCGAGCTGCTCGCGCAGCCGGGACCGGTGCGGTTCCGGCAACTCCCGGGTGCGCATCATGCGGCTGATGAGCATGGGTCCCAGAACCGCCACGACGACCATCACGACCACCAGGAAGGCGAGGTAGGCCCAGGTGTCCCACACCATCACCGCCCCGCCGATGCCGCCGACCACGCCTCCCAGGACGCCGATGACGAGGAAGGCCCTCACCGCCTCCCGCACGGCGCCGCCGGTGCTCTGCTCGGTCCGCCGTAGCTCCCGGTCCGCCGGGACGACCGCGAGGAGCACCGCCAGGACCACCAGCACGAGCGCCAGCAGCAAGAGCGAGAACCGCACCGCGATCGCGAGCCATCCCGGCGCCTCCGGGGCGACCGCGGCGAGCAGCAGGGTCACGCCGTCCTGGCCGCCCAGCAGGGAGCCGGCCACGAGGAGCAGCATCCCCCCCGAGCAGCGTCGCGGATGTGGCCACCCGCAGCCGGTGCACCCGCACGTCGCGCTCCTCCTCGCTCGCGACCTGACGACGGGCATACCCGCGCAGCAGGAGGTGGATCACGACCGGCAGGACCACGAGGAGCAGCGCCGGCAGCACCGGAATCCACCACGCCTGGCGATAGGAGATTGCCTCGCCGCCCATGACGACGTCGCCGTCGTGCCGTTTCGGGTCCCCGTCGACGGTGGACCACCGGGGCAGCGACAGGTGCACCTCCCCGTTCTCGGACAGTCCTGCCCACTGCTGTGCCATGCTCGCCGGCACGGTCGCGCCCAGCAGGCTGGTGGCCGTGCCGACCGGCGTGGTGACCTGCACCCGCACCGTGTCCGGGCCGGAGTTGTCGACGACGTCGAGGTCGGCGACCTCCAGCCCGTTCGCCTCTGCGACGTCGCGGACCCGGGCCTCGGCGTCCTCGTGCGGGGTGTCCTCCGGGAAGACGACGCTCACCCGGTCGCGCGAGCCCGGCTCGTCGCGCAGGATCACCTCGCCGGGCCCGTAGTCGTCGTGCGAGGCCGCGGCGGGGCCGGTGGAGCCGGTCATCAGTGCCACCGTCAGCGCCACGAGGAGCGCGAGTGAGGTCGGGGTGGCTAGGCGGCGCGCTCGGCGCGGTGTCGACATGGCGCAGGTATACCAGCGCTGACCTGCGTCGTCGCTCCCGGACGGCATCATCCGATCACCGCGCAGCGTCCCGTGGGAGTCGGGAAGGGTCCCGACTCCCACGGGACCGTCAGGGCGGCGCCGGGGGTCCGTGGCACGATTGGACCCATGCGCGATGTCCTGGACCGCCTCGAGGGCTGGTGGGCGGCGGGGGAGACCGCCGCGATGGCCACCGTGGTGGGCACCTGGCGCTCCGCGCCGCGCCAGCCGGGGGCCTCGATGCTGGTGGGGCAGGACGGCGAGGCCGTCGGGTCGGTCTCCGGCGGGTGCGTCGAGGGTGCGGTCTACGAGCTGGGCCAGCAGGTCATCGCCGACGGCACCCCGGTGCTCCAGCGCTACGGCGTCTCCGACGACGAGGCGATGGGGGTAGGTCTGACCTGCGGCGGCATCCTCGACGTCTACGTCGAGCGGGTCTCCCAGGACGACTTCCCGGGGCTCGGCGAGGTGGCCGCCGACATCGGCGCGGGCCGACCGGTGGCCGTGGCCACCGTGGTCGCCCATCCCGATGGCAGCCACGTCGGACGCCGCATGGTGGTCCGCCCCGAGGGCAGGGACACCGCGGGCAGCCTCGGCAGCGACCGGGCGGACGCGGCCGTGTCCGACGACGCCCGGGGCATGCTGGCCCAGGGCCGCACCGCGACCCTGGAGTACGGCCCGGACGGTGAACGTCGCGGCGAGGGGATGCGCGTCTTCGTCGCCTCCTACGCCCCCGCCCGCGGATGCTCGTCTTCGGCGCGATCGACTTCGCCGCCGCCGTCGCGCGCGTGGGGACCTTCCTCGGCTACCGCGTCACCGTCTGCGACGCCCGACCGGTCTTCGCCACGGCGTCCCGCTTCCCGGAGGCCGAGGAGGTGGTGGTCTCCTGGCCGCACCGGTATGTCGAGGAGCAGGTCGCCGCGGGCGCGCTCGACGAGCGGACGGTCGCCTGCGTGCTCACCCACGACCCGAAGTTCGACGTGCCGCTGCTCGAGGTCCTGCTCGGCGAGGACACGCCCGAGCTCGCCTACATCGGGGCCATGGGGTCGCGCCGCACCCACGAGGACCGGCTGGCCCGGCTGCGCGAGGTCGGCGTGACGGATCCGCAGCTGGAGCGGCTGCGCAGCCCCATCGGTCTGGACCTCGGCGCGCGCACCCCGGAGGAGACCGCGGTGAGCATCGCCTCGGAGATGATCGCCCTGCGCTGGGGCGGGCGCGGGGAGCGCTGCGCGACACGAGGGCGAGATCCACCGGCATACCGCGTGAGCCGGATTTAGCGCCCCTTCGCGTGCCCGAATGCCGGTGCGACCGGGCGTCCGCTCATCTGTTGCAGGGTGACCTGGGTCACGGCAGGATCGGCAGGGACAGCGACGTCCCGACTGCCCGACGGAGGGCTGCATGAAGATCACCGTGAAGGTCGACGGCACCAGTTACACCGACGACGTAGAACCCCGGACCCTGCTCGTCTACCACCTGCGCGAGACCCTCGGGAAGACCGGGACCGTGGTGGGCTGCGACACCAGCAACTGCGGCGCCTGCACGGTCCTGCTCGACGGTCGCAGCGCGAAGTCCTGCAACGTCCTCGCCGTCCAGGCCGACGGCCACGAGGTCACCACCATCGAAGGGCTGGCCGACGGGGAGTCTCTCACCCCGGTCCAGGAGGCCTTCCGCGACTGCCACGCCCTGCAGTGCGGCTACTGCACCCCCGGCATGATCATGCAGGCCACCGACCTGCTCAGCAGCAACCCGAGTCCCACCGAGGCGGAGGTCCGCGTCGGCATGGAGGGCAACCTGTGCCGGTGCACCGGCTACCACAACATCGTCAAGGCGGTCCTGCAGGCCTCCGGCCAGGGCACCGCCACCGGAGGTGAGCAGTCATGACCGCGGTCGACGACAGGCCGGCCACCGACGCGGCGTCCCCGAGCGGGGAGGTCGGTCGCGACCGGCGCCGCAAGGAGGACCAGCGGCTCATCACCGGCCGCACCAAGTGGACCGACAACCTCCAGCTCCAGGGGATGCTGCACCTGGCGATGGTCCGCAGCCCGGTCGCCCACGCCCGGATCACCGGCGTCGACGCCACCGCGGCCCAGGAGTCGCAGGGTGTTATCGCCGTGCTGACCGGCGAGGACGTCAAGGACCTGCAGGGCAGCCTGCCCTGCGCCTGGCCCATCACCGAGGACCAGAAGGCACCGCCCCACCCGGCCATCGCCGTCGACCGCGTCGCCTTCTCCGGCGAGATCGTCGCCGTCGTCGCCGCCCGCACCGCCGCGGCGGCCCGGGACGCCGCCGAGCTGGTCGACGTCGACTACGAGGACCTGCCTGCGGTGCTCGACCTCAAGGCCGCGGCCGCCGACGAGGCGCTGGCGCACCCCGACCTCGGCACCAACCGCTCGGCCACCTGGGTCTTCGACTCGGCCGAGGCCGGCACCGGTTCCAGCGTCGACGACGCGATCGCGGAGGCCGATGTCGTCGTCGAGCGCGAGTTCCGTCAGCAGCGGCTCATCCCCGCCTTCATGGAGCCACGCTCGACCGTCGTCGACCCCACGGGCGAGCAGTTCGTCATGTGGTCGGCCACCCAGGTGCCGCACATCCTGCGGCTCATGCTGGCGATGACCCTGGGCGTCGACGAGGGCAAGGTGCGCGTCATCGCCCCCGACGTGGGCGGCGGCTTCGGCGGCAAGCTGCAGGTCACCCCGGAGGAGATCATCACCTTCCTCATGGCCCGGCACACCGGCCGGCCCTGCAAGTGGACCGAGACCCGCAGCGAGAGCCTGCTCTCGGCGCACCACGGCCGCGACCAGTGGCAGAAGCTCACGCTCGCCGCGAGGTCCGACGGCACCGTCACCGGGCTCAAGGTGGAGCTGCTCGCCGACATGGGGGCATACCTCGGCCTGGTCACGCCCGGCGTGCCGATCCTGGGCGCCTTCATGTTCAACTCGATCTACAAGTTCCCCGCCTACCACTTCGCCTGCACCAACGTCTTCACCAACAAGACGTGGACCGACGCCTACCGCGGCGCCGGCCGCCCGGAGGCGACCTTCGCCATCGAGCGGATCATGGACGAGCTCGCGCTCGAGCTGGGGCGCGACCCGATGGAGGTGCGCGAGCAGAACTGGATCACCCACGACGAGTTCCCCTTCACCACGGTGTGCGGGCTGGAGTACGACTCCGGCAACTACGAGGCCGCCACCGACCGCGCCAAGGAGCTCTTCGGGTATGACGAGCTGCGGGCCGAGCAGCGGCGTCGCCGGGAGAGCGGCGACCGGGTCCAGCTCGGGATCGGCATCTCGACGTTCACCGAGATGTGCGGGCTGGCCCCCTCCCGGGTGCTGGGCTCGCTCAACTACGGCGCCGGTGGCTGGGAGCACGCCTCGGTGCGGATGCTGCCGACCGGCAAGGTGGAGGTCATCACCGGGTCCTCCGCCCACGGGCAGGGGCACGAGACCGCCTGGAGCCAGATCGTGGCCGACCAGCTCGGGGTTCCCTTCGAGGACGTCGAGGTGCTGCACGGGGACACCCAGATCAGCCACAAGGGGCTGGACACCTACGGCTCGCGGTCCCTCGTGGTCGGCGGGCAGGCGGTCATCAACGCCGCCAAGAAGGTCATCGAGAAGGCGAAACCGCTCGCGGCGCACCAGCTCGAGGCCAACGTGGACGACCTGGAGTTCCGCGACGGGAAGTTCACCGTCCTGGGCGCCGGCGAGGACCAGGAGGGCATCGGGCTCGCGGGGCTCGCGCTCGCCGTCTTCGCCGCGCACGACCTCCCGGACGGCATGGAGCCGAGCCTGGACGCCGACGCGACCTTCGACCCGGTCAACTTCTCCTTCCCGCACGGCACGCACCTGTGCGCGATGGAGGTCGACACCGAGACCGGGGCGACGACGATGCGGTCCTACGTCTGCGTCGACGACATCGGCAACGTGGTCAACCCGCTCATCGTCGAGGGCCAGGTCCACGGTGGGCTCGTCCAGGGCATCGCCCAGGCGCTGTGGGAGGAGGCGGTCTACGACGACCAGGGGACGCTGGTCTCCGGCTCGTTCGTCGACTACACGCTGCCGACCACGGCGGACACCATCAACTTCGTCACCGACCGCACCACCTCGCCTGCGACGTCGAACGACCTCGGGGTCAAGGGCGTGGGCGAGGCAGGGTGCATCGCCTCCACACCAGCCGTGGTCAACGCGGTGCTCGACGCGATCCGGCAGTACGGCGTCGAGGACATCCTCATGCCCTGCACCCCCGAGCGGGTGTGGCGGGCCATCCAGGAGGGGAACGCCGGAGCACGGGCCGAGACGGCGGAGGACGCCGCCGGTCACTTCGTCCAGGGTGAGCCCAACCAGGACCCACCTGGTCCGTCCGGCACCGGTGACGCGCCGACGTCGACGATCACGACGACGCAGGAAGGCGGTCAGGCATGATCCCCCCCGAGTTCGACTACGCCGCACCCGCGACGGTGGCCGAGGCGCTCGCGCTGCTCGCCGAGCACGGCGACGAGGCCAAGGTCATGTCCGGCGGTCAGTCGCTGCTGCCCGTGCTGCGCATGCGGCTCAACGCGCCCGGCATCGTCGTCGACATCTCCCGGATCGAGGAGATCAAGGGCATCACCGAGGTCGGCGACGCCATCCGGATCGGCGCGGGAGCGACCTACCAGGACGCCCTCGACTCCGACCTCGTCCGGGAGCACCTCCCGCTGCTGCACACCTCCCTCAAGGAGGTCGCCGACGAGCAGATCCGGCACCGCGGCACGGTCTGCGGCGCGCTGGCGCACGCGGATCCGGCGGGTGACGTCGGCGCGCCCGTGCTCGCGCTCGACGGGCGCATGGTCATCCAGGGCCAGGACGGCGAGCGCACCGTCGAGGGCAGCGACTTCTTCGTCGACCTCTTCGAGACCGCGGTCGGCGAGGACGAGCTGCTCGTGGCGGTGGAGATCCCGAAGCACACCGGGTGGGGTGCGCACTACGAGAAGTTCGTGCGCGTGTCGCACCAGTGGGCGATCATCGGCATCGCCGCGGCCGTGAGGGCCGAGGGCGGCACCATCGCCGAGGCCAAGGTCGGGCTGACCAACATGGGTGCCACCCCGCTGCGGGCGACCGCGGTGGAGCA
Organism: Serinicoccus marinus DSM 15273; assembly: GCF_008386315.1. Taxonomy (NCBI): domain Bacteria; kingdom Bacillati; phylum Actinomycetota; class Actinomycetes; order Micrococcales; family Ornithinimicrobiaceae; genus Serinicoccus; species Serinicoccus marinus. The sequence continues at coordinate 1,719,051 of NZ_CP043808.1, read as the reverse complement.
GGCGCTGGTCGGCAAGGAGGCGACCGAGGAGGCGATCGCCGAGGTCTGCGCCCAGGTGGGCGAGGGCACCGATCCACCCTCGGACCTCAACGGCCAGGCGGACTACCGCAAGCACGTCGCCGGCGTGCTCACCCGGCGCGCGGTGCTGGCCGCGGCAGGGGCCTGACCCCATGGCGATGGAGCTGCACCACACCTTCACCGTCGACGCACCCCCGGACCAGACCTGGGCGCTGCTCACCGACCTGGAGCAGGTCGGCGGCTGCTTCCCCGGCGCCACGGTCACCTCGGCGACGGAGCAGGAGTTCACGGGCAACGTCAAGGTCAAGCTGGGCCCGATCGGCGTCACCTACCAGGGCGAGGGCAGGTTCCTCGAGCGCGACGACGAGGCGCACCGGGCTGTCATCGAAGGGCTCGGCAAGGGCCTGCGGGGCCTGGGCAACGCCTCGGCGACGGTCACCCTGCAGCTCGAGCCGGACGGGACCGGCACCCAGGCCGACGTGTTCACCTCGATGAACATCACCGGCAAGCCGGCGCAGTTCGGCCGCGGCGTCATGCAGAGCGTCTCGGACAAGCTGCTCGGCCAGTTCGTCGAGTGCATCGAGGGCAAGCTCACGGCGTGATCCGGTCGTGAGCGAGCACCTGCCGGCGGAGCCGGCGCGCGGCGACGGGATGCACCGGCTCGTCACCGGGGCGGCCGGCGACGACGACGCCTGGCAGCGGGCGCGGACGACGTGCACCGCCTGCGGCAGCGTCGGCCTCGTGGACGAGGGGTTCCTCGCCGGTCGCGGCGACGGCACGACCGGGCACGTGGAGTGGGTGGGGGAGCCGCCGTCGACCGAGATCTTCGGCTTCGCCGCGCTCGACCAGGCCGCCCGGCACCCGGTCCGCGCGCTGCGCTGCCGGGAGTGCCGCCACCTCGAGCTCTTCGCCGAGGAGCACGAGTGAGCCGGACGCCGGTGCCGTTCACGGCGACGGCTGACGAGATCGCGTGTGAAGCGGTGGCATACCGGTGAGCATCGGTGCGGCTGGACCGGTCCTCCGCGCTATGCCGTGTCCAGGCTGACTAGGGTGGCGCCATGACCTCGACGCACGACGACCTCGCCGCCTCCAGCACCGCCGAGGAGGAGGCGGTCCGGATCTGCAAGGAGCTCATCCGGATCGACACCAGCAACTACGGCGACGGCAGCGGGCCGGGGGAGCGGGCCGCAGCGGACTACGTCGTAGAGCTGCTCCGGGAGGTCGGGCTGGACCCGCAGGTCACCGCGCCCGCGGACCACCCCGAGCGGACCAGCGTCGTCGTGCGGACCCCGGGCCGGGACAGCTCCCGACCGGGCCTGGTCCTGCACGGCCACCTCGACGTCGTCCCCGCGGCGGCCGAGGACTGGTCCGTCGACCCGTTCGAGGCCGTGGAGAAGGACGGGATGATCTGGGGCCGCGGCGCGGTCGACATGAAGGACATGGACGCCATGCTGCTGGCGACCCTGCGCCAGCTCGCCCGGTCCGGGGAGAAGCCTCCGCGCGACATCGTCTGGGCCTTCTTCGCCGACGAGGAGGCCGGGGGCACCCAGGGCGCCGGGCACGTCGTCGCCGAGCACCCGGAGTGGTTCGAGGGCTGCACCGAGGCGATCAGCGAGGTCGGCGGCTTCTCGATCACCCTGCCGGACCACGCGACCGGGGCGCCGACGCGGGCATACCTGCTGCAGACGGCGGAGAAGGGGATCGCGTGGCTGCGGCTGCACGCGCGCGGTCGCGCAGGGCACGGCTCGGTCCCCAACCCCGAGAACGCCATCGTGCGGCTGGCCGAGGCGATCGCCCGGATCGACGCCCACGAGTGGCCGCGCACCTACATCGCCTCGGTGCGCGAGCTCTTCGACGGGGTCGAGCGCGTCACCGGGGAGGGCTGGAGCGAGGAGCGGGTCGAGGACGTGCTGGCCCGGCTCGGTGGGGCGCGCCGCTTCGTCGAGGGCACGCTGCAGGACACCTCGAACTTCTCGATGCTCGACTCCGGCTACAAGATGAACGTCATCCCGCAGAGCGCCTCCGCCTCGCTGGACTGCCGCTTCCTGCCGGGGCACGAGGAGGAGCTGCTCGGCACGATCCGGGAGCTGGCCGGCGAGCACGTCGAGGTCGAGATCGAGCACAAGGACGTCGCGCTGGAGGCGCCGAGCAGCGGCGAGCTGGTCGACTCGATGAAGCGCGCGCTGCTCAAGGAGGACCCGGGTGCGCACGTCCTGCCGTACTGCCTGTCCGGCGGCACCGACAACAAGCACCTCTCCCGGCTCGGCATCACCGGCTACGGCTTCGCGCCGCTGCGGCTGCCCGAGGACCTCGACTTCGTCGGCATGTTTCACGGCGTGGACGAGCGCGTCCCGGTCGACGCCATCCGGTTCGGCACGCGGGTGCTGGGCCAGCTGATCGCTGACTGCTGACAGACCGCGCGGCCGGTCGTCGCAGACCGTGCGGCCGGTCGCGAGAGGCGGTCAGGCGGTGCGGCGGACGCGGATGATCTTGCGGCGCAACAGCACGCGGCGCACGCCCCCGAGGTAGACCCGGACCCGGGCCAGCTCCCACGCGCCGTACTCCGCGTGCTCGGTGAGCGCCTGCCGCACCTCACCGCGCCCCTGGTCGCGGTGGAAGGTGAGCTCGCGGTACTCGTACTCCACCATGGCCGCCCAGCATAGGCACCCCTTCTCGGCCTGGGGAGACAACCCGCCGCGCGCAAGCGATCCGCGCTACCGTCACCCCATGACCGCAGACCCGCGTGCCGCCCTGACCGCCCTCGTCGCCGCCCTCGAGACCCACCTGGAGACCTCGGCCGTCAGCCGCGGCGAGGACGACCCGGCGGTGATCGAGGCCTATGAGCGGATCGCCGAGGCGTTCACCGCCTACGACGACGCGCTCATGGACGCCTACGGCGAGGTGACGCCGCTGGAGGTCTACGACGACGACCTCGCGAGCGACGACGACGAGGACGCAGATGACGGCGAGGACGATGACGACCTCGACGACGACCTGGACGACGACGATCTCGACGAGGAGCTCGACGACCCGGAGGTGGAGGACGACGACGAGGATCTCGACGACACCACCTCGGGACGGCACTGATCCGTGCGGCTGGGGCTGAGCTGCGGCTTCTGGGGGCAAGGACGCGACGAGGACAATCTCGCGCTGGTGCGCCGCGCCGACGAGCTGGGGGTGGACGTCGTCTGGGTCGCCGAGGCGTATGGGCCCGACTCCGTGACGATCCTGTCCTACCTCGCGGCGCAGACCGAGCGGATCGGGTTGGGCGCGGGCGTGATGCAGATCCCGGCGCGGACCCCGGCTGCGACGGCGATGGCGGCAGTCAGCCTGGACAGTCTGTCGAAGGGACGCTTCCGGCTCGGCCTGGGCGTCAGCGGGCCACAGGTCTCCGAGGGCTGGCACGGCGTCCGGTTCGCCAAGCCGTTGGCCCGGACGCGGGAGTATGCCGAGATCGTCCGGACCGCGCTGCGGCACCGGCCGGTGAGCCACGAGGGAGAGTTCTTCACCCTCCCGCTGCCCGACGGGCCGGGCAAGGCCCTGCGGCTCACGCACGTCCACCGGCCGTCCATCCCGATCTACCTCGCCGCCGTCGGCCCGAAGAACCTCGAGCTCGCGGGGGAGATCGCCGAGGGTTGGCTCGGGGTCTTCGTGGCACCTGACTTCTTCGCCGAGCAGCGCGAGCACCTCGAGGCCGGGATGCGGCGGCGGGCCGACCCGCTGCCGGACGGTGGCTTCCAGACCGACGCCACCGTCGCGCTCGCCACCGGCGAGGACCTCGAGGCCTGCGCCCGCACCGTGAGCCCCTACCCGGCGCTCTACGTCGGCGGAATGGGCAGCCGGGAGCACAACTTCTACAACCAGCTCGCCTGCCGGATGGGCTACGAGCGGGAGGCGCAGCAGGTGCAGGAGCTCTACCTCGACCGGCGCTGGGCCGAGGCGGCGGCGGCGCTGCCGCCGCAGTTCGTCGACGACACCAGCCTGCTCGGCGACGTCGACCGGATCACCGAACGGATGCGGCGCTACCAGGACGCCGGCATCACCACCCTCACGGTGGCGCCGTGGGGCACGGATCTCGAGGCCCGCATGCAGGGGCTCGAGGCCGCCGTCGAGGCGCACTCCCGGCTCGGGGGGTCCTGATGGCGATCTGCGTCCTGGTGCGTCACGGCCGCACCCAGGCCAACGCCGACGGGGTCCTGGCCGGGTGGAGCCCCGGTCTCGGGCTCGACGACACCGGCGCCCAGCAGGCGCGTCGCGTGGGCGAGCGGCTCGCCGCGACGCCGCTCGCCGCGGTGGTCGCCAGCCCGCTGCAGCGCTGCCAGGAGACCGCCGCCGCCCTGCTCGCGGCGCAGCCCGCCGACCGTGCGGTCGACAGGCATACCGAGGACGGGTTGGGGGAGGCGCGCTACGGCGCGTGGACGGGCAGGCCGCTGAAGGAGCTGGCGGACGAGCCGCTGTGGCGGGCGGTGCAGGACGAGCCCTCGTCGGTGACCTTCCCCGCGGACGAGGCCTTCGCGCACGAGTCGATGGCCGACATGGCTGACCGGGCGGTCCGCGCCGTCGCACGCTGGGACGCGCAGATCGAGTCCGAGCACGGCCCGGGCGCGGTCTGGGTCGCGGTGAGCCACGGCGACGTCATCAAGGCGATCCTGGCCGACGCCCTCGCCACCCGGCTCGACGACTTCCAGCGCATCGTGGTCGACCCGGCCTCGCTCAGCCTGGTGCACCGCACGGCCGCCCGACCCTTCGTCCTGCGCACCAACGACACCGGCAGCGACCCGCTGGACCTCTCCGGGCTGGTCGCCCGGGTGAGCAGCGAGGGAGCCTCGGGGGACGCCGACGTCGGAGGTGGCGCGGGACACGGGGGCGGTGGCGACAGCGGTTCCCGACCTCCCAGGACGTAGGCTGACGGCATGGCTGAGCACGTCTTCGACCCGCCGGAGCGGTGCGTCGCCGGCAGCGTCGGTCCTCCCGGGGGCCGCACCTTCTTCCTCCAGGCCAGCGACGGCCAGCGGGTGATGACGGTCTCGCTGGAGAAGGAGCAGGTGCGCCTGCTGGGGGAGTCCCTCGTGGAGATGCTGGACGACGTGGCCGGGGACGAGGGCAGCGAGGAGGCCGCCGAGGCCTACACCGACAACGCGCCGCTCGACACCCCCATCGAGGACGACTTCCGCGTGCAGCGGCTCTCCGTCGCCTGGGAGGCGGGGCAGCGCCGCATCGTGCTCGAGGCCTACGACCGTCCGAGCGAGGAGGATGTCGCCGAGCTGAGCAGCGAGGAGGAGCCGGCCGACCTGCCGTGGGCGGGTCTGCCCCCGCAGTCCCTGCGGATCGTGCTGGAGCCCGGCCGGGCGCGCGCCTTCGCGCAGCGGTGCACCGCCTCGATCGAGGGTGGCCGCCCGTCCTGCCCGTTCTGCGGTCAGCCGCTCGACCCCGGAGGCCACATCTGCCCCCGCGCCAACGGCTACCGCCGCTGACGTGCGGGAGGACGAGTCGCTGGCCCTGCTGCGGGACTGCGCGCTGGAGCCGGTCGGACGGCTGACCCATGCCTCCAACCTCACCCTCCTCGTCGAGCTCGCGCAGGACGGCGCCGCCACGGGTCACCGGGCCGTCTACAAGCCGGCGCGGGGTGAGCGACCGCTCCACGACTTCCCGCCCGCCTCGCTCGCCGCGCGTGAGGTCGCGGCGTATGCCGTGTCCCGCGCCGGTGGTTTCGACCTGGTGCCGCCCACGGTCCTGCGTGACGGCCCGCTCGGGGAGGGGTCGGTGCAGTGGTGGGTCGAGCAGGAGCCCGAGCGGCTCGTCGACCCCTCGGCCGGGCTGGTCGACGTGCTCGCGCCCGAGGACCTGGAGCCGGGCTGGCGGGCGGTCGTCCAGGCCGAGGACGAGCACGGCTCGCCGGTCGTGGTGGCGCACGCGGACGACCCCCGGTTGCGGACGATGGCCACCCTGGACGTCGTCCTCAACAACGCCGACCGCAAGGCGGCCCACCTGACGATCGACGTCGAGGGCCGGTTGCGTGGCTTCGACCACGGCCTCGCGCTGCACGAGGACGACAAGCTGCGCACCGTCCTGTGGGGCTTCGCGGGTGAGGCGTTGCCCGAGGAGGACCGGCGACGCGTGGCGGCCGTGGTCGACGTGCTGGCGGAGGCCGGGGAGACGGCCGACCTGCTCGCGACCCTGCTGAGCCCGGCCGAGCTGACCGCGCTGCGGCACCGCACGGAGGGACTGCTGGAGGCGGGCATCCTGCCGATGCCGTCGGCCGACCGTTACCCCCTTCCCTGGCCGCTCTGGTGAGCGCCCGGTCCAGCCTCGGCTCCCGTTGGTCCGGGCTCTGGGGGAGGGACGGACTGGTGAGGACGGGCGATTGGGGTGGCGTCAGGGGCGAGGGTTAGGCTCCCCGACGTGATGACCTGGTCGACCACCGACGTCCCACGGCTGCCGATCGACCACGACGGTAGACCCGTCCGGGTCCATGACACCGCCACCGGATCCCTGGTCCCGGTCGGCGGTGGCGACGGCGACGGCCGGCGCGCCTCTACGTGTGCGGCATCACCCCCTACGACGCCACCCACCTCGGGCACGCCGCCACCTACGTCACCTTCGACGTGCTGCAGCGCGCCTGGCGGGACGCGGGGCTCCAGGTCACCTACGTCCAGAACGTCACCGACGTCGACGAGCCGCTGCTGGAGCGGGCCGAGCGCGACGGGATCGACTGGCGCGAGCTGGCGTCCCGCGAGATCGGGTTGTTCTTCGAGGACATGGAGGCGCTGCGGGTGCTGCCGCCGGACCACTACGTCGGTGCGGTCGAGGGCATCCCGGACGACGTCAGCGCGGTGGAGCGGCTGCTCGCGGCCGGCACGGCATACCGGCTGGCGGTGCCCGACGGGGAGCCGGTCGGCGAGGGAGCCACCGGCGAGGACGTCTACCTCGACCTGGCGACCCAGCCGAGCTTCGGGGCCGTCTCGGGCTGGAGCCGGGCGGAGATGATGGAGGTCTTCGCCGACCGCGGGGCGACCCTGACCGGGAGGGCAAGCGGGACCCGCTGGACCCGCTGCTCTGGCGCTCCGGACGCGCGGGGGAGCCGCACTGGGACGGCGCCTCGCTCGGCCAGGGACGCCCGGGCTGGCACATCGAGTGCTCCACGATCGCCCAGCGCTACCTCGGCGCCGCCTTCGACGTGCAGGGCGGCGGCACCGACCTGGTCTTCCCGCACCACGAGATGAGCGCCGTCCAGGCGGCCGCGCTGTGCGGGGACGACTGCTTCGCGCGTGCCTACGTGCACCAGGCGATGGTCGGGCTCGACGGCGGCAAGATGAGCAAGAGCAGGGGCAACCTCGTGCTCGTGTCCCGGCTCCGGGCCTCCGGCGTCGACCCGATGGCGATCCGGCTGGCCCTGCTCTCGAAGCGTTACCGCACCGAGTGGGAGTGGACCGACCAGGTCCTGCGCGAGGCCGTGGAACGGCTCGAGCTGTGGCGCCGGGCGAGCGACATGGCTGCCCACGACACGGTCACCGAGATCGGTCGGTCCACCGTCCTCCGGCTGCGGGAGCGTCTCGCCGACGACCTCGACACCCCCGGCGCGCTCGACGCGGTCGACGACTGGGCGACGACCGTCGCGGCGGGCGAGCCCGCCTCAGGCCTGGTCCCGCGCGCGGTCGACGCGCTCCTCGGGGTGCAGCTCTGAGACCAGCGTCCGCCCGACCTCGGCGAGATCCGTCGGCGACAGCCCCTCCAGCGTGCCGACCTGCATCGCCCCGGGCAGGCTCGGCACCGCGACGGTGTGCGGGACCACCAGCGTCGGGACCCCGGCCGCCGTCGCGGCGGTGGCCCCGGTGAAAGAGTCCTCGACGGCGACCGCGCGTCGCGGCTCCACGCCCAGCCGGCGCGCCGCGTCGAGGTAAGCCTCGGGATGCGGCTTGCCGCGGCTCACCTGGTCGCCGGTGACGACGGCGTCGAAGGTGCCTGCGGGGAGGTGATCCACGAGCACGTCGGCGAGCTCGGTCCACGACATCGTGACCAGGGCGCACGGCACACCGGCCGCGCGGACGGCCCGCAGCAGCTCGACGGCTCCCGGACGCCACGGGACGTGCGCCCGGGTCCGCCGCACCACGCCGGTGAGGAGCCTGCGCACCACGTCCTCCGGCTCCCCCTGGACCGGGGTGCGCTCGAGGATCATCCGGGCCGAGGTCAGCAGGTCCTGCCCGACGAGGTCGTGGGCGTCGTCGTCGGTCCACGTGCCCCCGGCCTCCTCGACGAGGAGGTACTCCTCGGCGATCCAGGACGGCTCGGTGTCGACGATGGTGCCGTCCATGTCCCACAGGACGGCGGCGGGCAGCGAGGGCTGGTCGGGGTGCTGGCGCGTCACGCCTCCACGCTAGAGCAGAGCGTCTAGGGTGGTCGCACGGTGCCGATCAGGAAGGTGAGGCAGTGATCGAGCTGCAGGAGACGGGCGAGCTGCGCGACCCGATCGTCATCGCGGCCTTCGAGGGATGGAACGACGCGGGCGAGTGCGCCTCCAGCGTCGTGGAGCACCTGGCGCAGGTGTGGGACGCCGAGGTGGTCGCCGCGATCGACCCGGAGGATTTCTACGACTTCCAGGTCAACCGCCCGCAGGTGCTCACCGTGGACGGCCGCAGGATGATCCGGTGGCCGAGCACCCGGGTGATGCTCGCCCGCAACACCCCCTTGGGCCGGGACGTGCTGCTGGTGCTGGGCATCGAGCCCTCGGTCCGGTGGCGGACCTTCGCCAGCGACCTGCTCGCCTACCTGCTGTCGCGCGACGTCCAGCTGATGATCGTGCTCGGCGGCCTGCTGGCCGACGTCCCGCACACCCGACCCATCCCGGTCAGCGTCAGCTCCGAGGACGCCGAGCTGCTGGCCAGCAGCGAGGACATCGAGCCGAGCACCTACGAGGGCCCGACCGGCATCGTCGGCGTGCTCTCGGACGAGGCGCGGCAGCAGGACGTCCCCACCCTGTCCTGCTGGGCAGCCGTCCCGCACTACGCCGGGGGGCCGCCCTCGCCGAAGGCCTCGCTGGCGCTGCTGGGGCAGCTGGAGGAGCTGCTCGACTGCGTCATCGACGACACCGCGATCACCGAGTCGGCACGGGCCTGGGAGCGCGGCGTGGACGACCTCGCCTCGACCGACGAGGAGGTCGCCGACTACGTCCGCCAGCTCGAGGAGGCGCAGGACACCGCCGACCTTCCAGAGGCCTCCGGCGACGCGATCGCCAAGGAGTTCGAGCGCTACCTGCGGCGGCGCGACGACGGCTCACCCCGCGGCTGACCGCACGTCCTGCCCGGTGTCGACCCGCCCCGCCGACCGCGGGTCCAGCGCCAGCAGGGTCGCGCCCTCCGGCAGCGGTGGCGGCGTCCCACCCCAGGCCGGGCAGTGCTCCTGGAAGGAGCACCAGGTGCAGGCCCGGCCCCGCCGCGGGCGCCAGTCACCGGAGACGGCGACCTGCTCGATGGCCGCCCACAGCGCACGGATCTTGCGCTCGGTGGCCCGCAGCTCGGCCTCGGTGGGGTCGATCCACAGCACCGTCCGGTCGCCCAGGTAGACCAGCTGCAGCCGCCGCGGCAGGACCCCGCGGCTGCGCCACAGCGCGAGCGCGTAGAACTTCAGCTGGAACAGCGCCCGACCCTCGAAGGTCTCCGAGGGTGCGCGACCGGTCTTGTAGTCCACCACCCGCAGCGCCCCGTCCGGCGCCGCGTCCAGGCGGTCGACATACCCGCGGATGACCAGCCCGTCCAGGTCGGCCTCGACGTAGAGCTCACGCTCGGCCGGCTCGAGCCTCGTCGGGTCCTCCAGCTCGAACCAGCGCGCCAGCAGCCCGTCGGCCGCACCGGCGGTGTCGGCGGCGGCGAGCCCGGCCAGCTCCGGCTCCTGCGCGACCATGCGCTCCCACTCGGCGGGGACCAGGGCGGTCGCCTGCTCCAGGGTGCGCTCCTGCGCGGGACGGTCGAAGATGCGGTCCAGGACCGCGTGCACGAGGCTCCCGCGGGCGGCGGCCGCGCTCGGCGGCTCGGGGAGGCGGTCGACGACCCGCAGCCGGTAGAGCAGCGGGCACTGCATGAAGTCGGCCGCCCGCGAGGGGGAGAGGGCACGGGCGCAGTCCTCGGTGCCCGGCTCCATGCGCCGCACTCTACGCTCGGAGGATGGAGCGACAGCCCGGGTGGCGCATCGGCACCCTGTCCGGAATCCCGATCTACCTCGGTCGCAGCTGGGTCCTCGTCGCCGTCGTCATGGTCGCCCTCTTCGGGCCGACGGTGGGGCGCGTCCTGCCCGAGCTGGGGCTGTGGAGCTATGGCGTCGCCCTGGTCTTCGTGCTGCTGCTGCTGGTGTCCGTGCTCGTGCACGAGGCGGCGCACGCCCTCGTCGCGCAGCGCGTCGGCTTCGGCGTCTCCCGGATCGTCGCCGACTTCTGGGGCGGCCACACCGCGCACGACGGGGCCGGCGGGACGCCCGGGCGCAGCGCGGCGGTCGCGGTGGTCGGGCCGCTGGCCAACGGGCTGCTCGCCGTGCTCGGCTGGTGGTCCTGGACCCTGGTGGACGGCACCGGCGTCCCGCTCCTGCTGGCGTATGCCTTCACCTGGGCCAACTCCTTCGTGGCGGTCTTCAACCTCGTCCCCGGGCTGCCGCTGGACGGGGGCTACCTGTTGGAGGCCCTGGTCTGGAAGGTGTCCGGCGACCGGCACGTCGGCACCATCACCGCCGGCTGGGCCGGTCGCGCCGTCGTCGTGCTCGTGGCCCTCGCGCTGCTCCTCCCGCCGCTGCTGCAGGGGGATCGCGTGCCGTTCACCCGCGTCGCGTGGGTGGCCCTCGTGGGGCTCTTCCTGTGGCAGGGCGCCAGCCAGGCGATCAAGGTCGGCGTCCACGGCCGCCGTGCCTCCCGCCGACGGCTCGGCGACGCCGCCCTGCCCGCCGGTGTCGTCCGCAACGACGAGCCGCTGCACACCGTCGCCTGGTCCGAGCGGCCGGTGTGGGTCGTGCTCGACGCGGACGGGCGCCCCGAGGGCCTCGTCGACCCGCCCTCGCTGCAGCGGGTCCCGCGCGAGCAGTGGGCCGGCACGCCGGTCTCGGCCGTGGCGGTCCGGCTCCCCGGCGGCTGGGCCGTGCCGATGGCGCCCGAGGCGAGGCTCGACGGCGTCATCGACGTCATGCGCCGGTCCGGGTCCGGCGTCGTCGCCCTGCTGGACGACGACGGCCGGCCCTGGGGCGTGGTGAGCACGCACGAGCTCACCGGCGCACCGCTCGTAGACTGACCAGGTGAGCAGGCCGACGGGCGCCGACATGCGGCGCGGACCCTTTCGGGCGGGCGACCGCGTGCAGCTGACCGATCCCAAGGGACGGATGCACACCATCACCCTGGAGGTCGGCAAGGAGTTCCACACCCACCGCGGCCACCTGCGGCACGACGACCTCATCGACGCCCCCGACGGCTCGGTCGTGCGGCACACCTCCGGCGCCGAGTACCTCGCGCTGCGCCCGCTGCTCTCCGACTTCGTCCTCTCCATGCCGCGCGGCGCCCAGGTCGTCTACCCCAAGGACGCCGGACAGATCGTGACGTATGCCGACATCTTCCCCGGCGCGGTCGTCGTCGAGGCGGGTGTGGGCTCCGGGGCGCTCTCGCTGTCGCTGCTGCGCGCGGTGGGGGAGTCCGGCCGGCTGCTGAGCTTCGAGCGGCGCGAGGACTTCGCCGACATCGCCCGGGCCAACGCCCGGTCCTTCTTCGGCCTGGACCACCCGGCCTGGACGGTGACCGTGGGCGATCTCGTGGAGGCGCTCCCGGACGCGGTGGAGCCTGGCACGGTGGACCGGGTGGTCCTCGACATGCTCGCGCCCTGGGACTGCCTCGGCGTCGTGGGGAGGCGCTCGCCCCGGGCGGCGTGCTCATCTGCTACGTCGCCACCACCACCCAGCTCTCGCGGGTCGCCGAGGCGGCCAGGGCGGCCGGCGGCTGGACCGAGCCGCAGGCGTGGGAGTCGATGGTGCGCGGGTGGCACCTGGAAGGGCTCGCGGTCCGCCCCGAGCACCGGATGCACGGGCATACCGGCTTCCTCGTGAGCCTGCGCCGGCTGGCGCCCGGCACCGACGCGCCGCTACGCAAGAAGCGCCCGGCGCCCGGCGCCTACGGGGAGGACTACACCCCTGCCACCGGGGAGTGGGAGGCCGCCGACCTGGGCGAACGCCCGGTGTCGGACAAGAAGCTGCGCCGCACCCGGCGCGACGCCGAGGCCACCGCCACCCGGGTGACCGGGTCCGACACCGAGCCGGAGGAGGAGACGTGACCGACCCGACGCCGCGCGAGCGGCACCTGCAGCAGCAGGTGCAGACCCTCACCTCCCGGGTGACCGAGCTGCGGGGGCGCAACGAGGCGCTGAGCACCACGCTGTCCAGCGCGAAGAAACAGATCGAGGGGCTGCGCGAGGACCTGGACGCCCTCGCCTCGCCGCCGCTGACCATGGGCCTGGTGCTGCGGCTCGTCGACGGCGACGCCGACGTCTCGGTGGCAGGGCGCCGGATCCGCACGACGATCTCCTCCGAGGTCGACAGCACGGCGTTGCACCCCGGTCGCGAGGTGCTGCTCAACGACGCCCAGGCGATCGTCGGCGTCGCCGGCTACGAGCGGGCCGGGGACGTCGTGACCTGCAAGGAGGTCCTCGACGACGGGCGGCTCACGGTGCTCGTGCGGGGCGAGGACGAGCGGATCGCCCACCGCGCCGGGTCGGTGGCGCAGGAGCAGGTGCGGGTGGGTGACGCGCTGCTGCTCGACTCCCGCAGCGGCTTCGTCACCGAGCGGATCGAACGCCCCGAGGTGACCGAGCTCATGCTCGAGGAGGTGCCCGACATCTCCTACGACGACATCGGCGGCCTGGGCGGCCAGATCGAGCAGATCCGGGACGCCGTCGAGCTGCCCTTCCTGCACGCCGAGCTCTACGAGAGCCACCAGCTGCGCCCGCCCAAGGGGGTGCTGCTCTACGGCCCGCCCGGGTGCGGCAAGACGCTCATCGCCAAGGCGGTCGCCGCCTCGCTCGCCCGGCAGGCGGCGGAGCAGAAGGGCCTCACCGCGGCGGGCGCCCGCAGCTACTTCCTCAACATCAAGGGCCCCGAGCTGCTCAACAAGTACGTCGGGGAGACCGAGCGGCACATCCGGATGATCTTTCAGCGGGCCCGGGAGAAGTCGGCCGAGGGCGACCCGGTGGTGGTCTTCTTCGACGAGATGGAGTCGCTCTTCCGCACCCGCGGCTCCGGCGTCTCCTCCGACGTCGAGACAACGATCGTGCCCCAGCTTCTCGCCGAGATCGACGGGGTGGAGCGGCTCGACAACGTCATCGTCATCGGCGCCTCCAACCGGGAGGACATGATCGACCCCGCCATCCTGCGCCCGGGGCGCCTGGACGTGAAGATCAAGATCGAGCGGCCCGACGCGGAGGGTGCCCGTGACATCTTCGGCAAGTACCTCACCACCGACATCCCGCTGCACCCCAGCGTCCTGGACGCGCACGGCGGGGACCGGGCGGTCGGCGTCGCGGCGCTCATCGACGGCGTCGTGGAGCGGATGTATGCCGTCTCCCCGGCCAACGCCTTCCTCGAGGTGACCTACGCCGGCGGTGACAAGGAGGTGCTCTACTTCCGCGACTTCGCCTCCGGTGCGATGGTCCACAACATCGTCGACCGCGCCAAGAAGCTGGCGATCAAGGACGTGCTGACCCGCGGCGAGGAGGGGCTGCGGGAGCGGCACCTGGAGCAGGCATACCTCGACGAGTTCAAGGAGAACGAGGACCTGACGGGCACCACCAACCCGGACGACTGGGCCCGGGTGTCCGGCAAGAAGGGCGAGCGGATCACCTACATCCGCACCCTCGTCGGCGACGCCTCCGGCACCCAGCCGGGCCGCTCGGTCGACCTCGGGGAGCGCTGAGCGGCTGGACCGCCCGCGGACGCGGACGTGCGGGCGGGTGTGTCCGGCGGCGGGGATAGGGTCTGAGGCATGGCAGCCGGCGCGGACGAGAAGACCACCTCGAGGTCAGCCTCGCAGCCGCCGCCCGCCACCCCCACCACGGCGATCATCGTCGTGCTCGCGCTGTGCGGCACGCTCGTCTCGCTGCAGCAGACCCTCGTGCTGCCGCTGCTGCCCGACTTCCCGGAGATCCTGGGCACGACCAGCGACAACGCCTCCTGGCTGGTCACCGTCACGCTGCTCACCGCGGCCGTCGGCACCCCGATCGTGTCCCGGCTCGCAGACATGTTCGGCAAGCGGCTCATGCTCATCATCTGCATGTGGGCCGTCATCGCCGGCTCGGTCGTCTCCGCGCTCAGCAGCGAGCTCGCGCTCGTCGTCGTGGGCCGCGGGCTGAGCGGCCTCGGTGCCTGCCTGGTGCCGGTCGGCATCAGCATCATGCGCGACCACCTGCCGGCCGACCGGGTCGGCTCCGGCGTCGCGCTGATGTCGGCGACCCTCGGCATCGGCGGTGCCATCGGTATGCCGCTGGCCGGCGTGATCTACGAGAACCTCGACTGGCACGCCCTCTTCTACGTCTCCGGCGGCTTCGCCGTCGTCATGCTCGTGGCGGTCTACGGCGTGGTCCCGGAGTCGACCGTGAAGACCCACGGCCGCTTCGACCTCACAGGTGCGCTGCTGCTGTCGGTCGCGCTCACCTGCTTCCTGCTCGCGGTGAGCAAGGCCGGCACGTGGGGCTGGGGCTCGCCGATCACGCTCAGCCTGCTCGCCGGTGCCGGGCTCGTGCTGGCCGCGTGGGTGCCGTGGGAGCTGCGCACCGGGCAGCCGCTGGTCGACATCCGCACCTCGACCCGGCGCACCGTGCTGCTCACCAACGCCGCGTCGGTGCTCATCGGCTTCGCGATGTTCGCCAACTTCCTCACCTCGGCACAGCAGGTGCAGATGCCCGCGGAGACCGGCTACGGTTTCGGGCTGTCCGTGGTCTCGACCGGGCTGGTCATGCTGCCCTCCGGCCTGCTCATGGTCGCCATGTCGCCGGTCTCGGCGGGCCTCATCACCCGCTACGGGCCGCGAGCGGTGCTCATCGCCGGTGCGGTGACCATCGCCGTCGGCTTCATCGGGCGCTCGCTGCTGCACCGCAGCGTGCTGGAGGTGGTCATCACCTCCAGCGTGGCCTCGCTCGGCACCGCCCTGGCCTTCGCCGCGATGCCGACCCTCATCATGCGGGCGGTGCCCATCACCGAGACGGCGTCGGCCAACGGCCTCAACACGCTGCTGCGCTCGCTCGGCACCTCCTCGGCCTCGGCGCTGGTCGCGGCGGTTTTCGCGGCCTCGATGGTGCAGACGTCCAGCGGGGAGATGGCGCCGCGCTTCGAGGCATACCAGCTCATCTTCTGGGCCGGCGCCGCGGCCTCGCTCGGAGGTGCGCTCATCGCGGCCTTCATCCGCCGCCCGCAGCGGGCCCACGTCGGGGTGGAGGGCGACCCGCAGGAGCCGGTGGGGGAGCGCACCGAGGTCAAGCTCGGCGGCGAGCTGCCCGAGCTGCTCGTGCGGGGGCAGGTCGTGGGCCCGCAGGGCCGCCCGCTGCGGCAGGCGGTCACCACCGTGCTGCGTCCCGACGGCCGCCACATCGACTGGGGCCGCACCGACAACCACGGGCGCTACACCCTGGCGCTGCCGGAGCCCGGGCCCTATCTGCTCGTCGTGTCGGCCGACGGCTGGGCGCCGCAGTCCGCGCTGGTCGAGCTGTCCGTGGGCCACGAGGAGGACGTCGTGATGGCCAAGCGGCTGCTGCTGTCGGGGCACATCACCGACGACGGGACACCGATGGCGGAGGTGCTCATCTCGCTCATCAAGCACTCCGGTGAGTTCGTCGGCACCTGCCACACCGACGAGGAGGGGCACTACGAGATCGGGCTGCCGCCGCCGGGGCGCTACGTCCTCACCGCGGTCGACCACGGGACCGGGCGGACCCGGTCGCGTGCCCTCACCGTGCTAGCCACCTCCACGACGCTCGACCTCGACATCGTCACCGGGGTGCCGCGTCCGCGCGTGGACGCCTGACCTCCGGTGCGGTAGACATGACCCATGGGCCGACGCGGGGTGGGGGTGCTGCTCGTCGTCGGCCTGACTACCCCTGCCATGGGTGGTTGCGGGTTGCTGGACGGGGTGCCGCCCTGCTTCTCGCAGACGCAGCCGTCGCTGCCGACGCCGGAGACGGTCCGGGACCACCTGGACCACGCAGCCGCGGGCCAGCAGGTCTACGACGCCGTCGTGGACGGGGACGAGGAGCGCGTCGCCGAGCTGGTCCGCGGGGACGAGCAGCTCCTGGGCACGCGCGTGGTCCTGCCCGACGGGGTGCGGCCCGGGGACGGCAACGACGGCGACCTGCTCACCTTCGCCGTCGCCGGATGTGACGGCGAGATGGTGGCCACGCTGCTGGA
The DNA here is from genome assembly GCF_008386315.1 of Serinicoccus marinus DSM 15273. Classification (NCBI taxonomy): domain Bacteria; kingdom Bacillati; phylum Actinomycetota; class Actinomycetes; order Micrococcales; family Ornithinimicrobiaceae; genus Serinicoccus; species Serinicoccus marinus. The sequence continues at coordinate 1,702,626 of NZ_CP043808.1, read as the reverse complement.
CCTGGGTGCCGACCCGGACGGCGAGGCCCCCGGCCTGGCCCTGACGTATGCCCTGCTCGCGGACGACCTCGACCTCGCCGAGCAGCTGCTCGGGGCGGGCGCCGACCCCGACGCGCACGGCCCCGACACGGCACCACCGATGCAGGAGGTCCTCCTCTTCGAGCGGCCGGCGTCGGTCGGCCTGCTGCTGGACCACGGCGCCGACCCCGACCGGGCCGAGCCGGTCAGCGGCGCGACACCGCTGGGGTCCGCGCTGACCTTCGGGGACCTGGAGTCCGCGGGCCTGCTCCTGGAGGCGGGGGCCAACCCCTGGCAGGTCGGGGTGCAGGGCACGCTGCCCGCGTGGCAGCTCACCCAGGAGCTGGAGGACGACGGGGCCGACCAGACCCGGCGCGAGCTGCTGGCCGAGGCACGCGACCCCGACCTCCCGTGGCCGCCCCCGGGCCCGCCGGAGACGACGGCCCGCTTCCTCTCCGGCGAGTGGCCGACGCCACGGATGGAGGCCGCCGGCTTCGTCGCGAGCGAGGGTGCCCTGCGTTCGATGCGGCGCAGTGCAGGGGAGTGAGTCCGCCGTGGTCAGGGTCGCTGCCGACCGGGGTCACCCGGTCCACCGGAGGGCGTGAGGAGGTCCGCCTCGGCGACGTCTGCCGCGGCGGCCACGCCGGCCAGCCGCAGGGCCTCGACCAGCTCGGCGGCCCAGGTCTGCTGCCAGCCGCGCACCCCGTCCTCGCCGTCGACCAGGCCGAGCACCGGAGCACGCCCGGCGAGCACGAGGTCGGCCCCGCAGGCCAGGGCGACGAGCACATCCAGACCGGTGCGGACCCCGCCGTCGACGTAGACCTCGGTCCCCGGTGCCACCGCCGCCCGGATCTCCGGCAGGGCGGTCGCGGTCGGCACGACCCGGTCCAGCTGGCGCCCGCCGTGGTTGGAGACCCACACGGCGTCGGCGCCCGCGTCCCGGCAGCGCACGGCCTCGTCGCCACGCAGGACACCCTTGACGACGACCGGGAGGCCGGTGCGCTCCCGCAGCCACCCGAGGTCCTCGGGGGAGAGGTCGGTGGCCTTCTCCGCGCCGGGGGTCCGCTGCTCGTCGGGCGGGAAGTTCACCCGCAGCAAGGCCGGGTCCGTGGCCTCCCAGACGGTGGCACCGGCATACCTCTTGGTGCTGACGACCGGGGTGTCCACGGTGAGGACCACCGCGCCGGCTCCCGCCTCGACGGCGCGCTCGAGCAGCGGCAGCGACAGGTCCCGGTCCTGGGTGAGGTAGGCCTGGACCCACCAGCGGACCCCGGTGGCGCCGATGTCGGCGAAGGTGGAGCCGGCGTTGCTGGACACCACGAGCAGCTGGCCGGCCGCGGCGCAGGCCCGCGCCATCGCGACCTCGCCCTCGGGGTGGACGGCCCGCTGCAAGGTGGTGGGGGCCACGGCGAAGGGCAGGGCCAGCTCCTCGCCGAGCGCCCGGGCGCGCAGGTCGACGGTGGTCACGTCGCGCAGCACCCGGGGCCGCAGCCGGACCCCGGCCCAGGCGTCCGTCGCCTCGGCGGCGGACGCACCGTCCCCGGCGCCGGTGAGGAGGTACTCCAGCACCGGGGTGGGCAGCACCTCCCGGGCGCGGGCCAGGGCCTCGTCGTAGCGGTAGGTCGCGCTCACCCGGGGCACGCTACCGGGGGGCGGGCACGGCTCGTGACAGGATCGGCGCCATGGGAGTCCGCCGGGTCATGGGCATCGAGACCGAGCTGGGGATCACCAGCACCCAGCTGGACCCGGCCGGGCGCCCGGTGACCCCGATGGTGCTCTCCGGCCAGGTCGTCCGGGGGTATGCCGCCGGCGCCGCCCCGGGGGCGGCGCTCCCCTCCGGCGCGGGATGGGACTACGCCGACGAGACGCCGCTGCGGGACGCCCGTGGCTTCGAGATGGCGCGGGCGCTGGCCGACCGCTCCCAGCTGACCGATGTCGAGGACCCGACGATCGCGACGTCCGTCCTGTCCAACGGGGCGCGCTTCTACGTCGACCACGCGCACCCGGAGTACTCCTCGCCCGAGGTCACCGGGCCGCTCGCGGCCGTCCGCTACGACCGGGCGGGGGAGGAGGTCGCCTGGGGCGCGGTGCGGACCCTGGCCGAGGAGGGGCTGGAGGTGCGGCTCTACAAGAACAACGTCGACGGCAAGGGCGCGTCCTACGGCACCCACGAGAACTACCTCGTGCCGCGCTCGGTGCCCTTCGACCGGCTGGCGCGGCTGCTCATCCCCTTCCTCGTCGCGCGACCGGTCATCGCCGGTGCCGGGCGGGTGGGGATCGGCCAGGCGAGCGAGCGGCCCGGCTTCCAGCTGTCCCAGCGCGCGGACTACCTGGAGGCCGAGGTCGGGCTCGAGACGACGCTGCGCCGCCCCATCGTCAACACCCGGGACGAGCCGCACGCGACCCCGCACCTGCACCGGCGGCTGCACGTCATCGTCGGCGACGCCACGATGGCCGACGTCACCACCTACCTGGCGCTGGGGTCGCTGTCTGCCGTGCTCCGGGTCATCGAGACGCACCCCGAGCTGTTGGAGGGTATGCCGCTCGCCCACCCGGTCGCCGCCGCGCGGGCCCTCAGCCACGACCCGTCGCTGCAGGTCACCGTGCCGCTGGCCGACGGCCGCGAGATGACCGGCCTGGACCTGGTCGAGGCGCACCTCGAGGCCGCCGAGCGTGCCGCGGCCTCGGGCCACGAGGCCTGGGATGACCCGGACGACACCGAGACCGACGAGGTGCTCGGCCGCTGGCGCGAGGTCCTCGACACGCTGCGCCGCGACCCGTCGCAGGCCGCGGGGCAGGTCGAGTGGGTGGCCAAGCACCAGCTGCTGGAGCGCTTCCGGAACCGCGCGGGCGCGGGCTGGGACGACCCCCGGATCGCGGCCATGGACATCCAGTGGCACGACCTCGACCCCGCGCGGGGCCTGGCCCGCAAGCTGCGCGCCGCCGGCCAGCTGGAGCGGCTCGTCACACCGGAGGAGGTCGCCGCCGCCGTCACGGAGCCGCCGCCGGACACACGGGCCTGGTTCAGGGGCGAGGCGGTGCGGCGCTACGGCGCGGCCGGGGGAGTCCGGGCGGCGTCCTGGGACTCGGTGGTGCTCGTCGACGACCGGGGCGGCCTGCGCCGGGTGCGCATGGACGAGCCGACCAGCGGCAGCCGGGCCGCCGTCGTCGGGCTGCTGGACCGGCATACCTCCGCGGCGAGCCTGCTCTCCGAGCTCGCCAGCGAGGACGTCTGACCCCGGACTGCTCCCCGTGCCGGCGACACGCCCATGACGAACGGCTCCAGCGTTCACGTGAACGCTGTGGCCGATCGAGAGGGGAGTGTCGCCGGGACGACGGCGTGACCAGGGGCGTGCGTGGGAGGTCTGGCCTAGGGTAGGACCATGTCGCAGCAGCACTTCCAGCGTCGTGGTCGCGAGTCGGGCGGCGACGGCGAACCCGGCCCGGACGCAGACGGCGCTACACCTCCCAGCGCCCCGGCCGCGCAGAGCGCCGAGCGGGACGCCGCGCTGGACTCCCTCCTCGACGAGATCGACGGCGTCCTGGAGAGCAACGCCACCGAGTTCGTGCACGGCTTCGTGCAGAAGGGCGGCGAGTGAAGCAGCGGGTGATGGGCGTCGAGACCGAGTTCGGCGTCAACGCCACCTTCCGGGGCGGCTCCCGGCTCTCGCCGGAGGAGGTTTCGCGCTACCTCTTCCGCAAGGTCGTGGCGTGGGGGCGCTCCTCCAACGTCTTCCTCGGCAACGGTTCCCGGCTCTACCTCGACGTCGGCTCCCACCCGGAGTACGCCACCGCCGAGTGCACCGACCTGCTGGACGTCGTCGCCCACGACCGGGCCGGGGAGATCATCGTCCAGGACCTCGCGGACGACGCCGAGCAGCGGCTCGCGGAGGAGGGCTTCGACGCCACCGTCTATGTGCTGAAGAACAACGTCGACTCGCGCGGCAACTCCTACGGCTCGCACGAGAACTACCTCATCGAGCGCCGCACCCGCATGGAGCGGGTCACCGAGACCCTGGTGCCCTTCCTCGTCACCCGGCAGCTGGTCACCGGCGCCGGCCGGCTGCACGTCACCGAGCAACGGGCGACCTACCTCGTCTCGCAGCGCGCGGACCACATGTGGGAGGACCTCAGCTCGGCCACCACCCGGTCCCGCCCGATCATCAACACCCGCGACGAGCCGCACGCCGACCCGGAGAAGCACCGCCGCCTGCACGTCATCGTCGGCGACTCCACGATGAGCCAGACCACGACGCTGCTGCGCCTCGGCGCCACCGACCTGGTGCTGCAGATGCTCGAGGCCGGCACGGTCGTGCCCGACCTCGTGCTCGCCAACCCCATGCAGGCGATCCGCGACATCTCCCGCGACCCCACGGGTCGGGTGCCGCTGCGGCTTCGCCGGGGTGGCACCGTCACCGCGCTGGAGGTCCAGCAGCAGCTGCTCGAGCTGGTGACGAGGTATGCCGAGGACGCCGGGATCGGGAGAGAGGGGGCATACCGGGACGTGCTGGAGCTGTGGGGGCGCGGGCTGGAGGCGATCGCCACCGACCGGCTGCACCTCGTTGACACCGAGATCGAGTGGGTGATGAAGAAGAAGCTGCTCGACTCCTACGCCGCGCGCCACGGTCTGGACGCGTGGGACCCACGGCTGCAGCAGCTCGACCTGGCCTGGCACGACATCCACGCCCGGCGCGGGCTGGTGCGGATCCTGGAGCGCTCGGGCGCCGCCCGGACCGTGGTGGACGAGGACCGGATCAGGAGTGCCACGACCGACCCGCCGCAGACCCGGGCCCGGCTGCGTGGCGACTTCGTGCGGGTGGCCGCCGAGCACCGGCGCGACTTCACCGTCGACTGGGTGCACCTCAAGCTCAACGACACCGCCGCGCGGACGGTGATCTGCAAGGACCCCTTCGCCTGGCAGGACGAGCGGGTGGACGCGCTGCTCGAGCACGTCCGTGCCTCCGGTGGTGCTCCCACCTGACGTCCAGTCGACCGGGTTAGGCTGGCGGGGAGACGACGATTCCCCGATTCTGCAAAGGACGCTCCGTGCGCTCTTCCCGACTGCGCTACCTCGCGGCTGCGGCCGCACCCCTCATCTTCCTCGCGGCGTGCAGCCCGAACTCCTCCGGCGAGGGCGACGACGCGAGCGCGACCAGCTCGCCGGGGGACGACGCGGCCGCGACCAGCGCCGCCCCGAACGGCGACCTGGCCGACGTGGAGGTCGACACCGAGGGCGAGGCCCCGGCCCTGACGTGGGACGACGAGCCCTTCGCCGAAGGCGACCTGCCTTTCGTCGCGGCCGGCACGGAGACGCGCACACTGGCCGAGGGCGACGGCGAGGAGGTGGCCGAGGGTCACGAGGTCCAGGTGCAGTACCTCGCCGTCAACGGCACCTCGGGCGAGGAACTCGTCTCGACCTTCCCGAACGACGAGTCGGTCACCCTCGACCTCGGCGACGAGGCGCTCTTCCCGGCCTTCCGGGAGCAGCTGCCCGGCATGGCTGTGGGCGACGAGTTCCTCATGGCGATCCCCGCGAGCGAGGCCTTCGGCGAGGCCGGCAGCGCCCAGCTCGGGTCGGCCCGACCGACACGATGCTGTTCTACATGAGTGTCCAGGACACCGGGGAGCCGCTGACCGAGGCGCAGGGCGAGGAGGTCGAGCCGCAGGAGGGCCTACCCACCGTGACCATGGGCGACACCGGCCCGGAGATCGACGTCGAGGGCGTCGAGGCACCGGACCAGCTCGTGGCCCAGCAGCTGATCCAGGGGGAGCGCCCCGAGGTGGTCGCCGGTCAGACCATCCGGGTCCACTACACCGGCGTGAAGCTGTCCGACGGCGAGCAGTTCGACAGCTCCTGGGAGCGGGGCGAGCCCAGCGAGTTCCCCATCGGCGTCGGCTCGGTCATCGCCGGGTGGGACGAGGGGCTCGTCGGCCAGCCGATCGGGTCCCGCGTGCTGCTCGTCGTCCCGGCCGCCGAGGCCTACGGCGAGGCCGAGGAAGAGACCGAGGGCGAGACCGCGAGCCCGCAGCACGAGCTCGCCGGCGAGGACCTGGTCTTCGTCGTCGACATCCTCGGCGCCTCCTGACCCATCACCCACCGAGCGTCGCGAATGGTGGCCCCACAACCCACCGAGCGCCGCGAATGGTCGGCCGGCGCACGGCATACCTGACATCATCACGACAAGGAGCACCTCATGACTGACTCCCCCTTCGGCCGCGTCCAGAAGGCCAAGCCCGAGATCGACTTCCCCGGTGACGAGCCGCCCACCGAGCTGCAGGTCGAGGACCTCGAGGTCGGCAAGGGCGCGGAGGCGACCGCCGGGTCGACGATCTCGGCCCACTACGTCGGGGTGTCCTGGTCCACCGGCGAGGAGTTCGACGCGTCCTGGAACCGCGGCGAGCCGCTCACCTTCACCGCCGGTGTCGGTCAGGTCATCCAGGGCTGGGACCAGGGTCTGCTCGGGATGAAGGTCGGTGGCCGCCGCAAGATCGTCATCCCGCCGCACCTGGGGTATGGCGACCGCGGCGCGGGCGCTGCCATCAAGGGTGGCGAGACGCTGATCTTCGTCGTGGACCTGGTCGACGTCCGCTGACCAGCTGGAGGCATACCGGGCAACCATTCACGACGCCCGGTCGGGTCTGGGGCAACCATGGGCGGCGCCCGGTGGTCAGGGGGAGGAGTCGGTGAGGCGGGCGCGGTCGCGCTCCAGCCACGCCATGACCGGCGTCGCGAGCACCCCGTGCACGACGACCGAGAGCACGATCGTGAAGACGCAGGTGGCCCAGAGCCACCGCTCGCCGGTCCAGCTCGCCTCGGAGAGGGCGTAGGACAGGTAGTAGAGCGTCCCCACGCCGCGGATGCCGAAGAAGGCGGTGATGGCCCGCTCGCGCCGCGCGAGCGGTCGGTGCACGTCCTCGGCCGTGCGCCAGCGCCCGACCGCCAGGGCGGCCCACCCGGACAGCGGCCGGATGAGCAGGACCAGCGCGACGCCGACGAGCACACCACGCCAGTCGAGGTGCTCCAGCGCCCCGTCGGTGAGCGCGATGCCGACGAAGAGCAGCACGACGAGCGTCAGCAGCCGTTCCAGTCGTTCCACCACACCGTGCATGTGCTCGTGGAACTCGTGCCGGCGCGCCTGGGAGCGCATCGCCATCGCGCAGACGAAGACCGACAAGAAGCCGTAGCCCTGCGCCACCTCGGCGACGCCGTAGGACACCAGCATCGCAGCCAGCGCCAGCAGCGCCTCGCCCTGCTCGGCGAGCCGCAGCGCCTGCTGGCGCGACCGGAAGGCGATGTAGGCCATGAGCCACCCGACCGCGAGGCCGACCACGAGCCCGATGACGACCTTGCCGACCAGCTCGAAGCCCAGCCACCGCCACCCCCACTCCGCGACCGGCCCGAGGGTCACGAGGAAGATCGCGGCGTAGACGAAGGGGAAGGCCAGCGCGTCGTTGAGGCCGGCCTCGGAGGTCAGCGCGAAGCGCACCTCGTCGTGGTCGGTGATCTCGTCGTCGTGCAGCTGGTCGACGACGTCACCGGCGTCCTGCTGGCCGCCCGAGGCCTCGTCGTCACCGCCCTCGTCATCGCGCCCGCGACGGCGGATCGCCGGCCCGTCGACCTGCACGTCGCTCGCCAGCACCGGGTCGGTCGGCGCTAGCACGGCACCCAGGAGCAGTGCCTGGGCCACGCCGAGCCCCAGCCCCCACCAGCCCAGCAGGAAGACGCCCGCGATGGTGAGCGGCATCGCGATCCCGAGCAGCTTCCAGGTCGCCGCCCAGGTGCGGAAGGTGCCGGGGTGCCGCCAGGTCAGCGGCCGGTCCAGCGCCAGACCCACGCCCATGAGCGCGAGCAGCACGGTGAACTCGGTGACGTGCTCGATCGTCTCCCGCTGGTCGGTGGGGTCGAAGGAGAAGCCGGAGCCGAACGGCAGCAGGCCGATGAGCGCGCCGACGACGATGAGGATGACCGGCGCCGAGAGCCAGGCGCGGGTGAGCAGGCTGGGCAGCGCGACCGCGAGCAGCAGCACCGCGCCGCCGAGCAGGAAGACCAGGTCGGAGGACATACCCGCCTCAGGCGTCCGCGAACTTCACGAGGTATGCCGTGGCGCCGGGGGAGTCCATGGCGGTCACCCTAGATCCCCGACCAGCGTCGCGGCGTGCCGACCAGCCACGGCGGCGACGAGGAAGCTCGCAGGGTCCTCCTCCAGGCCGCGGCCCATCGTGGACAGGGTCACCGGGACGTCCCGCAGCGCGTCGAGGAGCCCGCAGGTGTCCACGTCGACCACGGTGAGGTGGGGTGCGTCGTCGGCCAGCGCCCGGGCCTCCTCCCGCACCCGACGCAGGCAGCTCGCCAGCGGGTCCGTCAGGCGGTCCGTCGTCGCCGGCACCGGCACGTCGGCCGGGTGGGCCAGGACCCGGCCGAAGGCCGTGGCGCTGTGGTGCGACAGTCCGCGGTGCCGCTCGCGGGCGTCCGCCTGCGACACCCGCAGCCCGGCCACCGGCCGTCCGCCCAGGACCCCCGCGGCGTTGAGCGCCTCGCCCGCGGCCACCCCGGAGAAGCCCCACCGGGTGTCGGTGCCCAGATTGCCCGGTCCCTGCACGACCACCGCGAGGTCGGCACCGACGACGTGCCGGGCCGCGAGCAGGGCGGTGTGCACCGTGACCGCCTCGAGGTCGCCGCCGTAGGCCTGCCCGGCGGTGATGGTCGCCGCGAGCCACCCCGCGTCGCGCAGCCCGGCCACCGTGCGCGACCACGCCAGCGGCAACGCCCCGCCGTCGGTCATGACATAGGCGACCCGGGCGCGGGGTGCTCGTTCGCGGACGCCCGCGAGCACCGCGGGCAGCGCTGAGTGCAGGTCGGTGGCGAGGACGGGCAGTCCCTCGAGGTCGTCGGCCTCGGCCAGCGTGCCGTGGTGCTCGCCCTCGGGGTCGTCCACGCCGAGCACCATCGGCTGCAGCGGGGTGTAGCGCGCCTTGACCAGGTGACCCGCTGCCTGGTCCGGCGTCGTCCCCGGCCAGGCGTCCGGCCGGTCCGGGATCGCGACGACGAGGGCATACCCCCCGGTGCCCAGCCCCCGCTCCAGCGCGGTGATGTTGAGCAGCACCCGGTCGCCGACCACCGGGGCGCCGACCAGCTCGAGGTAGGCGAGCGCCCGCACGATCGCGCCGCCGTCCAGGTCGACGGAGACGACCACCACCCCGTCCCAGCCGGGCAGCAGCTCGCGCACCCGACCCTCGCGCCACGTCATCACGACAGGTGAGCCTATAGATGCCCGGGTCCGGGGAGCCCGGACGGTAGCCTGTCGGACCATGGCGACGAAGGCGAGCGCGGGGGTCAGCCCTGCCACGGCGAAGACCGAACGCCTGCTCAACCTCGTCATCGCCCTGCTGCACACGCGGCAGCCGCTGTCCAAGGCCAAGCTGCGCCAGGCGGTGCCCGACTACGCCGCGGGCAGCGTCGAGGCCTTCGAGCGGATGTTCGAGCGGGACAAGGACGAGCTGCGGGCGCTGGGCATCCCGCTGCGCACCGAGCCGATCGACGCCTTCTTCGACGACGAGCCGGGATACCGCATCGACCAGCGGGAGTACGCCCTGCCCGAGATCGACTTCGCCCCGGACGAGCTCGCGGTGCTGGGCCTGGCCGCGCGCTCCTGGAGCCAGGCCAGCCTCGCCGGGCCGGCCGCGCAGGCGCTGCGCAAGCTGGACGCCGCCGGGGTGGTGCGCGACGAGTCGTCGGTCGCCGGGATCGAGCCGCTGCTGCACACCCCCGACCCGGCCTTCGAGCCGGTCCGGGATGCAGTCCTGACCCGCACGCCGATCACCTTCGACTACCGCGGCGGCAGCGGCGACCTCGCGCACCGTCGGGTCGAGCCCTGGGGGCTCACGAGCTGGCACGGCCGGTGGTACCTCACGGCCCACGACCTCGACCGCGAGGCGCCACGGGTCTTCCGGCTCGACCGCGTCGTCGGCACGCCGAAGCGTTCCGGCCGGGCCGGGGGGTATGCCGTCCCCGACGACCTCGACACTCTCGCCATGATCCGGCGCAGCGCCGGGGAGGACCCGCCGTCGGACCGGACCGCGCGGCTGCTCCTGCGCGACGGCGCGGTGGCCTCGCTGCGCCGCCGGGGGAAGGCCACGACGGGTGGGGACGCACCCGAGGGCTGGAGTCTCGTGGACGTGGCCGCCGGGTCGTGGCCGCGCCTGGCGCGTGAGGTCTGCGCCGCGGGCCCCGACGTCCGCGTCGTCGACCCGCCGGAGCTGGCGACGCTCGTCGCCGACCAGCTCCGTGCCGTGGTCGCGGCGCACGGTGGGCAGGAGGGCTGATGGCCACCTACGAGAGCGCGACCTCCCGCGTGTCCCGGATGCTGACGATGGTCCCCTGGCTGGTGCACCGCCAGGGCATCGACCTGTCCACGGCGGCCGCCGAGCTCGGCGTCACCGAGGAGCAGGTCGTCGAGGACCTGCAGGTGCTCTTCCTGTGCGGGCTGCCCGGGCACTACCCGGACGACCTCATCGAGGCCTCCTGGGAAGGCGGCCGGGTCTTCGTCGGCAACGCCGACACCATCGCCCGCCCGCTGCGGCTGGGACGCGACGAGGCGCTGGCCCTCATCGTCGCGCTCCGCGCCCTGGCGGCGACACCGGGGCTGGCCGAGCGGGACGCCATCGACCGGGCGCTGGCCAAGCTCGAGGCGGCCGCGGGGGAGGGCGCCACGGGGGCCGCCCAGGTGCAGGTCGCCCTGGAGCAGCCCGTCGACGACGAGCTCGCCGGACGGGTGCGCACCGGCCTGACCGAGCGACGGCGACTGCACCTGCGCTACACCTCGGCCAGCCGCGACGAGACCACCGAGCGCGACGTCGACCCGCTGCGGGTGCTCTCGGTCGACGGCCGGTGGTACCTCGAGGGCTGGTGCCACCGTGCCCGGGGCGTGCGCCTCTTCCGGCTCGACCGGATCGAGGCCGCCGAGGTGCTCGACGTGCCGGCCACCCCTCCGCAGGACCTGCCCGAGCGTGCCGTCGGCACCGGGGTCTACCGCCCCGACCCTGAGGACCAAGCCGTCACCCTCGACCTCGACGCCGGCTCTGCGTGGGTCGCCGAGCAGATCCCGGCCGAGGAGGTCGAGACGCGCGACGACGGCTCCGTGCGGATGGTGCTACGGGTCGCCGACCCCCGCTGGCTCCTGCGGCTCGTGCTGCGCGAGGGCGGGGGAGTCCGGGTCGTCGAGCCGGCGGCCCTCGTCGACGCGGTGCTTGAGAGCGCCCTCATTGCCCTTAGCGCAAGTGTTCAGCCGGAGACTAAGTAAATCTTTGGCAAACTGGTTGCACCCAATTCTGTGACCCTGTGCGTTAATAGAGTTCGGAAAGCGAGGGTACGTGCTGCCAGACATTCTCCATGCGTCTACGCCGCATGTAAGTCCAAGGGGCTTCTGCATGCTACGCAACGCTGGCAGTGCTGCTCAGTCCAACAAGGAGGCGCAATGAAAAACACTCTGGCAACTGGTACTGCTATCCTCTTGTTGATGGCTGCCGCTGCGTCACCGGCACATGCACAAGCCAGCAGTGGCGCAGCAGGTGACTTGCAGGAACCGCCATCGCAGTCGAGCGATTACGAAGCTCTGGGTAATAGCAAGAGCTGTGGGTGGGCCGCCGGGCCAGCAGGAACTCGGCAGTGCGTTCACCTCAGCACATACGAGAATTTCGTAGGATGGGCTGGTAGCGAGTACGTTACGGGCTGGGGGGCGGTGAACAACATGTGCGACAGGGCACACGGCATCAAGTTCAAGAAGAAGGGTGACTCGTCATACACCTACTACACCCGATATCTAGACACCTGCCTGCCCCCGGTACTTTTTTCGTCGTACCACGAGTGGGAGATAAACACGAGTGTCCAAAGCGGATCGCAGGTCTGCGCCCGATCTAAGAACTCGTACACCAACGATGTATGGACGAGTTGGCGGTGCCAAACCGTTTATGGGACCATATAACCGGCTTGGCGACTGTTTTCCCGTTGCGAACGCCGTGGCGATGCCGTGAAGGGTGCATTCGCGTGCGGGATTGGGGCTTGAGTGACAGCCCGGGTGCCCTCTAATCGAAACCGTCTAGGTGGGTACTCAAGCCAGCCGTGGTCTGTTCTAAATCCCGAGGCATCAGGCGGATGCACTAGTCTGGGTCACGCCAAGTTGGCTGCAGAGTCAGTCAGTCGGCACGTCGCAAGCGAGGACTTCGCGACACCATCTCGCGGTAGAAGGTGCGGCGATAATCGCCCAACCCATGAGCTCGACGGCCATGGGTTGGGTGCAGAGCCCAGACTCAAACCACTCACCCGCTACGAAGACAGCGACGAGATCGCGCGTACTGACCTGCCATGAGGCTGGCGCTACAGCAACCACGCACCTGGTGCTCGGCCACGGCGTAGACTGCAGGGCATCCACGCCTGGTGGCGCGAACTATAGGGAGACTTCTCATGGCTGGCCTCAAGCTCTGGCACATCGTCGTGCTCATCATCGCTTTCGTGATCCTCTTCGGCTGGAAGAACCTGCCCAGCATGGCTCGGTCGGTCGGTGAATCCCTGCGCGTCTTCAAGTCCGAGGTCGACCAGATGAAGGACGACGGAGAGGCCCGGAAGGACGCCAAGGACTCCGAACGGCCCGCCCTCGACGACCGCAGCAAGAGCGACGACACCGACACCGCCCGCGTCGAGTACGACGCGATGAAGCGGCGAGAGGGCGGCGAGGGCGCCGGCACCGGCGCCTGAGCGTCCTGCTCGCCTCCCGTCAGACCTCCTCGTGGCCCGCACTGACCGCCCGAGCCGGCGCCGCCGAGACCCCAGGGTCGGATGGCGCTGGCCGAGCACTTCCGGGAGCTGCGTAACCGGCTGACGATCAGCGTGCTGGCGATCGGTGTGCTCTCGGTGGTGGGGTGGTACTGGTACGACGAGATCTTCTCCTTCGTGAACGCGCCCATCGTCAACGTCGCTCGAGAGCGCGGAGATGACGAGGTGATGCTGCGCTTCCGCAACATCACCGAGCCCTTCGCCATGCAGTTGCGGGTGGCCGTCTTCAGCGGCATCCTGCTGGCAAGCCCGATCTGGCTGTGGCAGATCTGGGCCTTCCTGCTGCCCGGCCTCACCCGCCCGGAGAAGCGGATCGCGCTGTCCTACTTCTTCATCTCGATCCCGCTGTTCTTCGCCGGCGCGGCGCTGGCCGCCTTCACCTTCCCGCGGCTGGTCGCGATCCTGCTCAGCTTCACCCCTGTGGGTGCGGCCAACCTGCCTGATGCGCAGGACTTCCTGACGCTGTGGCTCTACTTCATGCTCGCCTTCGGCCTGGCGTTCCTGCTGCCGGTCGTGCTGGTGGCCGCCAACCAGATCGGGGTCCTGTCCGCCCGGATGATGCTGCGCAGCTGGCGGGTCGTCCTCTTCGGCATCCTCGTCTTCTCGGCGTTCATGACCCCGGACCCCAGCGCGTGGACCATGCTGGCCATGGCCTCCCCGGTCTTCGCCCTCTACTGGTGCGCGGTCGGCGTCGCCTTCCTCATGGAGCGCCGCCGCGCGAAGAAGAACCCGGACCGCTATGCCGGACTCTCACCCGACGAGGCAACCCCCCTGTCATGAGGTATGCGCTCGCCCACGGCCGACGCTCGGGCCGGCGGGGCGGGGCGGCCCTGGGCGAGCAGGCCGTGCGGCGGCTCCGTGCCGAGGGCCACGACGTGGTGGAGGTCGTCGGCGACTCGCTGGAGCAGGTGCGGGCGGCCTGTGCGGCGCTCGTGGCGGACGGCGTCGACGTGCTGGCGGTCGCCGGCGGGGACGGCCTGGTGAGCCTGGGCGCCGACGTCTGCGCCGGCGCGGGCACGACGCTGGGCGTCCTGCCCGCCGGCACCGGCAACGACAACGCCCGCAGCCTGCGTCTGCCGCGCGACACCGACGCCGCGATCACGTGCTCCTGACCGGCACCCCGCGCACCGTGGACACCCTGCACCTCAGCGACCTGGACCGACGTGTGCTCGGCTCGGTCTGCTGCGCGCTGGACGCCCGGATCAACGCGCCCGCGCCAACGAGTGGCCACGCTGGCTCGGCGCCAGCAGCTACACGCTCTCCGCGCTCGTGGAGATCGCCCTGCTGCGCCGCCAGCCGCCGCTGCACTACCGGCTCGAGGTCGACGGCCGGACTCGCGACCTCGACGCCCTCATCGTGGTCGCGGCCACGATGCCCTACCTCGGCGGCGGGCTCCCGCTCGCCCCCGACGCCGACCCGGCCGACGGCCTGCTGGACCTGGTCGTCGTGAGCCCCGTTTCGCCGCCCGAGGCGGTCGGGCTGCTGCGCGCGATCCGGGCGGGACGGCATACCTCCCACCCGGCGGTGCACCTCACCCGGGCCCGGGAGGTGCTCGTCGAGGGCCCACCGGACATCGTCGCCCACGGGGACGGCGAGCCGCTCGCGGCGCTGCCCCTGGGCGTGCGGGTCGACCCCGCGAGCCTGCGGGTGCTCACCCCCGCCTGACGTAGCCTGGAGGCATGTCCACCCCCGCGGAGCGATATGCGGCCTCGCGTGCACGCGCGAGGTGGGAGGCCACCCCGGCGGGGCGGTTCACCGCCTCCCTCGGCTTCGAGCCCGACCCCTTCCAGCTGGAGGCGATCGAGGCGGTGCAGGGCGGCGCCGGCGTGCTCGTCGCGGCGCCCACGGGGGCGGGCAAGACCGTGGTCGGCGAGTTCGCCGTGGCCCTCGCCCTGGAGACCGGCCGCAAGGCGTTCTACACGACCCCGATCAAGGCGCTGTCCAACCAGAAATACCACGACCTCGTCGCCCGCCACGGCCCCGACAAGGTCGGCCTCCTCACCGGCGACTCCTCCATCAACGGCGAGGCGCCGGTGGTCGTCATGACGACCGAGGTCCTGCGCAACATGATGTATGCCTCCTCGCCCACCCTGGAGGGACTCGGCTTCGTCGTCATGGACGAGGTGCACTACCTCGCCGACCGCTGGCGCGGTGCGGTCTGGGAGGAGGTCATCATCCACCTGCCGGAGTCGGTGCAGGTGATCTCGCTGTCGGCGACGGTCAGCAACGCCGAGGAGTTCGGCGACTGGCTGCGGCAGGTCCGTGGCCGCGGCGACGCCGGCTCGCTGCGGGTCATCGTCTCCGAGCACCGGCCGGTGCCGCTGTGGCAGCACATGATGGTCGGCCAGCGGATGTACGACCTCTTCGTCACCGACGGCACCCGGGCCGACCCCGGCACCGACGGCACCACCCGGGTGAACCCCGAGCTGCTGCAGGCGATCTCGGCCGCCGAGCGGTCCGCCCGCTCCGAGGGCGGGTGGCGCCGGGAGGACGCCGGCGGGCCCCGCGGCCGACGGGGGGACCGGCGCGCCAAGGGAGGCCGGAGACAGGCTCGGGACGACCGGCGGGGCGGTCGTGGCAGCGCTCAGGGCCGGGGCCCGCGCCCGGCCGAGCGCGGCCGCCGCGACGACGGCGCGCAGAGCATGCGCTACAGCAGCGGTGACGCCGGCTTCGCGCGCGGGTCCCTGCCTGGCGGGGTCGCCAGCCGGGCCCAGGTCATCGACCGGCTCGACCGCGAGGCGCTGCTGCCGGCGATCACCTTCATCTTCAGCCGGGCCGGCTGCGACGCCGCGGTCCAGCAGCTCCTGGGGCGCGGCACCCGGCTCATCCCCGAGGAGCAGGGGCAGACGATCCGCGCGCTCGTGGCCGAGCGGGTGGCGGAGGTCGACCCCGCCGACCTCGGGGTGCTGGGCTACCACGACTTCGTCGAGGGCCTCTCGCGCGGCTACGCCGCCCACCACGCGGGCATGCTGCCGCTGTTCCGGGAGATCGTCGAGGAGCTCTTCACCGCCGGGCAGGTCCGGTCCGTCTTCGCCACCGAGACCCTGGCGCTCGGGATCAACATGCCCGCCCGCACCGTCGTGCTGGAGAAGCTGGTGAAGTTCAACGGCGAGGAGCACGCACCGGTCACCCCGGCGGAGTACACCCAGCTCACCGGGCGCGCCGGGCGTCGCGGCATCGACGTCGAGGGGCACGCCGTGGTCCTGTGGCGCCGCGGCGTGGACCCGATGGACGTCGCCGGCCTCGCCTCGACCCGCACCTACCCGCTGCGCAGCTCCTTCCGGCCCAGCTCCAACATGGCGGTCAACCTCGTGGCGCAGTACGGCCGGGAGCGCGCCCACGAGCTGCTGCAGTCGAGCTTCGCGCAGTTCCAGGCCGACCGCTCCGTCGTGGGGCTGACGACGCAGGTCCGGCACAACCTCGAGGCGCTGGAGGGGTATGCCGCGTCCATGGTGTGCGACCGCGGCGACTTCCGGGAGTACGGCCGGCTGCGGCACGAGCTGTCCGAGCTGGAGAAGAAGGCCGCCCGCACGCGGCAGGCGCAGCGCCGCAGCGACATCGGCCACGCCCTCGAGGAGCTGGAGCCGGGGCAGGTGGTGCAGCTCGACGGCGGTCGGCACGGCACGATGGCCGTCGTCGTCAAGGGCGCCAAGGGCCGCTCCGCCGGGCCCGAGCCGACCGTGGTCACCTCGCACGGGCGGGTGCAGCGGCTGACCGTCGCGGGTTTCCGCGACGTGCCCGAGGTCATCGGCAGCCTCAAGATCCCCTCGCACTTCAACGAGCGCAGCCCCAAGGCCCGCAAGGACCTCGCCGCGGCGCTGCGCAGCACGGTGCGCGAGCCGGTCCCCGGACAGCGCGGGCGCGACCGGGGCGCCGGCAGACCGGCCGGAGTGGAGGCGCAGGTGGAGGAGCTGCGCGCGCAGCTGGCCGCGCACCCGTGCCACAGCTGCCCCGAGCGGGAGGACCACGCGCGCTGGTCGGCGCGGTGGTGGAAGCTGCGCAAGGAGACCGACGACCTGCAGCGCCGCGTCTCGCACCGCACCGGCACCCTCGCCGCGACCTTCGAGCGGATCTGCGACCTGCTGTCGGCGACCGGCTACCTCAGCGAGGACGGCCTGGAGGTGACGCTCGAGGGACAGCGGCTGCGGCGGATCTACACCGAGCTCGACCTCGTGGTGGCCGAGGCGCTGCGGCGCGGCACCTGGCGGCGCCTGACGCCCGCCGACCTCGCCTCCGTCGTCTCCGCGCTGGTCCACGAGGCGCGCGGCGACGAGCCGGGGGACCCGCCCACGCCCAGCGTCGAGGTCGCCGAGGCACTGGGGGAGATGGCGGCGATCTGGACGCAGGTGCAGTCGGGCAAGCTCGCGCACAACCTCACCGGCGACCGCGAGCTCGACCCCGGCATCACCTGGATGGTGCACCGCTGGGCCTCGGGCCGTGGCCTGGAGGAGGTGCTGCGCTCGGGCGACCTGTCGGCCGGTGACTTCGTGCGCCGCGCGAAGCAGGTCGTCGACCTGCTCGGGCAGATCGCGCAGGCCGCGGACGAGGAGGTCGCCGCCACGGCGCGGCGCGCCTCCTCGGCGATGCTCCGCGGTGTCGTCGCCGCCGACCGGCTCGACTGAGCACGCGAGGACCGAACGGTGCGGGTGAGGATGCTCGCGCAGCGAGCCTGGTTGCCCGGAACAGAGCTGACGCGCGAGCGCAGGGAGCGCCGGGCCGTCCCTGTGCTGCGTAGTCTTGGCCCATGGCCGAGATCGTCGTCTGCTCCCCGCTCCGCACCCCCGTCGGGGGATTCCTCGGCAGCCTGGCGAGCCTGTCCGCCGCCGACCTCGGGACCCGGCTGCTGCAGGTCCTGCTGGAGCGCACCGGGCTGCAGGACGGCGACGTCGACGACGTGATCCTCGGCAACGCCAACCCCTCGGGCGAGATCCCGGCCCTCGGCCGCATCGTCGCGCTCAACGCCGGGCTGGAGTCCGCGCCCGGTATGCAGCTGGACCGGCGCTGCGGGTCCGGCCTGCAGGCGGTGCTCACCGCGGCGTCGCAGGTCGCGAGTGGTGGCAACCGGCTCGTCGTCGCCGGGGGAGCGGAGTCGATGAGCAGCGTCGAGCACTACGCTCTGCTGCGCCAGGGCGTCCGGGCCGGCGTCGAGCTGGCCGACCGGCTCGCCCGGGCGCGCTCGACCGCGGGCGGCGAGCACCACCCCGTCCCGGGAGGCATGATCGAGACGGCGGAGAACCTGCGACGCGACTACGCCATCTCCCGGGAGGCGCAGGACGAGCTGGCGGTGCGCTCGCACCAGCGGGCGTCCGCCGCCCAGCGGGAGGGCCGGTTCGAGGCCGAGCTGGTCCCGGTCGAGGTGAGCAGCCGCAAGGGCGTCACCGTCGTCGACACCGACGAGCACGTGCGACCCGACACCGACCAGGCGACCCTGGCCGGGCTGCGGCCGATCATGGGCCGCCAGGACCCGGAGGCGACCGTCACGGCAGGCAACGCGAGCGGACAGAACGACGCGGCCGCGCTGTGCGTGGTCACCACCCGGCAGCGGGCCGACCAGCTCGGGCTCGTGCCCATGCTCGCGCTGCGGTCGTGGGCCGTCGCGGGGGTGGCTCCGGAGACGATGGGGATCGGGCCGGTGCCGGCGTCGGCGGCAGCCCTGGAGCGTGCCGGGCTCACGCTGGCCGACATGGATCTCGTCGAGCTCAACGAGGCCTTCGCCGCGCAGGCGCTCGCCGTGCTGCACGAGTGGGGCATGCCCGGCAGCGACCAGTGGGAGCGGCTCAACGTCAACGGCTCGGGGATCTCGCTGGGCCACCCGGTGGGAGCCACCGGCGCCCGCATCCTGGCGACGATGGCGCACGAGCTGCACCGCCGGGAGGGCCGCTACGCCCTGGAGACGATGTGCATCGGGGGAGGCCAGGGGCTGGCCGCGGTCTTCGAGCGGGTCAGCTGAGCCGCGCGCCGCTGCCGGTGTCGCCGCGCACCAGCAGGCCGAGCCCACCGGCGCCGACAGCGAGCAGCACGGAGGCGAGGACGTCGCTGGGCCGGTGATAGCCCAGCATGACGACCAGGGCACCCATCCACGCCGTCACGCCGGCCCCGAGCACCGCCGCGAGGGGCAGCCACCGCCGGGGCACGACCAGCAGCAGGGCCAGCCCCAGCGCCGCGGCCGCCCCGGTGTGGCCGCTCGGCAGCGAGTTCGACATCAGCCACGGGTCGGCCAGCTGCGGTCGCGGCAGCCCGGCCTTGAGCACCTGGGTCGCCCCGACGAGCAGCGGCACGCAGACGAGCACGGCGAGGCCCGTGCGCACCCGCCGCGCCAGCGCCACGGCACCCACGGCCAGAGCCAGCGCGAGCAGCAGGTAGGGGTCGGGCAGCAGGGCGTCGAGCGCCCGGTGCTGCGCACCGGTCACGGTGACAGCATCCATGAGGCCGGTGTCGACGCGCTGGCCCGACGTCGTCCGGACGGCGAGGGCATACATCAGACCGAAGCCGACGGCCGCGCCCACGAGGAGCACCCAGGGCAGCCGGGACGCGGTCGTCGACCGGCTGCTCGGGGCCGGACCGGCCTGCGGAGCCTGCGTCGTGGTCATGCCTCCACCGTAGGAGCGCGACCTGTGGGTGGCCTGTGGCGTGGGCGCTAGGGGCTCACCTCGAGCGCGGCCATGAGCCGGCCGACCGGGCTGCCGAGGTCGTAGGTCTCGACGAGCTGCTGCAGGGTGCCCGGGTCGGCGATCTCCCGGGGCAGGGTCAGCGGCACGTCGGGCACCGGGGCGTCGTGAGCGACGAGCACGACCTTCGGGGCGACGTCGAGATAGTCGGCGCCCGCCTCCAGGTTGGTGCGCCGGGCGCCCTTGATCGCCGGGTCACCGCTGTCGACCGCCGCGCGCAGGGCGGCGAGCGTGCCGTACTGCTCGATGAGCGCCGCAGCGGTCTTCTCCCCGATGCCCTTCACCCCGGGCAGCCCGTCCGAGGTGTCCCCGCGCAGCATCGACATCTCGGCGTAGGCCTGTCCGGTGGGGACGGCATACCGGGACATCAGGTCGGCCTGGTGGATCTCCTCGGCGTCCCGGACACCTTGCTTGGCGGTGTAGACCACCGTCACCCCCGCCTCGTCGTCGACCAGCTGGAAGAGGTCGCGGTCGCCGGTGACCACACCGACGGGGATCCGCCGGCGGTGGCGCGCGGTGAGGGTGCCGATGACGTCGTCCGCCTCGTAGCCGTCCGCACCGAGGATCGGGATGCCGACGGCGTCCAGCACCCGCCGGATGATCGGGACCTGGACCTCCAGCTCAGGTGGAGCCTCCTCCGTGTCCTCGCGGCCCTCCGGCCCCTCGACCAGACGGTGAGCCTTGTAGGACGGGATCGCCTCGACCCGGAAGGCCGGTCGCCAGTCGTTGTCCCAGCAGCAGACGAGGTGGGTGGGGGAGAAGCGTCCGACGAGCGTGGCGATCATGTCCACGAGCCCGCGGACCGCGTTGGTCGGCGTGCCGTCGGGCGCCTCGCGCAGGTCCTTGACGCCGAAGTAGGCGCGGAAGTAGAGCGAGGCCGTGTCGAGCAGCAGCAGCTGCGGCGGGGCGACGGCACGATCGTCGGCAGGTGCGGTCATGGCGCTCACCCTAGTGGCCCGGGGTAGCGTGAGGTATGCCTCGCCGCCTCGCCCTCGTCCTGCTGGTCGTGGGCCTCGGGGTGTGCGCCTGGCTGCTCTTCGGGCCGCTCTGGGACACCGCGGAGGGGGAGAACCCGCTGACCCGTCCCCCTGGGCCCGACTACGCGGCGGTGCTGCGTCTCGCGCTCCCGACCCTGGCCCTGGGCGCCCTCGTGGGCGCGCTCCTGCTGCTGCGCCCGACGGGCGGTCGGGACGCCACCGACGCCGCGCACGAGGTGGCTGCCGACCATCCGGAGCACCCACAACTAGGCTGACCGGCATGGAGCCGCTGGACCGCCACATCGTCACCGTCCTCGCGCAGGACGGGCGCATCAGCTTCGCCGACCTCGGGCGTCAGGTCGGGCTGTCGACGTCCGCGGTGCACCAGCGGGTCAAGCGGCTCGAGGAGCGGGGGATCATCACCGGCTACCGGGCGGTCGTCGACTACGCCTCGGTCGGGCTGCCGCTGACGGCGCTCATGTCGGTGACGCCCTTCGACCCCTCGGACGACGACGACATCCCGGAGCGGCTGGCGCACATCGAGGAGATCGTCGCCTGCTGGTCGGTCGCCGGCGACGAGAACTACGTGCTGCTCATCCGGGTGCCCCGGCCGCAGGACCTGGAGGAGCTGCTCGGCCGGATCCGGCAGCAGGGCTCCTGCTCGACCAACACCACCATCGTGCTGTCCACCCCGTGGGAGGACCGCCTCGGCAGCCTGCCGGTGCACGCCCCCGAGTTGACCTGACCCACCCCACCGGGCGTCGCCTGTGGTTGCCCCCGACCCCACCGGGCGTCGCGTGTGGTGGCCTACGACCGTCGCGCGATGCCGGCGATGGTCCCGCGGGTCACGGCGAGGAGGTCCGCGGGTGCCAGCTCCAGGTCCAGACCGCGGCGTCCTCCGCTCACGAGGATCGTATCGTGCTGCTGCGCGGACTCGTCCAGCACCGTTTCGAGGGACCGCTTCTGCCCGATCGGGCTGATCCCTCCGACCACGTATCCGGTGACCCGCTCCGCGGTGGCGACGTCCGCCATGGCGACCCGCTTGAGCCCGAGGGCGGCCGCCATCGCCTTGAGATCGAGCTGTCCGTCCACCGGGACGATGCCCACGGCGAGCTCGCGCTCACCCTGCACGAGCAACGTCTTGAACACCCTGGCCTGCGCCACCCCGAGGGCCTTCGCCGCCTCGGTCCCGTAGGACGCCGCCGCGGGGTCGTGCTCGTAGGCACGGACCGCATACCTGATGCCCGCCCGGTCCAGGGCCACCGTCGCCGGGGTCCCGCCCGAGCTCCTCGTCCGCGCCATCCCTTCAGGGTAGGGCGGGTGCTCAGACGAGCTGGTCGACCGAGGCCTGGCGGGAGGCCGCGGCCGCGGCGACGGCCTTCTCCTGCTGACCGGCCTCGTCGGTCCCGTGCACCTCCGCCGCCTGCTGCCGCCACCAGTCCTGCCCGCTGACGGGCAGGGTGTCGATCGGGTCGTAGTAGACGTACTCCGCGCTCGTGACGTCGACGTCCTCGCCCTCGATCGAGGTGCGGTAGTTCTTGCGCCAGGAGGAGATACCGCGCTCGGTGTCGTAGGTGTCGACCTGGTGCACCCAGCGCTTGCCCACGAAGGGCACGTCGCACACGATGCGCGGGGTCGCGAAGCCGGGCAGGTAGCCGAGCAACGAGTGCTGCAGGTGCTGGGCGTGGGCGAGCGAGACCCGCCAGTGCTCGCTGAACGGGATCATGTCGCACATGTAGAAGTAGTAGGGCGTGATCATGGCCTCGTCCGCCATCGCGAAGCAGAGGTCGAGCAGCTGCGCGGAGGTGTCGTTGACCCCGCGCATCAGCACCCCCTGGTTGCGGACGTCGCGGATGCCGGCGTCGAGCATCGCCCTGCTCGCCTCGGCGACGAGCGGGGTGACGGACTGCGCGGCGTTGATGTGGGTGTGGATCGCCAGGCCGACCCCGCGCTCGCGGGCCTTCCCGGCGACGCGGGACACGCCCTCGACGGTGTCCGGCGCGAGCCAGTGCTGCGGCATACCCATGAGGGCCTTGGTGGCCAGGCGCACGTCCCGGATGTTCTCGATCTCGAGCAGCTGGTCCAGCCAGGCCTCGAGGTTCTTCCAGGGCATGTTGGCGACGTCGCCGCCGGAGACCACCACGTCGCGCACGCCGGGGGTGGCGCGCAGGTAGTCCAGGATCGCGGTGTGCCGGTCCACCGGCTTGCCCGCGAGCTTGAGCTTGGTGACCGTGGGGGTGGAGTTGCCGACGAGGTCCATCCGGGTGCAGTGCCCGCAGTACTGCGGGCAGGTCGGCAGCATCTCCGCCAGCACCTTAGTGGGGTAGCGGTGGGTGAGCCCCTCGGCGACCCACATGTCGTGCTCGTGCAGGCTGTCGCGCGTGGCGTAGGGATGGCTCGACCAGTCGGTGCGCCGGTCGGAGAAGACCGGGAGCATGTAGCGGCGCACCGGGTCGGCGAGGAAGGCCTGGGTGAACTCGGTCCCGGCAGCAGGCATCCGCCCGTCGGCCCAGGTGATCTCGCTGACCATGGTGTTGAGCATCTGCGGCGGCAGCAGCATCGACATCGTGGCCCGCTGCGTCTGGTCCTGCTCCAGGTCGGCGTAGAAGTCGTCGGTCAGCAGGTCGCCCATCACGGTGCGTAGCTGGCCGATGTTCTTCACGCAGTTGACCCGCTGCCACTGCACGTCGGCCCACTGCTCGGCGGTGACGTCCTTCCACCCGGGGAAGCGGGTCCAGTCGGGTTCCACCAGCTCGCGGCGTCGGTAGACGTAGGGCTGCTCGATCTGTGCGCTCATACCGAGCATGCTACGGATCATTTCCGGTGGATGCACGTGTTTGCAGGATAGTTTCTTGTGGTATCGCTTTGTGACCGGATGATCTGCGTGTGAGCGCGGCGAGATCCGGCTCACTGGACGCTGCCCACCCTGCCCACCGCGCCCCGTCGGCGTGTCGTTCGCCGACACGCCGAGGCGGCGTGAAAGTCGGCTCCCTGTCCAGCCGTGCGACCCGGTGGCTGACCTGCTCTGTTGCACATCGTCGCAGGTCAGCGGTGTGTTGACAGAGCACCGGCAGACCTTTACGTTCGAACGCGTCCCTGGGGCGTGATGGCGCCCGACGGGGGAGCCAGGACCCCGAGCACCGAGTAGACAACGGGACCATGCGGGCCGCCAGCCGCGCACGGACCGGCCCCAAAGGTGCCGGGGTCCGGCCATGTCCGGACCCGGCCGTACGCTGGATGCGTGCGCTGGCCTCTCCGACTCCTGCTCGCAGCGCTCGGGGGAGGTGCGCTCTACCTCGCCTTCCCCAGCCACGACATCTGGCCGCTCGCGGTCGTCGGCTGCGCGGTCCTCGCCCTCGCCACCGCGGGCGCCGGCATCCGGGTGGGGCTCGTCGCGGGGCTGCTGCTCGGCCTGACGTGGTACACCCCGATGTTCGTGTGGGCCAGCACCTACGCCGGTGCCGCGCCCTGGATCGCGATGAGCGTGGCCTCCGCGCTCTATCCCGCCGCCCTGGGCGGGCTCCTGGCGCTGCTCCAGCGTGGTGGTCGCGTGCGCCCGGTCGTCGGGGCGGCCGCCTGGGTGCTCATGGAGTATGCCCGGTCGGTCACCCCCTTCGGCGGCTTCCCGTGGGCGAGGCTGGGCTTCAGCCAGGCCGACAGCCCAATGCTCGGGGTCGCGGCGCTGTTGTCGGTGGCGGGCCTGGGGTTCGTCGTGGCGCTCGTCGGCGGACTCCTGGCGCTCGCGCTGCAGCACCTGGCCCACCGTCCACAGCCACGGCGCGCTCGCGCGCTGGGGCTGGCCCTGCTCGCCACGGGTCTGGTCCTCGCGCGGCCGCGCCGCTGCCCCGGCCGACCGGCGGCGAGCCGGTGCAGGTCGCCGCTGTCCAGGGGGACCTGCCACCGGACTTCACCCGGACGCTGAGCGCCGAGCGCGGCACGATGCTCCAGCGTTACACGAGCATGACCGAGGGGCTCGCCACCGACGTGGCCGACGGTGCCGCACCGGCACCGGACCTGGTCCTGTGGCCCGAGGGAGCCAGCGACCTGGACCCCTTTGCCCCGGACGGCGGCGCGGAGGCGGTCGCCCGCATGATGCCGGGCGTCGAGGCCCTCGACGCACCGGTCGTCCTGGGCGCGACGAGCTACGGCACCGGTGATGCCCCGCGCAACATGGTCCTCGAGCTGCAACCGGGGCAGGGCGTGGACGACACCTACCAGAAGATCTACCTCGCGCCCTTCGGGGAGCGGATGCCGCTGCGCCCGGTGATGCGGCACCTGTCGGAGTGGGTCGACCGGATCCCCGACTGGGAGCCCGGCACCGAGCCCGGGGTCATGGACGTCGCGCTGCCCGACGGACGTCAGGTGCGCCTGGGTCTGGGGATCTGCTTCGAGGTCGTCGTGGACGCCGCGGTCCGCGACGCCGTCGCCGGGGGAGCCGAGCTGCTCGTGGTGCCCACCAGCAACGCCTGGTTCGGGGAGGGTGACGAGGCTGCTCAGCACATCGCGACCTCCCGGGTGCGGGCGGTCGAGTACGGCCGCTCGGTGGTCCACATCAGCAACGTCGGCATCTCGGGGCTGATCGACCCCGACGGCTGGGTCGAGGAGGAGACGACGCTGTTCAGCCAGGCCCTGCTCGAGGGTGAGCTGCCGCTGCGCTCGACACCGACGCCGGCCCTGACGACCGGCCCCTGGGTGGTCCCGGCAGCGGCACTCGTCGTGGTCGCCGCCCTGCTCGGCCTGGTGGTCCGGCGGCGGTCGGCTGACTAGGCTGCCCCGGTGACCTCCCGTGGCCCGCTGCGCCGTGTCTGCGTCTGCATCCCGACCTACCAGGAGCGCGCCTCCCTCCCCGGTGTCGTGGCCCGGCTGCGGTCCGCCGTACCCCTCGCTGAGGTGCTCGTCATCGACGACGCCAGCCCGGACGGCACCGGTGCCCTCGCGGAGGACCTGGCCGCCACGGACCCGCAGATCCACGTGCTCCACCGCCGGGCGAAGGAGGGCCTGGGACCGGCCTACCTCGCGGGCTTCGACTGGGCTGCGGGGCGCGGCTACGACGCGGTCGTCGAGATGGACGCCGACGGCTCGCACCAGCCCGAGCAGCTCCCCGCGCTCCTCGCAGCCGCCCAGGACGACGGGGGAGCCGACCTCGTGATCGGGTCCCGCTGGGTGCCCGGCGGCTCGGTCCACCGCTGGCCGCTGCACCGCAGGGGGCTGTCGGTCGGCGCCAACACCTACGTGCGGCTGTCCCTCGGCATCCCCGTGCGGGACGCCACCGCCGGTTTCCGCGTCTACCGCCTGCCCCGGCTCACGTCCTTGCTCGCGACACCAGTGGCCTCGCAGGGCTACTGCTTCCAGGTCGACCTCACCCTGCGCGCCGTCGACGCGGGCCTCGAGGTGCGTGAGGTGCCGATCGCCTTCGTCGAGCGCGTGGAGGGAGCCTCCAAGATGACCGACGCCATCGTGCGTGAGGCGGTGGTGAGGGTCGGCGGCTGGGCCTGGGAGCGCCGTGCCCGCCAGGTCCGGGAACACCTGGCCCGCCGCGACCGTTCTCGATGGCACCACCTGGAGGAGGCCACGTGAGCGCGATGTCCGGACGACCGCAGGCTCGACGCCGACCCGTGCTGCGCTGGGTCCTGCTGGCGCTCGTGCTGCTCCCGGTGATCGAGATCGCCGTGCTCGTCATGGTGGGCCGCGCGATCGGCCTGTGGTGGACCCTCGGGCTGATCATCCTGGTCGCGGTGGCAGGCACCTGGCTGGCGCGCCGGGAGAGCGGCCGGACCTACCGGGAGCTGCAGCAGGCGCTGAGCTCGGGACGGATGCCCGCCGACCAGGTGACCGATGCGATCCTGCTGACCGTGGGCGGGTTCCTGCTGCTCCTGCCCGGATTCGTCAGCGACATCCTCGCCCTCATCCTCATCCTGCCGTTCACCCGGCCGCTGGCGCGCCGGCTGCTGCAGGCCCTCGTCGCCAGCCGGGCCCTGGCGACCGTCGGGGGAACGCCGACCGGGGGGCCCGGCCGGGCGCGGCGGGCACCGGGCTCGGGCACCGTCATCGACGGCGAGATCGTCGACGAGCAGCCGCCGCCCTGGCGGGGGGAGCGCCCCCCGCAGATCGATCGGTGACGGTTCACCGACTGGCCCCGTCGACCGCTTCGGCGCTACACTGATCAGTCGGGCCGCACGGCGACGCCGCACCGTATACCGGAGCGCGAGCGCGCGTTGTGGGGAACACAGGGCGAGCAGAAGGCGTTGACACGCCTAGACACCGCGCGCCTGCCGGGCCGCCCCGGCCAGAGCAGACCGACCGAGCACGCGTGTCGATCACGACACGATGGGAGTGGAACACACATGGCAGAGAGGTCCCTTCGCGGCACCAACCTGAGCTGGCTGTCCTTCGAGAGCGACGAGGGCGTCTCCTTCAGCGACCGTGAGATCAGCCGCTACGTCTGCCCGGACGGGCACGTCAGCGAGCTGCCGTTCTCCGTCGAGGCCGAGATCCCCCCGATCTGGGAGTGCCGGTGCGGGCTGGACGCCAAGCTCGAGAACGGCCCGGAGCCGGAGCTCAAGGCGACCAAGCCGCAGCGCACCCACTGGGACATGCTGCTGGAGCGCCGCTCCATCCCCGAGCTGGAGGAGCTGCTCGAGGAGCGCCTCGGGCTGCTGCGCGAGATGCGCGGGGAGAAGCCGCGGCGCAAGCGCACGGCCTGAGGCCCACCGCTCGTCGCACCAGGACGACTGACCGGACGGGGCGTGGCACGCGAGGAGCGTGCCGCGCCCCGTTCGTCGTCCCGGGGGGCGGGCGAAAGGCCCGATCTAGACGATGCGTGGCTGCTCGTTGCCGGCCATCTCGA
This sequence comes from Serinicoccus marinus DSM 15273, assembly GCF_008386315.1. Classification (NCBI taxonomy): domain Bacteria; kingdom Bacillati; phylum Actinomycetota; class Actinomycetes; order Micrococcales; family Ornithinimicrobiaceae; genus Serinicoccus; species Serinicoccus marinus. The sequence goes on along the minus strand of NZ_CP043808.1, from coordinate 1,675,287 downwards.
TGCCGCGCCGCATGTTCACCCGGGTGAGGACGAGGCCGCCGAGCACGAAGAAGGCGATGGTCACCAGGATCGCCGGCCGGTAGGAGCCGGTGAGCTGGTAGGTCAGGCCGAAGGCGAGGGTGCCGAACCAGCTCGTCCCGCGCTCCATCGCCTGGTAGAAGCTGAAGTACTCCGACTCCTTGCCGGCCGGCACGAGCTGGGAGTAGAGCGACCGGGACAACGCCTGGGTCCCGCCCATGACCGTGCCGATGAAGACAGCGCAGACCAGCCAGATCGTGAAGGCACCGGTCGGCACGAAGTAGGCGAAGGCAACGACCAACGTCCACATCACCAGCCCGCCGAGGACGGTGCGCTTGGCGCCCAGGCGCGAGGCGATCGCGCCGAACACGAGGCTCCCCCGAAGGCGACGAACTGCACCAGCAGGATGGTGATGATGAGCTGGCTGGTGTCGAAGCCCAGCGCCTCGCTGCCGTAGAGACTGGCCGAGGAGATGACGGTCTGGATGCCGTCGTTGAAGAACAGGTAGGCGAGCAGGAACAGCAGCGTGTGCGGGTAGCCCCGCAGGTCCCCGAAGGTGTCCCGGAGCTGGGTGAGCGTGCCGCCCAGGACGCCCGCGGAGCGCTCCACCGGGGCGGCGGTGGTGCCGCGGATGCGGCGCAGGCCGATCACCGGGATGAGGGTGAACAACCCCCACCACAGCCCGGCCGAGAGCAGGTTGAGACGCACGGCCATGGTGTAGGAGATCCCCAGCGCCTCGTGCGCCTGCATGAGACCGAGGTTGAGGGCGAGCAGGATGCCGCCACCGAGGTAGCCCAGGGCCCAGGCCCGGGAGGAGACGCGGTCGCGGTCGTCCGGCGCGGCGACGCGGACGAGCAGCGCGTCGTAGACGACGGTCGAGGCGCCCAGGCAGAGGTTCGCCACGACGATGAGCAGCACGCCGAGCTGCCAGTTGCTCCCCTGCAGGAAGAACATGGACGCGGCCGCGGCCGCGCCGACCCAGGCGAGCCCGCCGAGCAGCCGGGTCGGGCGTGGGTGGCGGTCGGCGATCGCCCCGACGAAGAGCAGGACCACGGCGGAGACGAGGGTCGCGACGGTGATGGTGTAGGGCGCCACGGCCCCGACGGCCACCGGGATCCCGAGCACGGACAGCATCTGCTCGCACCGCTGCCCCTCCGCGAGGTCGGGGCAGGCGTCGGCCCGCGCCAGCGCGGTCAGGTAGGGGGCGATGAGCACCGTGCCGGTGGTGGTGACGTAGGCCGAGTTGGCCCAGTCGTACCACCCGAACGCCCGTTGGTGGGCCCGGGTGCGCTCGGCCGCCGGGTCGGCCCGCGGCACCGGGGGAGAGGTCATGGCGCACACGCTAGCGACCCGGGCCCCGGCGTGGGGGAGGCGCGACGTGCCTCTTCGGCTTGCGGTCGGGCATACCCGGGACGAGGCTGAGGTCGTTGACCACGACGAAAGGAGCCGGTATGGGAATCGGCGACAAGATCTCGAACAAGGCCGAGGAGGCCTCGGGCAAGGCCAAGGAGGCCTTCGGCGACGCCACCGACAACGAGCGGATGGAGACCGAGGGCAAGGCCGACCAGACGAGCGCCGACGTCAAGCAGGCGGGCGAGAACGTCAAGGACGCCTGGAAGGACTCCTCTCGGTGACCCACCGCGGGCCCTGAGTGGCCCGCCGCACGCACGACACCCCTGGCCCCTCGGGCCGGGGGTGTCCTGCGTCAGGTCGGGGGCCGCATCTCCTGGTCGTCGGCGGCGTGCCGGTCCCGGTCGCGGCGCAGGATGGGGGACAGGATGCGGTCCCGCAGCGACGCGGCGAGCTCGCCGGTGCGACCGAGCATGGCCACCTGGGCCGCGCCGCGCTCGTCCTCCGCCTGCAGGTATGCCTGCCGGGCGCGGAGCGCGAAGAGGGGTGCCGCACTCTCGGCCAGCGCGGCGGCCTGGCGCCCCTGGGGCGTCACGTTGCGCAGGTCGTCGGCGTGCAGCTGACCGGTGCGCAGGTCGAGGTGCTCGCTGCCGAAGCGCACCAGCGTCAGCACGCTGGCCAGGACCGGGACCGCCAGGAAGGCGCCGAGGACACCCCACAGGGTCCCGCCGGCCGCCACCCCGAGCAACACGATCACCGGGTGCATCGACATGACCCTGCTGTGCATCATCGGCGCCACGAGGGTGCTCTCCGCCTGCTGCACGGCGATGACGATGAGGACGACCCACAGCGCGGTGACCCAGCCGTTGGACACCAGGGCGACCAGGACGGCCAGGCCCCCGGCCACGAAGGCGCCCACGATGGGGATGAAGGACAGGAAGAAGGTGATGACCGCCAGGGCGAAGGCCAGCGGCACACCGAAGAGCACCAGATGAAGAGGGCGTCCACCGCAGCCACCACGGCCTGGGCGCGCAGGAACCCGCCGAGGGTCACCCAGACCCGGGCCAGCCCCTCAGTCAGGTAGAGCCCGGCGCTGCGACCCACCGTCTTGCGCAGCCAGGGCAGGAAGGCGTGCCCGTCCTTGAGGAAGAAGAAGGTGAGCACCAGGACGAGGATCGTCGTGACCATGATCGAGCCGACCGCCGTGAGGGTGGACAGCGCGCCCTCGGCCAGCACGCTGGCCCGTGACTGCAGCCAGTCCGCGGCCCGGGCGACGTAGGTGTCGAGCTGGTCGCTCTGCAGGTTGACCGGTGGCCCGGACAGCCAGGTGAGCACCAGGTCGGCGCCGGTCGCGGCGTTGGTGGCCACCTGGCGCACCTGTCCGGTGATGCCGGGGGCGATCGCGGCGATGATGCCGCTGAAGATCCCCAGCGCCGCGAGGAGCACCGCCGCCGCCGCGAGGCCGCCCGGCCACCGGTGCCGGCGGAGCCAGCGCACGGGCGGCCAGAGGACCGAGCTGACGATGAGGGCCAGGATGATGGGCAGCACGCCCACCCACACGCGCCCGAGGGCGTAGAGGATGACGACGACGGCCGCGACGACGAGCAGGAACCGCCAGGACCAGGCCGCGGCACCCCGCAGGCCCTGCAGGATCAGCGCGCCGCGGTCGACCTCCGGTCGGGCCGCCTCCGGCTCGGTCGGAGAGGACCCCGCGCTGGCGTCCTCGTCGCGGCGGGCAGGATCGGCGGGCGGCACCTCGCCCGGGGGCGTCTCGTCGCCCGCCAGGCCGTGCCCCTCGTCGAGCGACGGGGCGTCGTCGCCGGTGGCGTTCTCCTGCATGCGCTCGGGCCTCCGGGTCAGCTCGCGGGGTGGACGGCGATCGTGCACCCCAGGGTATGCGTCGCGCCCGGGTCGAGGGTCAGGCCCAGGCCCGCGGTGGCGGCGGTCTCGACGCAGACGAACTCGCGCCACTCCTGCGTGCCGAGGTCGCTCATGGCGGCGGCCTTCTCCGCCCCGGGGTTCCACACGACGGTCTGCGTGGCTCCGTGCGAGCGCACGCGCAGCGCGCGGGTGCCGTCCCGGACCTCGACCGCCGGCGAGCCGGGGGAGTCGACGACGAGGTCGGTCTCGCCCTCGAACCCGACGGCGCCCTCGACCCGGCCGCGACGCCCGGTGACCTTGTCGAGGGCCTCCGCGCCGGAAAGGCCGTGCACCGTGGCCGTCGTCGCGTCGGCGACACCGAGATAGGTGTGGAGCGCGACCTCCACCGGGAGCGGCGCCGCGCCAGGGTTGTGCACCGTGAGGCGCAGGTCGAGGGCGGGCGCGTCGTCCTCCTGCCCGAGCGCGACGGCATACCTCACCCGGAACGGACCGGCGACGTGCTCGGCGCCGGGGCTCCCCACGACGTCCTGGTCCGTGATCGTCCAGGCCCAGACCTCGTCGCCGGTCGCGGTGTCGAGGTGCCAGGTGGCGGTGCGCAGGACACCGTGGGCGGGGGACAGGTCCCCGGCGGGCCCGTCGGCGAACCAGGGGAAGCACACCGGGACGCCGCCGCGGATCGCCTTGCTGCCGTCGAGGACGGCCTCCTCGCTGCACCACACGACCGGCGCCCCGGCCAGCTCCCAGGTGGCCAGGTGCGCCCCGTGGTCGTAGGCCACCAGACGGGAGGGCCCGGCCTCGTGGGTCCGGGCGGGCAGGTGTTCGGCTGACATGGTGCCCAGGCTACGTGGGGCGGGCGGCGGCTGCCCGCGACCCAGGACCCACCGGGGGTGGGCGCGGTCGACGGGTGGGTCGCACGGGCGCTCGACCTGCCGCTGCTGTGGGTGGTGCCGGTCTTCGTCATGCTGTCCGGGGCGCTCGCGCTCGACCCGGCCCGCTTCCGGGGCTCCGGCGACTTCCTGCGCGACCGGGTCTGGCTGCTGGTGCTGCTGCTGCGGCGGGTGCCCGGGCTGCGCCGGCTCTGCTGACGCCGGGTCGGCGACGGTCCCGACGCGCTCAGGCCGGCCCGCCCGACACGGGTCACTCCAGCGACACCTCGCGGACCGAGGTGGCCTCGACGTCGTACCGCGACGCGGCGCCGGCGCCGGTCCGGAAGAAGCGCCGACGCAGCGCGCCGGTGACCTCGACCCCCGCGCCGTCGGCCAGCCGCAGCGCCGCCCGGCGCGAGCGGGCACTCCAGCAGGTCACATCGATCGTGTCCACGCGCTGCCGGGACCCCGCGGCGCTGCGGCCGCGTGCTGCCGGTCGCGGGACCACCACGCGCAGCTGCACCAGCACGTCACCGCTGGGCAGCTCACGCTCGGTCGGCTCACCGCTGACTCTCCCCGCGAGGTGCACCTCGTTGGCCGGTGCCGCCGTCGTCGTCGCCATGCCACCACCCTGGGCCGCGGCACGGCGGCGGGGGAGAGGACCGCCGAGATCTGTGGACGGCGGGAGGCCCGGGCCGACCCTGTGGACGGGCGTTACATCTCCTCGTGCGTCTCCGGGTCGCCGTCGAAGAGGCGGCCGTCCGGGCGACCGAGCGCCGTGATGGCCTCGACCTCTTCCGGCACGAGCTCGAAGCCCAGGACGTCCAGGTTGGACTCCTGGCGGCTCCTCGTCCCGGACTTCGGCAGCGGCATGACGCCCCGGTCCAGGTGCCAGCGCAGGATGACCTGGGCGGGAGAGACCCCGGCCCGCTCGGCGGCCTCGGTCACCGGCGCGGCGTCGTACTGCGCCTCTTGCTTGCCGAGCGGGCTCCAGGCCTGGGTGAGCACGCCCAGCTCCTCGTGGACGCGGAGCATCTCCTGCTGCGGGAAGAGCGGGTGGCACTCGACCTGGTTGAGGACCGGCGCCTCGCCGGTCGCCGCCAGCACCTCGCGCAGGTGGGACTCGGTGTAGTTGCTGGTGCCGACATACCGCACCAGGCCCCGGTCGCGGCACTCGATCAGGGCCTCGACGGCCTCGACGTAGTGGCCCTGCGAGGGGTTGGGCCAGTGGACGAGGGCGACGTCGACCTGCTCCAGGCCCAGCCGCTCCAGCGACTCCTCCACGCTGGTGATCGCCGCGTCGCGCCGGTGCGCCCGGCCGGGGATCTTCGTCGCCACGAGCACGTCCTCGCGGGGCAGACCGCTGCGGCGCAGCGCCTCACCCACCTCCGGCTCGTTCTCGTAGTTGACCGCCGTGTCGAGGTAGCGGTAGCCCACCTCGAGCGCCGAGAGCATCGCCTCGATCCCCTCCTCGCCACGCAGGGGATAGGTGCCGAAGCCGACGTGGGGGACCGGGGTGCCGTCGCGGAGGGTATGCATCTGCCCACCGTAGGCCGCGCCCGCCGCCGGTGCAGGCGGGAGGGCGTCCGCCTGCACCGGCTCACATCAGCGCGGCGGTGAGGCGGCAGACGTTGTCGACGTGGCGCTGGTGCCAGGGCCGCGCCATCCACTCCTCCGGCGTGAGCTGCCGGGAGGCCGCGCGGTAGGCCACGTCGTTGGTCTGCAGCTCCCGGACCAGGTCGGCCCCCGAAGGCGAGCAGCATGATCTCGTAGGTCAGCGCGAAGGATCGGAAGAGAGCCGCCAGTTGGGCTCGGTGGGGAAGCCGGGCCCCGAGGGCACGAGCTGCATCGCGTGCGCCGCGCCACCCGGGACGAGGTCGGGCTGGTCGGGGAAGAATCGCTCCCGGTCCAGGTCCTCGTCGGTCTCGGTGAACCAGTCGGTCACGAAGACGGCGGACACCTGGAGCACGACGTCGCCGCTGACCTCGACGGAGACGTCGCTCCAGGCGCGGCCGATCCTGGCGTTCTTCGCGCTCCCGTAGGCCGGGTCGATGAGGTTGTGCGAGCCGACGAAGGCGGTCTCGCCGTCGACGACCACGAGCTTGCGGTGGTTGCGCAGGTCCGGCCGACGCCACTGCCCCAGCAGCGGTTCGAGCGGCATCATGAGGTGCCAGTCGATGCCGGCCTCGCTCATCCGCCGGCGCAGCTCCCTGCGGCCCGGGTACTTGCGGGAGCCGAGGTGGTCCAGCAGCAGCCGGACCTCGACGCCCCGGGCGGCGGCCCGCTCCAGGGCCTGGAAGACGACGTCGGTGCTCCCGTCCCAGGACACGATGTAGAACTCGACGTGTACGAAGTCCCGCGCGCCGTCGACGGCCTCCGCGATCGCCGCGAAGAAGTCACCGGTGTCCGGGTATACCCCCTCGCAGGCGCCGCTGACGCAGGACAGGCCGGTCAGTCGCCGGTTCATGCCCAGGATCGACTCCAGGTCCGGCTCGGGCTGCACCTGCGGCAGGTCGGGCAGGGTGTCGGCGTGGTCGGCCAGCAGCTGGTTGGCCTGCCGCTGGATGTCGTGCCGCCGCCCGGAGACGTACTTGCTGCCGATGAGGAAGTAGAGCGGGAAACCCAGCACGGGCACGAAGAGGATGAACAGCAGCCACGCAGACGACGCGGCCGGGCGGCGGTTCTCCGGGACGGCGCCGGTGGCCCAGATCTTCAGGCCGTACTCGATCAGCAGCAGCACCGCGTAGATGCTGTAGGTCGCGGCGTCCATGACCGGAGCCTACGAGTCGCGCAGGGGAGTGTCGCTGGGCTCCGCGGCCGTGTCGTTGTGGCCGACAACGCCGTTGTGGGGGATGAGGGTGCCGGTGACCTCGTGGTGCGGCCAGCCGAGGGTGTGCGGGGCGCTCTGGGTCACGTAGTTGGGGGTCTCCTTGGCGTGCACCTCGGTGGGGACGACGGGGAGGTTGGTGTGCGGCGGGTTGGCCGTCCAGGCTGCGGTGAACAGCACCCAGCGCAAGCCGAGGTTGATCCACACGATGAGCGTCGCCAGCACGGCGAAGGAGGCGAAGAGCGGGTTGTCCCAGCCGCCAATGACCTGGGTGCCGGCGAGACGCAGCAGCCCCCAGCCGGTCGCGCCGAGCAGCGCTCCCTTGAGGGCGTCGCGCCACGGCATCCGCACCTTGGCCGCGACCCGGAAGAGGAGGTAGAAGACGACGGCGTCGACGACGAAGGCCGCCGTCACGGCGGCGATCCGGATGAGGAGCACGCTGGCGCCGCCGCTGATGTCGAGCTCCTCGATGACCGAGCGGGCCAGCCCGGTCGAGCCGCTGAGCAGCAGCGAGGACAGCAGCACCGCCAGGCTGAGCAGGACCACCCCGAGGGCGTCCCAGCCCTTGCCGCGCACCGGGCGCAACGGCGCGCCGGTCAGGCCGAACATCGACCGCACGCTGTTGCGCAGCCCGGTCATGACGTTGGTCGCGGTCCACAGCAGCACCGGGATCGAGATGATCGTCGCCAGCGTGAGCGACTGCTCCAGAACCAGCCGGTCGGGGTCGATGATGCCGTCGTTGCTGCCGTCGTCGACCAGGCCCGGGAAGGCGGTGTTGATCGCCTGGATCACCCGGTCGAAGAGCTCGGGCTGCCGGCCGAGGGTGGCCCGGAAGCCGTTGGTGAGGATGGTCACGAGGGCGACCAGGGAGACCAGCGCCGAGATCGTCACCCCGCCCGCGGACAGGTTGCCCCGGACGAGCAGGTAGCGGACGAAGGCACGGACCGGGCGCGAGGTGTCCACCCGGTGGACAGCGCGCCAGAACAGGTTGCGCTCCACGCCGTCGTCCTGCTCCTACGGCATCCGTCCCGCCCTCTCGCTCGTTCCTCGGAGCACAAGGTATACCGGCCGTGCCCGGGGGTCCGCGTGCCCGGTCGGCGGTCGATCCGCGGCACGGGGGAGTGGACAGCAGGACGACGCCTGCGGTCGAATGAGGTATGACGCAGGATCGCAGCGCGGCGACCCCCTGCCGCCTCATCGGGGACGGGTCGCTGGTGGCGGCGGACCCGACGCCGGGCATGAGCCGACGGCGGGCCGAGCACGGCGACGGGATGTGGACCGGCACGGTGGACACCGAGCCCGGTGCGGTCACCGGGTGGCACCACCACGGCGAGCACGAGACGACGCTCTACATCGTCTCGGGGACGTTCCGGCTGGAGTCCGGACCCGGTGGCGCCGAGGTGGTCGAGGCCGGGCCCGGCGACTTCGTCCGGGTGCCCGCCGGGGCGGTCCACCGCGAGTCGAACCCTGGCGACCAACCCTCACGAGCGGTCATCGTGCGCTGCGGCTCCGGCGCGCCCACCGTCAACGTCGACGGCCCGGCGGACCCGGACCAGCCTCCGGGCGCCTGAGGACGGGTGTGCACCGGACGAGGATTCCGGCACCTGGGCAAGGATGTGCACGCGAAGCGCCGTTCTCGACGCTGCATCTGGTGCACAGGCTTGCCCAGGTCCGTGAGGGGCGACCGTGGGTCACTCCCGACTGGCCCGGTCGGCGTATAACGCCGATAAGCGACATTATGTAAAGTCGCCGTCACAGAGTCGCTCCCCGGCCACCCGGTCGGCGAGACGTCGCCTGACTGTTCTGGGTTCCCGTCCCGACGTCATCGCTCCTCCGCGTCGACCAGCCAGGCGGCGTCGACCGGCTCCAGCTCGAGCGCCAGCTGCACCGCCTCGTCCTCGGTCCAGCCCGGCGCACGGCCGGTGCCGGTGCCGTCGCTGAGGCGTGCATGGCTCTCGCCGAGGTCGACGTAGACGACCCAGTGGTCATTCTCGGGATTCCGGTAGACACTGAGGCCGTCGCCGAGCCGCTCGCAGGGACGATGCTCGGTGAGCGAGGCGCAGTCGCCACCCTCCGGACGCAGTGCCACGTCGAGGTAGGACACCTCCGGGTGCTCCCCGCGTGCCAGGGTGTACCTCACGTCGTCCCCGGAGAGCGCCGTCATCGTCGGTATGCGCAGATCGTCGCGGTCGACCGGCGCCACGAGCTCGACACCGAGCGCCTCGACCGCCTCGACCTCGGCGATCGCCGCCCGCCGGTCCTGCCGCTCCAGGACGAACCACGTGCCCAGGGCGAGAGCGGCCGCCACGCCCAGGGCGACCAGGCCCGGCCACCAGCCGGGCTGCCGCTCCCCCGTGTCCTCGTCCCGCTCGCCCGGCCGCACCGCGGTGAGTCCGGCCACGACGGGCGCGAGCAGGACCAGCACGATCGAGAGCGTGTCGTCGACCTCGGCGAGCATCGCGCCCGGCACGAGCAGCACCAGGGTCGTCGGCAGCCACCACCAGCGCATCCACCGCCGGGCGAGGACGGCCGCGACCAGGGCTCCCGCGAGCGCCCCGACGAGGGCTCCGCCGAAGAGGTGGTTCAGGCACTCCAGGCCGCCCTCGCAGGCCGCCGCGAGGGCGACCCCGACGCTGAAGCCGACGGCGCCCAGGAGCAGGACGAGCACGAACCAGGTCGCCAGGGCGGCGGCCAGGGCCTGCGCGCGGCCTACCCCGGGCACGGGGCGCCCTCGCAGCAGGGCCTGATCCACCCGCAGCCGTCGCACCGCTCGTGCGAGGTCTCCCAGCGCATCAGGGTGCCGCAGTTGGGGCAGGGCTCGGTCAGGTCCGCCATGGCGCCCAGTGTGGCAACCCCGCCGAGCACGGTCCGCCAGGCACGCCGCCGCACCCGCTCCCGCCGACCTCCGAGGCCCTGGGCGGCGTCGAGGTCGACCGAGCTCGACAGGCTCAGCCGGCCGCTGTGCCTCGCGCGGGTCGCGCGACCTCGGCCACCTGAGGCACACCACCGGTGCGCTACCAGTGCAAGGCGCCCGGAGGCTCACTACGCTCGGTGCATGGCGACCATCTTCACCAAGATCATCGAGGGCGACATCCCCGGCCACGTCGTGTGGGGCGACGAGGTGTGCGCCGCCTTCCTCGACATCGAGCCGCTGACCCCCGGTCACGTCCTGGTCGTCCCGCGGCAGGAGGTCGACCACTGGGTGGACCTGCCGCAGGAGACCCTGGCCCACCTGATGGACGTCTGCGCGACCATCGGCCGTGCCCAGCAGCGCGTCTACGGCGCCGACAGGGTCGGCGTCATCGTCCAGGGCTTCGAGGTCCCGCACGCGCACGTCCACGTCTTCCCCACCTCCGACCCGGGGGACTTCGACCTCGGCCGCAAGGGGCCGCGGGACCAGGAGGACCTCGCCGCGGACGCCGCCGCGCTGCGGGAGGAGCTGAACCGGTCCTGACCCACCTCGCGGACACGCCGCCGGGTCCCGGGTCGAGGCGCCGCCTTCCTGGGACAGTGGGGCGATGACCCAGAGCGCCGATCCCGAGCACGGCGACAGGCCCAACGACGGTTCCGACTACCACCGCGAGGTCGGCGACCTGTGGGACGAGGGGTATGCCGTCACCGGTCCGGTGGAGGCGCACGGGCGCGTCGCTCGACTTCGGCCTGCTGCTCCTGCGCGCCGGCTCTCTCCTGCTGGTCCCGCAGGGACTCCACGCGGCGGCCGACATGCCCCGGTTCACGGCCCGGGTCGACGAGACCCTGCTCGGCTCCCAGGCCCCGGACTTCTTCGCCTGGGTGCTCATGCTCGCCGCCGTGGGGCTGCCCGTCCTGCTCCTCCTGGGACTGTTCACCCGCCCGTCCGCCTTCCTCCTCACCGCGCTGCTCGCGGCGGTGTGGACGCTCGGGGTGTTCCTGGCCGAGGGCTACCGGCCGCTCGCCGAGGACGGCTCCCTCACCGGCGCGACCGTCCTGCTGCTCGTGGCCCTCGTCCTCCCGTTGACCTTCACCGGGGCGGGACGGTGGTCCGTCGACAGCCTGCGCACCGGGGGTCGCCCCTAGGCGCTCGCTAGGCTGTCGCGGTGCGGTGCGACTACTTCGACGCGGGAGCGTGCCAGTCCTGCACCCTCATGGGGCAGCCGTACGCCGCCCAGCTCGCCGAGAAGCAGGCGTCCGTGGCCGCGACCCTGTCGGCGCACGTCGCCGGGCAGGCGTGGGCGGAGGCGGTGCCCAGCCGCGAGTCCCACTTCCGCAACAAGGCCAAGCTCGTGATCGGCGGGAGCAAGGCCGCCCCCACCGTGGGCATCCTCGACGCCGCCGGCCACGGCATCGACCTGCGGGGGTGCGGCCTCTACGAACCCGGCCTGGCCACCGTGGTGGAGTCCCTGCCCGCCCTGCTCGCCGACGCCGGGCTGACCCCCTACGACGTGCCGACCCGCCAGGGCGAGCTGAAGCACGTCCTGCTGACCCACTCCCCCGACGGCGAGCTCATGGCGCGGGTGGTCCTGCGCTCCCCCGGCCAGCGGCGGCGGGTGACCGGGCTGGTCGACGCCGTGCGCGCCCGCGCCGACCTGCCTCGCCTCCGGGTGGCCAGCATCAACCTGCAGCCGGCGCATGCTGCGGTGCTCGAGGGCCCTGAGGAGGAGCTGCTCACCGACGAGGCGACCCTGCCCATGCGGGTCGGCGAGGTCATCCTCCACCTCGGCACCCGGAGCTTCTTCCAGACCAACACCGCCGTCGCCACCGCGCTCTACGGCCAGGTCGCGGCGTGGGTGGCCGACCTCGCCCCGAGCGCCGTCTGGGACCTCTACTGCGGGGTCGGGGGCTTCGCCGTCCACGTGGCCGCGCCCGGTCGAGCTGTCACCGGGGTCGAGGTGTCCGCGGAGGCCGTCCGCGGCGCCCGGTGCAGCCGTGCCGACCTGGGCGCAGACACCGCCGCGGGACTGCGCTTCGTCGCCGCCGACGCGACCGACCATGCCCTGGCCGCGCCCCCGCAGGACCGGCCCGACCTGGTGGTGGTGAACCCGCCCCGGCGAGGGCTCGGCGAGACGCTGTCCCGCTGGCTGGACTCCTCCGGCATACCCCACGTCGTCTACTCCAGCTGCGCGTCGGCCACGCTGGCCGAGGACCTGGCCCGGATGCCGGCATACCGGGTGCGGCGGGCGCGGATGTTCGACATGTTCCCCCAGACCCGGCATCACGAGGTGGCCGTCCTGCTCTCGCGCCGCTGAGGCGGGTCGTCCGCTCGCCGGACCCGCGTCTCTGCCATGATGGGGGCTCCGCGACATCTCCGACGACGAGGAAGTGCCAGAGCGATGCCCAACACCTTCGAGGCCGTGTCCTCCGCCGGCCACGAGCGCAGCTCGGCCTTCCTGTCGGTGCCGGAGCCGGGCGCCGTGCTGGAGGACTACATGGAGCGCTCGCAGCTGCACCGTGGGTCGCTGCGCGAGCAGGACGGCTACACCGTGCCCTTCCGGGACGGCGGGCAGGTGCGCATCACCGTCCAGCAGGACGAGCGGACCGGTCTGCTGTTCGAGGTCGAGGCCCCCACGACCGAGCGCCGCGACTACATCGAGCGCGAGGTCGACCAGGAGCTCGGCGCGGACGTCGGCGGCCTGGGCTGGGAACGCTCGCAGGACTGACCCCGTGGAGCTCGATCCGGAGCAGGTCAGGCCCTCGATCACCCGGTTGCGCCGTGCGCACGGGCAGCTGGCGGCCGTGATCCGGATGCTCGAGCAGGGGCGGGACTGCGAGGAGGTCGTGACCCAGCTGGCGGCGGTGAGCAAGGCCCTGGACCGGGCCGGCTACACCATCATCGCGAGCGGTCTGCGCCAGTGCCTGGCCGATGAGGACGGCGAGGTCGACCTTGCCCGCCTGGAGAAGCTCTTCCTCTCCCTCGCCTGAGCCACCGCCGGCTCAGGAGAACGGCGCGGGGTCGCCGGACCCGACGCGCAGCACCTCGGCATACCCCTCCGAGAGGTCGACCACGGTGGTCGGCTCGCAGCCCGTCTGGTCGCCGTCGACGACGACGTCGACCACGTGCTCCAGCCGCTCCTTGACCTCCCACCCGTAGCCCAGCGGCTCCTCCTCCCCCGGCATGAGCAACGTGCTGGTGAGCAGCGGTTCGCCCATCTCCGAGAGCAGCGCCCGGCAGATCGGGTCCTGGGGTATGCGCACGCCCACCGTCCGCTTCTTGGGGTGCAGGAGCCGCCGGGGCACCTCCTTGGTGGCGGGCAGGATGAAGGTGTAGCACCCGGGGGTCGCCGCCTTGACGGCCCGGAAGACGGCGTTGTCCAGCTGCACGAACTGCCCGAGCTGGGAGAAGTCGGCGCACATGAGGGTGAAGTGGTGCCGCTCGTCGACCTGCCGGATCGCCACGATGCGCGCCTTGGCGTCCGGGTCGTCGAGATGCGCGCCGAGGCTGTAGCAGGCGTCCGTGGGGAAGGCCGCCAGACCGCCCTCCCGCAGCACCTGCGCCACCTGCGCGACGAGCCGGGGCTGCGGGTCGACCGGGTGGATGTCGAGGAAGCGTGCCATGGCTCAGGCTCTCACGGTCGCTGCACGCCCGCCCAGGAAGTGCCGCAGCGTCGCGGTGAAGGCCTCCGGCTGCTCGGAGTGGACCCAGTGCCCGGCGCCCTTGAGGGTGACCTGGACGGTGCGGGGGAAGAGCGCCCGCATCGGCCCCTCGTGCGCCTCGGTGATGTAGGGCGACTCCCCCCCGGCGATCCACAGCACCCGCCCCTCGAAGGTGCGGTCCTCGTGCGGGATGTCGCCGGTGATCGTCGGCAGGTCGCGACGGAGGACCTCGAGGTTCGGCTGCCAGCCGAAGGTCTGGGTCCCCGGGTCCCGCCGCAGGTTCTGCAGCAGGAAGCCGCGCAGGGCGGGCGACCCGACCGAGGCGGCGAGCTCGCGGTCCGCCTGCCCATGCGAGGTGACGGCCGACAGGTCGAGCGCCAGCAGCGAGCCCAGCAGGTGCTCGAACTCGCTCACCTCCCCGGACCCGGTGGGGCTGATGTCGACGACGACGAGCCGGTCCACGAGGTGCGGCGCCAGCAGGGCCGCGGTCATCGCCGTCTTACCACCCATGGAGTGGCCCACGAGGTGCACCGGCCCGTCGGTCGCCAGGTGCTCGAGCTGCTCCACGAGCAGCGCCGCGGCGGTGGCGTAGTCGATGCGCTCGGTCCAGGGCGAGCGGCCGTGGTCGGGCATGTCCAGCAGCACGCAGCGGAAGTCTGGCTGCAGCGCCTTGGCGACACCGGTGAAGTTGCGGCCCCGGCCCAGCAGGCCGTGGCAGAAGACGACGGTCGGGTTGCCGGGATCGCCGATGACGGTCTGCGCGAGCGGCCCGGCAGGGTCAGTGGTGCTCACCCGCCCCACCCTAGGCGTCAGGTGCCGGCGCCGGGGCCGGTGGGTCAGACCGGTGGCAGCGGCCTGCGCATCGCCGCCGTCTGCAGCTTGAGGCCGAAGCCGAGCCGCTCGTAGAGCCGGGTGGCGCCCGTCAGGCTCTCGGAGTCCACGTCCAGCCCGATGAGGTCGTAGTCGCCGGACTCGGCGACCAGCCTCATCGACCGCGCCAGCGCGACGGCGGCGATCCCCCGGCCCCGGGCCGACGGGATGGTCCCGAGGATCGACACGTAGGCCTCACGGTCCACCCACTGCCCCAGCAGCACGTAGGCCAGCACCTGCCCGTCCAGCGGACCTCCCCGACCACGGGCGAGGGTGGACACCGCGGGACGCGAGCTGCGCGAGGTCCACATGTCCCGCCAGCGCTCGGCGTCGACCGGCCCCGACCCCCAGTGGTCGGCGAAGGCGGCGTTGTGGGCGAGCCTGGTGTCCTCCAGGTCGGCGTCGGTGGGGTCGTCGAGCTCGACACCGGCGACCTCCCCCACGGCCGGTAGGTCGTCCAGGCCCCGGGTGAGGTAGTTGTAGTAGCGGGCGACGGCATACCCGCGGTCCGCGAGCAGCACACGGGCGCTGGACCCCTCCAGCCCGCCGTCGGCCGAGAGGTACCCGGTGAGGTCCGGGTGCCGCTCCAGGGCCAGGTGCTCGGCCCGCGGCTCGGCCCGGTCCAGCAGCGCGCTGCCCAGCCCCCTGCCGCGGTGCTCCAGCCGCACGCCGCCACCGATGTACCCCCGCGACTGCCCGTCCCGGTCCGGCGTCCTGGGTGCGCTGACCGAGGCATACCCCACCATGGTGTCGCCGTCCCAGGCGGCCCACGTGTCCTGCTCCGGGTCGTGACCGGGTGCCTGCAGCTCCTCGGCCAGGTCTTCCGCGGACAGGAACTCCTCGGTGCCGTCCACGGTCGCCAGGTGGTTCACCAGGTCCGACCACGCCTCGACGTCGGCGGCGCCCAGCGTGCTCCAGCGGTATGCCGTCCCGCTCGTCGTGTCCTGTGCCATGGGTGCAAGCGTGCCCGACACGACGTCGGCACCGCCACCGGTTTTCCCGTCGCCATCTGCGACGATGAGGGTCATGCGTGACCTGTGGCACTACATCGGCATCACGCCCGCCGGGGCGATCGCCGTGGTGCTCAGCACGATCACGATCTACTTCGTCTTCGGCGCCGTGCTGCGGCTGTGGGGACAACGTCTCTACTCCAGCCCTCGCAGCCTCGACCTCGCGATCGTCACCGTCCTCGGCGCGATCGTGGGTCGCTCGACGATGGGTCACGTGCCGACGCTCACCGGCGGGCTCATCGCGCTGGGCACGCTGGCCGGGCTCGAGGTGACCTTCCGCAACCTGCGACGGCTGCCGCTGCCGCAGCTCGACGCGCAGTCACGGGCACGCGCGGCGGTGCTGGTCGTCGCCGGCAAGGTGCAGAACGACGCGCTGCGCATCTACGGGCTGACCATGCCGATGCTGTGGAGCTCGCTGCGCCAGGCCGGCGTCAGCCACCTCTCCCAGGCCGCGCTGGTCGTGCTGGAGCCGAACGGGCAGATCTCCGTGGTCCGGGCCGGGCAGGCCATCCACCCCCGTGCGCTGCTCGGGGTCAAGGGCGCCCACCGGGTGCAGGAGCACCTGCGTGATGCCGGGCACCTGCACGCCGGGCCGGCGGACCAGCCGCGGGCGGCCCCTCCCTCGGAGAAGGGCCCGGAGAATGCCACGGACTCCTCACCCCGCAGCGTGCCGGCGCCCGGTCAACAGCCAGCCGACCAGGCCCAGGGCGAGCAGGCCGGACCCACCCAGGACGGCGGCCGTCGGGAGTGACACGGCGAGCAGCACGCAGCCGGCCAGACCGAGCGCCGGCCAGACCGAGCGCCGGCACGACCGGCGCGCCCGGCCAGTCGCCGCGCAGTGTGAGCGCGCTGGCGTTGGCGACCCCGTAGTAGAGCAGGACGCCGAAGCTGGAGAAGCCGATGGCGCCACGCAGGTCCGCCACCAGGACGACCACGAGCACGACGACGCCGACGGCCAGCTCGGCGGCCCGGGGCACACCCCGCTCCCCCGACACCCGCGCGAGGCGTCGGGGCAGGTGCGCGTCTCGCGCCATCGCCACCGTGGTCCGCGAGACCCCCAGCCCGACCCCCAGCGAGACCAGCACGGCGCGCGGGACGACGCGGCCCGGCTCGGTGACCTCCTCCGCCAGAGTCGCGATCCGGGCATACCCGGCGAAGGCGAAGAAGAAGAGCCCGGCACCCTCGAGCACACCCCGCGGCTGCGCCGGCGACGCCATCTCGACCGCCGTGGTGGCGGGGTCCGCCCACAGCGCCAGCCGACCGCTGCACGCCGAGCAGGTTGAGCCCGGTGACCACGACCACCGAGACCACGGCGGCAACGCGCTCCCGGCCCGGCGAGAACGGCACCGAGCATGGCGCCCAGCCCCACGGTGACGGCGTCACCGACCCCCAGGGAGCGGCGCAGCGAGCTCCCGGACATCCGGGATGGTCAGCGTAGGTCGAAGTCGACCGGGGTCGGCAGCGCCACGGTGCGCGACACGGTGCACAGGCGGTCCCGAGACATGGCCACGGCCTCGGGCAGCCGCTCCCGCGCCGCGTCGCCGTCCTCACCCTCGGGGAAGGTCACCTGGACGGTCACGGTGACCGGCCCGAGGTGGTTGCCGTCCTCGTCGCGCACCTTGTCCGCACCGGCGGAGATCTCGAAGGAGTCGGGCCGGGCCTTGCGCGAGGTCAGCAGGTCGATGTCGATCCCGGAGCATCCGGCGATCCCGGCCAGGAGCAGCTCCACCGGCGTGAAGGCCGTGCCGTCCTCGCCCGCCCCGTCGCCGACCGGGATGCTCCCTCCCCGGGCGTTGCGGGCCTCGAAGTGGCCCGGGCCGGTGCGGGTCAGGGACACCGAACGGTGCGGATCGTCAGCCATACCCGTAGTCTGCCAGCGATGAGCGACACCACGCCCGAGATCCCCGGACCCGCCATCCCCCCGCACCAGCTCATCCTCATCCGCCACGGCGAGACCGAGTGGTCGAAGTCCGGTCAGCACACCGGTCTGACCGACCTGCCGCTGCTCCCCGAGGGCGAGGAGGCCGCCGCCGGTCTGCAGCAGGTGCTGGGCGACCGCAGCTTCTCGCACGTCCGCTGCTCACCGCTGCAGCGCGCTCGCCGCACCGCGGAGCTGGCGGGGCTGAGCATCGACGAGATCGACGAGGACCTGCGGGAGTGGGACTACGGCGGCTACGAGGGGCGCAGCACCCCCGAGATCCGGTCCGAGCTCGGCTACCGGTGGAACGTCTTCCACCACCAGATCGTCCCGGGGGTCACGCCTGGCGAGACGGTCGAGCAGGTCGCCGCCCGCGCGAGCGTCGTCCTGGATCGCATCTGGCCGCACCTCTTCGACGGCGACGTCGCGCTGGTCGGGCACGGCCACGCGCTGCGCATCCTCACCAGCGTCTACCTGCGGCAGGCACCGCGCTTCGGCCAGCACCTGACCTTCCAGGTGGGCTCGGTCGCCATCCTCGGCCACCATCGCGAGCAGCCCACGGTCGAGGCCTGGAACCACCGCTGAGCGGCGCGGTCAGGCGGGACGCACCTGCGTGCGGTCCGGCTGGTCGCCCTCAGCCGTCCGCGCCTCCACGGTGGGCACCTCCCAGGTGTGGACCGGGATGTTGTCCTCCGAGTTGTCCAGGTAGTGCCCGAACATCGCCGTCAGGGCCTCGTCCCGGCCGTAGCCGGCGTCCTCGTAGGCCTCGGTGACCGCGACCTGCCAGCTCGCACCGTTGGTGCCCGCCCGGCAGCGGCCCTCGATGATCGACAAGTAGTGGTTGCGCACCTCGCGCCGCAGCCCGAGCGCCGCCAGCCCGTCGTCCGCGACGGAGAGCAGGTGGTCGGCGACGAGGTCCACCGCCGCGAGCGGCCCCAGCCCCGGCCAGGTCTGCGTGGCATGGATGCCGTGCTTGGCGGCGTCCAGGAAGTTCCGGTCGGCGTCGGCGAAGGGCATCTTCGTCCAGATCGGCCGCCCGCTCGTGGTGAAGGACTCCAGCAACCCGTAGTAGAAGCACGCGTTGGCCACCGTGTCGACGGCGGTCGGGCCGGCCGGGAGCACCCGGTTCTCCACCCGCAGGTGCGGGACGCCCTGGGACATGTCGTAGATCGGTCGGTTCCACCGCCATACCGTGCCGTTGTGCAGCTTGAGGTCGGACAGCTCCGGCACTCCCCGGCGGCCAGCACGGCCTTGGCGTCCTCGTCCGAGGCCTCGGGCAGCAGCGCCGGGAAGGAGCGGACGTTCTCCTCGAAGAGGTCGAAGATCGAGGTGATCCAGGACCGCCCGAAGTAGGCCCGGGGCCGCACCCCCTGGTGCTTGAGCTCGATCGAGCGCGTGTCCGTCATCTGGGTGAACAGCGGGATTCGGGTCTCGGCCCACAGCCGCCGGCCGAAGAGGTAGGGGGAGTTCGCGCCCATGGCGATCTGGAGGCTGGAGATCACCGTGGCGGCGTTCCAGTAGACCGGGAAGTCCAACGGCGTGACCTGCTGGTGCAGCTGCACCGAGGTGCACCCGGACAACGGCCCGATCGTGTCGTGGAAACTCTCCACCCGCTCCCCCGTCGGGCCCTCCAGCTCCAGCTCGAAGCCCTCGCCACGCTCCCGGATGAGCGAGTCGTTGAGCGCGGTGTAGCGCACCCCCTCGGACAGCCACGGCGCGTCGAAGAGCTCGGCACGCAGGCTGGGGATGATCCCGATCGAGGCGACCCGGCAGGTATGCGCCCGCGCGGCGTCCCCGGCGCGTCGCATCGACTGCGACAGCCAGCGCTCCAGCCGGACCGCCTGGTCCCCCGCCATGGGTCGCGGCGGCACGTTGAGCTCGATGTTGTAGCGGCCCACCTCCGCCTGGAAGTCGCCCTCGCCGATGTCGGCGAGGACCTCCTGGTTGCGCATCGCCGGGGTCAGGCCCTCCTCCTCGACGAGGTTGAGCTCGATCTCCAGCCCCATCTGCGGTCGGGTGAAGTCGAACCTGCTCCCCTCGAGCATCTGCTCGAAGCAGTCGAGGTCGTCACGGACCTTCGCCCGGAACGCCAGGCGCTGCTCCCGCGTGAACTCGCTGTGACTCACCTCTTGGCCCATGCGCAGAATCCTCACACACTGTGGCCTGCATCACCACACATCCCCCGCCCCGGAGTGCGGTCGGCCTCCTGTGACCTTCATCGCCCTGGAGAGCGATGAAGGTTGCAGGAAGGCGACGTTGGTCCGCGCGGCAGACCGGGGCTTCAGTCCTCGAAGGCCTCCGGGGGCGGGCAGGAGCAGACCAGGTTGCGGTCGCCGTAGACGCCGTCGATCCGCCGCACCGGTGGCCAGTACTTCCGGTCCGGGTCGACGCCCGCGGGGTAGGCCGCGGTCATCCGGTCGTAGGCGAGGTCCTCGCCCCACTCCCCCGCGAGGCTGAGGGCGGTGTGCGGGGCTCCGCGCAGGGCGCTGTGCTCTACGTCCCCCGCGGCCTCGTCCATCTCCGCACGGATCGCGATCATCGCCTCGATGAAGCGGTCGATCTCCTCGAGGTCCTCGGACTCGGTGGGCTCCACCATGAGCGTCCCCGCGACCGGGAAGGACATGGTCGGGGCGTGGAAGCCGTAGTCGATGAGCCGCTTGGCCACGTCGTCGACGGTGACGCCGGTGCTCTTGGTCAGGCCCCGCAGGTCGAGGATGCACTCGTGCGCCACCAGGCCGTGCTCGCCGGTGTAGAGCACCGGGAAGTGCTCGTGCAGCCGCCGGGCGACGTAGTTGGCGCTGAGGACGGCCACCTGCCCGGCGCGGGTCAGCCCCTCGCCGCCCATCAGCCGGATGTAGGCCCAGGGGATCTGCAGGATGCCGGCCGACCCGAAGGGCGCCGCGGAGATGGGCCCGGGCCCGCTCTCGGGCCCGGCCTCCGGGTCCAACGGGTGGTTGGGGAGATAGGGCGCGAGGTGCTCCCGCACCCCGACCGGGCCGACGCCGGGGCCTCCACCGCCGTGCGGATGGTGAAGGTCTTGTGCAGGTTGAGGTGGCTGACGTCGCCGCCGAACTCGCCGGGCTTGGCGATGCCGAGCAGCGCGTTGAGGTTGGCGCCGTCGACGTAGACCTGCCCCCCGGCCTCGTGCACCAGCTCGCACAGCTCGGTGATGGTGTCCTCGTAGACGCCGTGGGTCGAGGGATAGGTGACCATGATGGCGGCCAGCTGGTCACCGTGGGTCTCGATCTTGGCCCGGAGGTCGTCCAGGTCGACCTCGCCCGATCCGGTGCTCTTGACCACCACCACCTTGAGCCCGGCCATGACGGCGCTGGCGGCGTTGGTGCCGTGCGCACTGGCGGGGATGAGGCAGATCGTGCGCTGGTCGTCGCCGCGGTCCAAGTGGTACTTCCGGATCGCGAGCAGACCGGCGAACTCGCCCTGCGCGCCGGCGTTGGGCTGCAGCGACACCCGGTCGTAGCCGGTGATCTCCTCCAGCCACCCGCAGAGCTGGTCGATGAGCTCGCGGTACCCCCGGCTCTGGTCGGCCGGGGCGAAGGGGTGCAGCGAGCCGAACTCCGGCCAGGTCACCGCCTCCATGGTGGTCGTCGGGTTGAGCTTCATCGTGCAGGAGCCGAGCGGGATCATCCCCCGGTCCAGGGCGTAGTCCTTGTCCGCGAGGGTTCGCAGGTAGCGCAGCATCGCCGTCTCGCTGCGGTGGCTGGTGAAGACCGGGTGGGTGAGGTATGCCTCGTCTTCCCGCCGCGCGAGGTCGCCGTGGTCGGGGGCGGTGTCCTCGTCGACGGTGACCGAGTCCGGGTCCGCGCCGAAGGCGGCGGCGACGGCCCGCAGGTCGTCCTCGGTGGTGAGCTCGTCCAACGACAGCAACACCGTGTCCTCGTCCGCCCGCCACAGGTTGATGCCCCGCTCGAGGGCGGCGGCGAGCACCTCGTCCGCGCGGCCCGGCGTCCGGACGGTGAGGGTGTCGACGTAGCGGTCCACGCCCAGCTCGAGCCCCGCCCGGTCAGCGCGGCGGCGAGGGCCCGGGTCTGGGCGTGCACGCGGGCGGCGATCCGGCTCAGCCCGTCGGGACCGTGCCAGACGGCATACATCGAGGCCATCACGGCGAGCAGGACCTGGGCGGTGCAGATGTTGGAGGTCGCCTTCTCCCGGCGGATGTGCTGCTCGCGGGTCTGCAGCGCCAGGCGGTAGGCCTGCTTGCCGTCGACGTCCTTCGATACCCCGACGAGGCGTCCCGGCAGGGTGCGCTCCAGCCCCTCGCGCACCGCGAGGTAGCCCGCGTGCGGGCCGCCGAACCCGAGCGGGACACCGAAGCGCTGGCTGCTGCCCACCGCGACGTCGGCGCCCCACCGGGCGGGCGGGGCGAGCAGGGTCAGTGCGAGGAGGTCGGCGGCGACCGTCACCAGCGCTCCCTCCCCGTGCGCGGCCTCGGTGAGTGCGGCGAAGTCCCGCACCTGGCCGTCGGCCCCGGGATACTGCACGACGACGCCGAAGACGTCCCGGTCCCCTGCCGCCCCCGCAGACTGTCGGCGTCGGTCACGGTGGTGACGTCGGTGGTCACGACGTCCCAGCCGATGGCGGTGGCCCGCGCCCGCACCACGGCCTCAGTCTGGGGCAGCACGTGCTCGTCGAGGAGCAGCACGGCGTCCTGCGCGACCTTGCTGCTGCGTCGCATCAGGGCCATGGCCTCCGCTGCCGCGGTGCCCTCGTCCAGCATCGAGGCGCCGGCCACGGCCAGACCGGTGAGGTCGGTGACCACGGTCTGGAAGTTGAGCAGCGCCTCGAGCCGCCCCTGGGAGATCTCTGGCTGGTAGGGCGTGTAGGCGGTGTACCACGCGGGGTTCTCGAGGATGTTGCGCAGCACCACCGGCGGTGTCTGCGTGCCGTAGTAGCCGAGCCCGATCATGGGGGTGACCACGGAGTTCTTGGCCGCCAGCGCTCGCAGCTCGGCGATGACCGCCTGCTCGCTCGCGGCCGCCTCGATGTCGAGCGGGGCCTCGCCACGGATGCCCTCGGGCGTGGCGGCCTCGACCAGCGCCTCGAGGCTGTCGTAGCCGACCACCTCCAGCATCCGTGCGACGTCGTCCGGCCGCGGACCGACGTGACGACCGACAAACTCGGCGGTGGGGTGGCTGGTGGTCACGCTCATACTCATGGGACGGACTCCTTCGGGCGTGGGCCTGCGCGGGCACCTCCCCCTCTGCCGGCCCCGACGGGGCGTTCCAGAGCTGCCTGCTCCGCGTGGTCCTGGCGCCTGAGAGCTTGCTGGGGAGTTTGCCCTTCGGCGCCTCACCGCATGCCGGAGAGGACTCTCCCACGCGACGTCGTCGGCCTGCTCAATCTAGCACCGGGGCCACGTCACCGTCGCCGCAGCCCGGACGCCTCAGGAGGTCTTGCGGCGCGGCGGCGCGCCGACAGCTCGTCACCCGGGTGGTCCACCGGGACCTCGTCGGCCCGCTCGCTCGGCAGCTCGGCGAGCTGCCCTCGACCTCGCGCCAGACGCTGCCGACCGCGATCGCGAAGACGCCCTGCCCACCCCGGACCAGGTCGATGACCTCGTCGTCGCTGGTGCACTCGTAGACGCTGGCGCCGTCGCTCATGAGCGTGATGCGCGCCAGGTCCTGCACGCCACGCTCCCGCAGGGCGTTGACGGCCACCCGGATCTGCTGCAACGAGATGCCGGTGTCGAGCAGCCGCTTGATGATCTTGAGGACGAGGATGTCCCGGAAGCTGTAGAGGCGCTGCGTGCCCGAGCCGGAGGGGTTGCGCACGGAGGGCTCCAACAGCCCGGTCCGCGCCCAGTAGTCGAGCTGGCGGTAGGTGACGCCGGCCGCGCCGCAGACGGTGGGACCGCGGTAGCCGATGGCGTCGTCGAGCGCTGCCGTGTCGTCGGAGAACAGCAGCCCCTGGGCCGGGCCCTCCCCCGCCCGGCTGGTCGGTCCGCCCGGTGCATCTGCTCCAGCGTTCACCGGTCCTCCTCGATGATGTGACTCGTGTGACTCGTGTGGTGCACACCGTGACGGTATGCCGCGGTCGCCCCTCGGTCAACGGCGCCACGCCGGGACCTCATCGGTGCCCCTCCTCGTCGCCGCGGTCCGGGGACTCCTCGAAGTCCTCGGCCGACACCTCGTCGAGGAACTCGCGGAAGCGCTCCACCTCGTCCTCGTCCTCCTCCTCGACGGCCATGGTGACCCCGACCTCGTCGAGGAGGTCCTCGGTGGTGAGGATCGGGGTCGCCGAGCGCAGGGCCAGCGCGATCGCGTCGGAGGGTCGGGCGGACAGCACGGTGCCCCCGTCGAAGTGCAGCTCGGCGTAGAAGATGCCGTCCTGGAGCGCGGTGATCCGCACCTGGTCCAGCCGCCGCCCCAACGCCTCGATCACCGACACCATGAGGTCGTGGGTGAGCGGTCGCGGCGGCTCGACGGCCTGCTGGGCGTAGGCGATCGCCGTCGCCTCCGGCGCGGCGATCCAGATGGGGACGTAGCGCCGTCCGTCACGCTCACGCAGCAGCACGATGGGGCTGTTGGTCGGCATCTCGACCCGGACTCCGAGCACGTCGAGCTCTTTCACCCTTCCCACGGTACCGCGCGGCCCCCGCCCCCGCGCGCGCGCAGCGCCGCGCTCAGCGTGACTGGTTGAGCCCGGACCGGACCAGCGCGACGTGCAGCGCGAGCGTGTGGGACAGCAGCTCGGCCTCGCGCTCGGCCGGGTCCGGACCTGACGCACCTCGGGCGCGCCGGCGTCGCAGCGGCTCCAGGAGCTGCTGCGTCAGCCCGATCTCCCGGTCGGCCGCGACCCGGAAGAGGCGCAGGTGCCGGGCCTCCAGCCCGAAGCGGGCCAGCGCCACGGCGGCCTCCGCCACGTCGACGTCGTCGGCGTGGTGCTTGCCCCCGGCGTCGGTGCGCAGCAGGCCGAAGGACGTGAGCTGGGTGTAGGCCGCGCTGTCCAGCCCGGTGCGCTCCCGCAGCTCCAGGGGGGAGAGCCGCACCGCGCGGCGACGGCGCAGTGCGCCCGCGCTGAGGTCCGAGACCGGCGCGTGCGCCGCGGGCTCGGGCGCCGGGGGCGGCGCGGGCGAGGAGGCGTCGGCCTGGGGGGTGGGCCCGGTCAGACCGGGGACGTCCAGGCCGCGGTCGAGCCGGTCCAGGGCGTCCTTGATGACCTTGTGCGGCCAGAACCGGTCCCGCTGGGCGGTGAGGATGAAGCGCAGCCTGGCGATGTCGGCCTCGCTGAACAGCCGGTAGCCGGAGGCGCGCCGCTCGGGGCTGATCAGCCCTTCCTGCTCGAGGTAGCGGATCTTGGACTGGGTCAGGTCGGGGAAGTCGCCGTGCAGCTCGCCGAGCACCGCACCGATGGACACCCCGCCAGGGTGCGCGACCGACCTGCCCGCGCCGGCGTGGTCGGGGGCGGCTGAGGTCACGAGCGCCCGCGGTAGTACACCAGCCGGAACTTGCCGATCTGCACCTCGTCGCCCTGGTTGAGCGGCATCTCCTCGATCCGCTGGCGGTTGACGTAGGTGCCGTTGAGGGACCCGACGTCGCGCACGGCATACCCCTCCTGCTCCTTGACGAACTGCGCGTGCTTGCGGGAGACGGTGACGTCGTCGAGGAAGATGTCGCTGTGCGGGTGCCGCCCCGAGGTCACCTCGTCGGCGTCGAGGAGGAAACGCGCGCCGGTGTTGGGCCCGCGCAGCACGATCAGCAGCGCGGTCCCGGGCCGCAGGGCGTCCACGGTGCGCTGGTCGTCGGCCGAGAGCCGGGGCGCCTCGTCGTCGAAGGTGTACTCCGCGGCGGGAAGGTCCGTACCGCCCGGGATCCGGGCCGTGGTCGGGTCCGAACCCAGGTCGTGGTGCTCACGGTCACGATCGTCGCCACTCACGGTGCTGACCTCCTCGTCGGTGGGATGGATGGCTCTGCTGCCCGGCCGACGATGGTCTGTCGGTCCGCTCCAACTCTACGTCAGGCCGCCGACAGGTCAGTCGAGCTGGCCCTGGTAGGCCTCGGAGTCCAGCAGGGTCTCCAGGACCGAGGGGTCGGCGAGCTTCATCTCATACATCCAGCCCTCTCCGTAGCTGTCCGTGTTGACCAGCTCCGGCGTGGCGTCGAGGGCGTCATTGACCGCGGTGACCTCCCCGGCCAGCGGTGCGTAGATGTCGCTCACCGACTTGGTCGACTCCACCTCGCCGCAGGAGTCGCCCGGGGCGACGGTCTCGCCCACCGTGGGTAGCGAGACGTAGACGACGTCCCCGAGCGCGTCCTGCGCGTAGGACGTGATGCCGACCCGCACGGTCCCGTCGCCGACGTCACGGATCCACTCGTGGTCGGTCGTGTAGCGCAGGTCGTCGGGGTAGTCCAGGCTGCTCATCGCTCTCCTCGGCTCGAACACGGTGCGCCGGCCGGGACGGACGGCGGTGTCGCTGCGGCCCGACCTCAGGGATCCCCCCGTCGCGGGCACAGGCTGAGCGTAACGAGGCTCGATCGGCTCGTGCAACGCGTCGATGACCACCGTGTCCGCCTCGACGACGGTCACCTCGGCCCCGACGCTGCGCAGCGAGTCCGTGAACCCCCCGGGGATGGCCATCGCCCCGGCCAGGGTATGCGCGTCACCCACCGCCGTGATGGTGTAGGGCGAGCCCAGACGCTGCCCGTCCAGCAGGATCTCGCCCGCCTCGTCCGTGCTCACGTAGGACGAGGCGACGACCCGGACCGTCCCGACCTGGATGGCCTCGGCGCCGGCGTCCCGCAGCTCCTGGATGCCGTCCAGCACCATGGTCTGGGTGACGACCGAGCCGCCGTCGTCGACGAGGACGGTGATCCCGGGGCCCTGGACCGGCACCGTCCCGGCGAGGATCTGGTAGGACTCCAGCCGCTGGCGGGCCGCCTGCGCGGCGACGTCGTCCCCGTCTGCGCCCAGCAACCGCTCGCGGTCGGCCTCGAGCTGGTCGACCTCCTCCCCCAGCGACGCTGCCCGGTTGGTCACGTCGTCCAGCAGCGCCACCAGCTCGGACTCCCGCAGCTGCTCCAAGCCGGCCTGCTCGGTGACCCTGGCCTGGGCCACCAGGGCGACACCGAGGAGACCGGTCAGTAGGGCTGCGGTCAGCTGCCCCCGGGTCGCGCGGAACCCGCCGAGCCGGCGCAGCCGTCGTCGGGCCTCCGCGGTGGTGGGGGCCGCGCGTCGCCGGACGCGGCCCAGCCCGGCGAGGCGACGGGTCCGCTCAGGGACCGGGGCGAGGTCCGAGGCCTGGTCGTCGGTCACCTCAGGCCCCCAGGAGGTGCCGTCGGATGGCCGCGACGTTGGAGAAGATCCGGAGCCCCAGCACGACGACGACACCGGTGGAGAGCTGGGCGCCGACCCCGAGCTGGTTGCCCAGGAAGACGATGAGCGCGGCGACGACCACGTTCGACAGGAAGGAGATGACGAAGACGCGGTCGTTGAAGATGCCCTCCAGCGAGGCCCGAGCCGCCCCGAAGACGGCGTCGAGCGCGGCGATGACCGCGATCGGCAGGTAGGGCTGCAGCCAGATCGGGACCTCCGGGCTGATCACCAGCCCCAGGACGACGCCGACCAGCAGACCGAGGACAGGGATCATCGTGGCTCCTCGCCTCGAGGGTGACGGTCGGGCAGCACGCCGGGGGTCGGTGCGGGGGGCGCCTCGCCGGAGGGGATGGTGCCCAGCCGGGTCGAGAGCCGCACCCCGGGACCGACGGTGAGCTCCCTGGCGGCGGTCACCTCGGAGCGGAGACCGAGCTGGCGATCGATCTCCTGGAGGTAGGCCCCGGTCGCTCCCGAGGTCAGCTCGGTCGTGAGCTCTTCCGGCGCGCCGATCGCCACGATGTCGTAGGGCGGGGTGAGACCCCGGAAGTCCACGATGATCGCCTGCCCGGCGAACCGGATGGCCGAGGTGCTCGTGAGCCGGTGCCCGTCGACGGAGACGGCCTCGGCGCCCGCCCGCCACAGCCCGTTGACGACCAGCTGCAGGTCCCGGGAGTTGATCCGCTCCGGCTCGGCGTCCTCGCCCGGGGTGTCGTCGGCGGGCTGCTTGGCGTCGTGGAGGGTGATCTGCACGCCCGGGCCGGTCACGGCGGTGCCCCCGGCCCTCACGGCGGCCGCCGCGATGGCGTCACCGGAGCCCCCGCTGTCGGCCACGATCGCCGCCCGCTCCAGCTCGCCCACCTCGGCGCGGAGCGCGTCCACCTGCACGCTCCGCTCGTCGCCGACCCGCTCCACCTGCTCGATCCGCTCGACGAGCTGGGCGCGGCCGGCGGCCTCCGCGGGGTCGGGGGTGCGCAGCGTCACCGCCGCCGTGGTCAGCAGGACCCCCAGGACGAGCGTGGTGCCGAACATCAACCAGGTCCGCGTGCCGGACGACGCGGGGAGCCCCTGCTGGGTGCGCGACCGGGCCGCCGAGTCGTAGCCCTGGCCGAGCGGCGGGTCGAGCACCTCGTTCAGCAGCGCCATCGACGCCGCAGGGTCGGGGTCGGCCTGGCCCCGTCGCCACCTCACCGGACCACTCTCCCGGCGTCGCGACGCTGGCGCACCATGTGGGCCACCTGCCAGCCGTAGGTCACACCGGTGACCCAGTAGAGCACCGTGCCCCACCACACCAGCGCCCAGCCGCAGGCCAGGGAGAGCACCGTCCACCACCCCTCGACGTGCCCCAGCAGCAGCAGGGGGAAACCGCCGAGCAGGTTGAAGGTCGCCGCCTTGCCGATGAAGGTCACTTCGGGGATCGGCAGCGCGTGGCGCCGCACGACGGGGTACATCAGGACGATGAAGGCCTCCCGGGCGAAGAGCACGGCCACGAGCCACCACGGGATGACCGAGACGGCCGCGAGACCGAGCACGGTCGCGGCGATGTAGAGCCGGTCGGCGACCGGGTCCAGGACCTGCCCCAGCCGGCTGGTCAGTCCGTAGTGCCGCGCGATCTTGCCGTCGGCGAAGTCGGAGGCTCCCGCCACCACGAGCACGAGCGCCGCCCAGCCCAGCTCGTGCCGCAGCAGGCTCCAGACGAAGACGGGCACGAGGGCGAGACGGACCATTGACAGCAGGTTGGGCACGGTCCAGAGCCGGTCCGTGACGGGCAGCACGCGCTGCTCCGGCGCCGGACCGGGCCGATCCCCCTGGACGCCCGTCATACCCCGGAAGTCTAGGCGCTCGGGTGACCCCGCCGACCCGGCGACGCGCCCCCTACCGCGGTTGTGACGGGTCTCTCACCGGTCCTGCCGGGGCGTGCTCCCGGTGGGGTGCGGGGAGCCTGCCGGCGAGCCAGACCCCTGCCAGGGCATAGCCGAGTCCCACCACCCAGGCGAAGACCTGGATCAGCAGCAGCGACCAGCCCACGAGACCCTGACCCTCCACCCCGAGCGCGAGCCCCTGCACACCCCATCCGGCGACCGTGCCGAGCACCACCAGCGCCATCGCGAGGAGCAGCAGCCGTGGTGCCGACCCACCGGTCAGGCGGACCAGACCGCCGCGTTCGCCCACCAGGACCGCGGCCGCGACCAGCGCCACGCCGAGCAGCAGCCCCGACACGTGGTAGGACAGGCCCGCGACCCAGAACAGCCCCTGCTGCAGCGGCGTGTCCGGGGTCGGCCGCCACAGGGCCACCTGCGGCAGGGTGAGCAGCAGACCCACGACGACCATCCCGGCGATCCATCCCCAACGACGTGCCATCCGCCCACGCTAGCGCGACCGCAGGGCTAGGACAGCGGCACCGCCCTCAGTCCTCCGCCCGCCGGAGCGTGAGCCGCTCGCCGCGGACACCGCCCATCCACAGGTCCTGGCAGGCGGCCGCCATCTCGGCCAGACCCTCGACGACCTCACCGAAGACGTTGCCGGGCACCCATCCCTGGTCCCCGTTGATCAGCAGGTTGTTGCGCCCGTAGAACAGCGCCAGGTCCACCAGGCCACCTGCACCCGCGGCCCGGTGGGCCTCCTGCGTCTCGTAGCCGTAGGCGGCGTTGCCCAGCTGGTCGCCGTCGAAGGTGAACCAGCACAGGTCGCCCGGGATCGGGGTGATCGTGGTGTTCTCCCGGTCCGGCTCGCGCTGCCGCCCCGGGTGCGGGAGCAGGGTGTAGATCTCGTTGCGGGCGTACTTTGCCGTGGTAAACCTGCGCGCTGGTCGGCAGCAGGTCTCAGACCGCGGCGCAGGTGCGCGGCGCCTCCTCGTCTTGGAGGCGGGCCCGGCAGGTCACGCCGTGCTGCTCGAGGGTGACGGTGACGAATCTGCTCATGCCTCTTCCCCTCGCTCTGCTGACGGGGCGTACAGCATCGGGGGCAGCCCGACCGGGGCCCGCCGCTCGATCGCCCGGCCCACCCGGAGCACCAGGGCGTCCGCGTGCCGGGCCCCGACCACCTGCAGCCCGATCGGGCGACCTTCCGACGTCGTCCCGCACGGCACCGACAGCGCCGGCTGCTGGGTCATGTTGAAGGGGTAGGTGTAGGGCGTCCACGACGTCCAGAGGGCGTCGTCCCCGCGAGGGGCCTGGTGCCCGAGCTCGAAGGGCGGGATCGGCATGGTGGGGGTGAGGAGCACGTCGTAGGTCTCGTGGAAGAGCCCCATCCGCCGCCCCAGGTCCATCCGGACCGCCGTCGCGTCCAGGTAGGCGCTCGCGCTCGCCCCGGCGCCGTGACGCAGCACCGCCTCGCGCAGACCCGGGTCCACCCGCTCCAGGGCTGCGGGACCGTAGCCCTCGATGACCTTGGCGGCGCCGCTGAACCACAGCACGTGGAAGGCGTCCACGGGGTCACTGATGCCGGGGTCCACCTGCTCCACGCGGGCACCGTCCTCGGCGAGCCGCTGCGCCGTGGCCAGCACCGCCGACTCGACCGCCGGGTCGTTGTCGACGTCCAGGCCGAGGCGCGGCGAGACCGCCACCCGCAGGCCCGCGACCCCGTCCTCGAGACCCTCCCGGAACGACCCGCTCGCCTCGGGCAGCGCCGACCAGTCGCGCGGGTCGGGGCGGCCGACGAGGTCGAGCAGGAGCGCCGCGTCCGCCACGCTCGTCGTCATGGGTCCCGCGTGCGAGAGCGTGCCGTACGGGCTGGCCGGGTACAGCGGGATCCGGCCGTACGTCGGCTTGAGCGCGACGGTCCCGGTGAAGGAGGCCGGGATGCGCACGGACCCGCCCCCGTCGGTGCCGATCGACCAGGCACCCATGCCGAGGGCGACCGCGGCCGCCGCTCCCCCGCTGGACCCGCCGGCGGTGAGGCCGGGGTCCCACGGGTTGCCCGTCGGTCCGTGACGGAGCGAGTCGGTGACCCCTTTCCACGCGAACTCGGGAGTGCTGTTCTTCCCGAGCAGGACGCATCCCGCCGCGCGCAGCCGGGCGACGGCCGGCGCGTCCTCGGTCCAGTCCTGCGGCTGCCCCTCGTCGATGAGCAGGCTGCCCCGCAACGTGGGCCAGCCCCGGGTGAGCAGGATGTCCTTGATCGTCGTCGGTATGCCGTCGATCGGGCTCAGCGGGGTGCCCGCCGCCCAGCGCCGGGTCGCCTCCCGCGCGGCCGCGAGCGCGCCCTCGCGGTCCACCAGGACCATCGCGTGGACGACCGGGTCGAAGCGGTCGATCGCCTCCAGGGCACGCTCGGTCGTCTCCAGCGGCGTCGACGTGCCGTAGGCGAAGGCTGCGGACAACTCGGAGACGGTCGGTCGCCCGGACGTCATGGCGACTCAGTCGCCTCGGCCCCGGGGACGTAGCCGAGGCGGCTGTCGACGACGCCGGTCAAAGGCTCCCCCGCGCGCCACCGCCGCAGGTTGGCGACGAACTGCTCGGCCAGCCGGTCCCGCCAGCCTGTGACGTCTCCCGACAGGTGCGCGGAGACCACCAGCCCCGGCGCGTCCCACAGGGGCGAGTCGTCCGGGAGCGGCTCGGTCTGGAAGACGTCCAGCGAGGCTCCCGCGAGGCGGCCCGCGCGGAGCGCCGAGAGCAGGTCCGCCTCCACCAGGCTCGCCCCCCGACCGATGTTGACGACGTGGGCCTCACGGCGCATGGCGGCGAAGACGGCGGCGTCGAGCAGCCCTCGCGTCGCCGGCGTCAGCGGCGTGGCGTTGACCAGGTGGTCGGCCCAGCCCACGTGCTCCACCAGCGCGTCGCTGCGCACCACGGTCCCGAAGTCGGGGTCCGCCGCGCGCTCCCGTCGACCCGCCCCGCGCACCTCGCACCCGACGGCGCGGAGCAGCCGGGCGATCTCCCGGCCGATCCCCCCGGTGCCGACCACGAGCACCCGCTGGCCGCGCACCAGGGTGGTCTCCCGGTGGGCCCACTCGTGGTCCCGCTGCAGCCGCATGCTCTCGTGGAGCCGCTTGGCGTGGGCCAGGATGCTGGCGAGGACGAACTCGGCGATGGGGCGGTCGAAGACCCCGTGCGCGTTGGTCACCATCACCGGCGAGGCACGCAGCTCGTCGAAGAGCAGTGAGTCCACCCCTGCTGCGGCGACGTGGATCCACTCCAGCGAGTCGGCCGCCGGCCAGGCATTCTCGACCGCGGCGGAGAAGAAGTCCCACAGGAGGAGTGCCCGGGCGCCCGGGAGCGCCGTCGCCAGATCGTCGGCGGTGACCACCACGAGGTCCACCTCCGCGGCGACCTCCTCCAGCTGCGGCGGTGGGTCGAGGCCGGGAGCGGTGAGCACCACGACGCGGGGGCGGTGTCCGGTCACAGCGCGACGGTAGAAAGGTCGTGTCGGATTGTCAACAATCTCCTCCGTCAGGCATCGTGGGGCGGGTGCAGGAGAGTCTGACGGTGGGCGCGGCACGACCGCGACCGGCGAGCGCAGCACCGGTCGCGACCGGGGCGTCACTGCCGGAGCCCGGGATCGGTGTCGTGGTGCCCTACGACGTCGAGGCGGTCGGCCCCGGCCAGGGGCTCCTGTGCCACCGGCCGGAGGTCGGGGACGGCTCGACCGTCAGCACCAGCAGCGCCGAGGAGAGGGTATGAGCGGGCTCACCGAGATCACGCGGGCCGCGCAGACGGCCCATCCCCACACGCTGCGTCCCGAGCACGAGCGACGCATGGCGCGCACCCAGGAGGTGCTGCGCGGGCGCGGCCTGGACGCCCTCGTGGTCACCGACCCGGCCAACCTCTACTACCTGACCGGCTACAATGCCTGGTCGTTCTACATGCCCCAGGCTCTCCTGGTGCCGGCGCAGGGCGAGGCCCATCTCGTGCTGCGGGCGATGGACGCCAAGGGCGGTCACCACACCGCGACCCTGCCCCGGGACCGGATCCACGGTTATCCGGAGCACTACGTGCACCGGCACGACATCCATCCGTGGGAGTGGATCGCGAGCACCGGACGGGAGGTCGGGGTCCTGCCCTCCGGCGCCGGGACGATCGCGATGGAGCTGGACGCCCACTTCTTCTCCCCCCGCGCCTACCTCGCCTTCGGGGCCACGCTCCCGCAGGCCGAGGTCGTCGACAGCCGGGAGCTGGTCAACTGGTTGCGCGTGGTGAAGTCCGACACCGAGGTCGCCCTCCTGCGCGCGGCCGGGGAGGTCACCGTGCGCGCCATGACCGCGGCGATCGACGCCCTGCGGGCCGGCCGGCGCCAGTGCGACGTGGTGGCGCAGATCCAGCAGGCGCAGGCGCACGGCACCGAGGCGCTGGGCGGTGACTACCCGGCCATCGTCCCCATGCTCCCCAGCGGCGAGACCGCCGGCACCCCTCACCTGACGTGGGTGGAGGAGCCGCTGCGCCAGGGGGAGGCGACGACGATCGAGCTGGCCGGGGTCCACCGCCGCTACCACGTGCCGCTCGCGCGGACCGTCAGCCTCGGCCCTCCTCCCCCGCGGCTGGCCCGGACGGCCGAGGCCACCGGCCTCGGCCTGGAGGCGGCGCTGCGCGCGGTGCACCCCGGCGCCACCGCCGCCGACGTCCACGCCGCCTTCACCGCGGAGCTGACCCGGCACGGGCTGCGCAAGGACTCGCGCATCGGCTACTCGATCGGCATCGGCTACCCACCCGACTGGGGTGAGCGCACGGTGAGCCTGCGCGCCGAGGACGACACCGCGCTGGAGCCCGGCATGTGCTTCCACCTCATCCTCGGGATGTGGATGGACGGCTGGGGCTACGAGACCTCCGAGTCGGTGCTCGTCACCGAGGCCGGACCCGAACTGCTCGCCCCCCTCGACCAAGGACTGGTGATCCACGCATGACCCCCGTCACGACCGCCTCGACCACGCTGCCGCTGGCCTCCCGCGCCGACCTGCTCGTCGGCTCGGTCATCGACTCCAGCACCTCGCTGCTCGCGCAGCAGACGCACGACATCGTCCGCTTCGCCATGGGCAGCCCCGCAGCCGAGGCCATCCCCACCGACCAGCTGAACGAGGCAGCCCGGAGCGCGCTGCACGGCGCCGACGCCTTCGACTACGCCGCCACCGAGGGTGACCCGCCGCTGCGCACCGCCCTCCTGGAGATGCTGGAGGGCACGACCGACGCCACCACCGCGGAGCGGCTGACCATCACCGCCGGGGGTATGCAGGGACTCGACCTGGCGGCGAAGCTCTTCATCGACCCCGGTGACCTCGTCACGGTCGAGTCCCCGACCTACACCAACGGCAGCGCCACGGCGCTCGCCTACCAGGCCGAGCTGGCCGAGATCCCCGTGGACGAGGAGGGGATGTCCATCGACGCGCTGCGGGAGGCGGTCGAGCGGGCCGGTCGCACCCCCAAGCTCATCTACACCGTGCCGACCTTCCAGAACCCGTCGGGCACCTCGATGTCGCTCACCCGTCGCCAGGAGCTGATCGGCCTGGCCCAGGACTGGGGCAGCGTGGTGCTGGACGACGACCCCTACGGCATGCTGCGCTTCGCCGGCGAGGCGCTGCCCAGCCTGCACGAGCTGGCCGACGGCGATCCGTTGGTCTTCTCGGTGCGCACCTTCTCCAAGATCATCGCCCCGGGGCTGCGGGTCGGCTGGGTGGACGCCGACCCCAGCCTCGGCCAGCTGCTCATCCACGCCAAGCAGACCATGGACACCTGCACCAACCTGCCCGCCCAGCGCCTGGTCGCGGACTTCCTCCGGGCCGGGCACCTGGAGGATCATCTCGTCACCCAGCGTCAGGAGTACCGCCGCCGCAAGGAGGCCATGCAGGCCGCGCTCACCGAGCACTTCGCCGGCCGGGCCACGTGGACCGACCCCGAGGGCGGCTTCTTCCTCTGGGTGAGCTTCGGCGGCGACGTCGACACCGAGGCACTGTTCGAGGTCGCGCTGGCGGAGGGTGTCGCCTACATCCCGGGCAACGCCTTCTCCCCCGCCCGGCGCTTCCCGCACGACCTGCGCCTGTGCTTCGCCTCGACCCCGCCGGACCGGATCCGCGAGGGCGTGGCGCGGCTGGCGCGCGCGGTCGACTCGCTGGCGCACCGGTGACCCCGGACGAGGGCGCCGTCCTCGACGCGATCACCGCGCAGCGGCTGCTGCCGATGGCCACCGCCCTGGTCCGGGCCCCGGGGGCCAACCCTCCGGGCGAGGAGGCCGCCACGGCCGCGGTCCTCACCTCGCTGGCCGCCGAGCTGGGGCTGCAGGTGGCCGAGCACGACGTGGCGCCCGGGCGACCCAACGTGCGCGTCACGCTGCCCGGGGGTGACGGCCCGGGGCTGCTGTTCCTCGGGCATACCGACGTGGTCCCGCCCGGCGATCCGAAGGACTGGACCGGCGACCCGTATGCCGGGTCGGTCGTCGAGGGACGGCTGGGCGGTCGCGGGAGCGCGGACATGAAGGGCGGCCTCGCCGCCGTGCTGCTGGCGCTCGCCGCGGTCCGGGAGGCCCGGCTCGTCCCCTCCGGACCGGTGCACCTGGACGCGCTGTGCGACGAGGAGCAGAACGGTCTCGGCATCCGGGCCCTCGTCGCCGGCCCTCGACCGGACCTGCTCGGGTGCGTCGTGGCGGAGCCGACGGACCTGACGACGGTCGTGGCGGCGCGGGGCGCGTCCTACCTGCACGTCGAGGTGCGCGGGGTCGCGGCGCACGCCGGTCGACCCGAGGACGGCCGCAACGCGATCGGCGGCGCCGCCCGGGTGGTGGCCGACCTGGAGCGCTGGCACGAGGAGCTGCGCGTCGACGCGCACCCGCTCGTCGGTCCCGCGACGCTCAACGTGGGCGTCATCTCCGGCGGCACCTCGGGCTCGGCGGTCCCCGACCTGTGCCGCCTCGAGGTGGACCGCCGGCTCCTTCCTGGCGAGCCGGTCGACGGCGTGCTCGACGCGCTGCGGCATCGGCTCGACCGGCTCGACCTGGACGAGCGTGGCCTGACGTGGACCCTCTCCTCGCCCATGGACATGCCCGGCTTCGAGACCTCGCCGCGCGACCCCTTCGTGACGGCGGTGGACGGGGCGATGTCCGCCGCGGGGCGCGGTCCGGCGCCCCTCGCCGGCTGGACCGCCGCCTGCGACGGTGGCTTCGTGGCGGACGCGTGGGGCATACCCGTCGTGGTGCAGGGGCCCGGGTCCGTGGCCGAGCAGGCGCACCGCCCGGACGAGTCGGTCGCGGTCGACGAGCTCGTCACCGCCGCCCGGGGGTATGCCCGCACCGTCCTGGAGCTCCTCGGACCGGGCGCGACGGCCTAGCGGCGCGAGCAGGGGCCGACGGGGAACGGATTGTCTACCATCGAGACCACCAACCAGGTCCGGCCCGGCGGCCGGCGAGCACAGGGGTGTGGGCGATGACCAGCATCGGGATCCTCTATCCCGGCCACAGCGCCGAGGACGACGACGGCTGGGCACAGGAGCACCTGCGCGGTCACGGCCACGACGTGGCCCTCGCGCTCGTGCACACCAGCGTCGGGGAGGACGTCCACCGGGTCGACGCGCTCCTCGACCTGGGCGGACCGGACCGGCTCGCGGCCGGCGCCGACCAGCTGCCCCCGGGCTGCGCGGCGCTCGTGTGGGCCTGCACCTCCGGCAGCGACCGGACCGGCGCCGACGCGGTCCTCGTGCCGGACACCGCGCTGCACACGCTGCGCTGGGTCGAGGACCTCGAGAGCGCGCTCGGCACCGTCGTCCTCACCGCCGACCCGGTGCCCGCCGGCGGCGACGCCGCACTGCTGGGAGCCGCCCGATGACCGCCCTCTCGCGGTCCGCCTCCGCCGCGCTGCACCCCGTGCCGCGCGAGTCGACCCCGAGCATGGTCGCCTCCCGCATCCGGGAGGCGATCGCGCTGGGCGAGATCGCGCCGGGCAGCCAGCTCGGCGAGGTGGAGTATGCCGCCCGCCTCGGGGTCAGCCGTGGCCCCCTGCGCGAGGGGCTGCAGCGGCTGACCCAGGAGGGTCTGCTCGTCGCCCACCCCAACCGGGGTCTCTTCGTCGTGGAGATGACCGACGAGCGGGTGCGCGACCTCTACCTCGCTCGCTCGGCCATCGAGCGGGCCGCCGGAGGACGGATCCACGAGACGACCCCCGCCGCGACCTCGGCGGCGCTGCTCGAGGTCGTCGAGGAGATGGCACGAGCCGCCGCCGGCAGGACGTCCGGGACGTCAGCCACGCCGACATCCACTTCCACCAGGTCCTCGTCGAGCACGCGGAGAGCCCGCACCTCTCCCGCATCCACGCGACGCTGATGACCGAGACCCGCATGTGCATCCACCTGCTCGAGCCGACCTATGCGGTCGACGAGGCCCGGGTCGGCGAGCACCGCGAGATCGCCCGGTCCTTCGCGGACGGGAACCCCCGTCGGACCGATGCGCTGATCGTGCACCACATGCGGGACGCGCTGCGGCGGCTGACCGGATCCACGACCGGGGCCGTCACCGACGCGGCGGGCGGGCCTCAGCCGTCCTGAGCGGCGGGGCGAGGACCGGCGATCCCGACATACTTCACCTCGAGGAACTCCTCGATGCCGACCGCACCGCCCTCGCGGCCCAGGCCGGACTCCTTGATCCCGCCGAAGGGCGCCGACGGGTTGGAGACGACCCCCTGGTTGAGACCGACCATGCCGGACTCCAGACCTTCGGCCATGCGCAGGGCACGGTCGAGGTCGCGGGTGTAGACGTAGGACACCAGGCCGAAGGGGGTGTCGTTGGCCAGACCCAGCACCTCCGACTCGGTGGTGAACGGGGTCAGCGGAGCCACCGGCCCGAAGATCTCCTCATCGGCCATCCGCGCGTCCGGCGAGACGCCGGTGAGCACGGTCGGCGGGTAGAAGTAGCCCTCGCCCTCGGGCACCTCTCCACCGGTGAGCACCTGCGCGCCGCGCTCGAATCGCGTCCTGCACGAGCTCGGCGACCTTGGTCTGCGCCGCGTCGTCGATGAGCGGGCCGACCGTGACCCCCTGCTGCGTCCCCGGTCCGACGGTCAAAGCCGCCATCTCCTCGGCGAGCCGCCGCCCGAACTCCGCCACGACCGGCTCCTGCACGTAGATCCGGTTGGCGGCGGTGCAGGCCTCGCCCATGTTGCGCATCTTGGCGGCCATCGCGCCGGCGACCGCGTCCTCGAGGTCGGCGTCCGCGAAGACGATGAAGGGGGCGTTGCCACCGAGCTCCATCGAGGTCCGCAGCACCCGCTGCGCGCACTGCTCGAGGAGCACCTTGCCGACGGCGGTGGACCCGGTGAAGGACAGCTTGCGGGCCAGGCCCGAGCGGATCATCGGCTCCATCACCTCGCCGGCCTGCGTCGTCGTGACGGCGTTGACCGCCCCGGCCGGCACCCCCACCTCGTGCAGGATCTGCACGAGCGCGAGCATCGACAGCGGCGTCTGGGCGGCGGGCTTGATGACGCTGGTGCAGCCGGCGGCGATCGCCGGCGCGATCTTGCGGGTGCCCATGGCCATCGGGAAGTTCCACGGCGTGATGAGCAGCGAGGGCCCCACCGGCTGGTGCATCGTGAGGAAGCGGGCGTTGCCGGCCGGCGCCGTCTGATAGCCACCCTCGATGCGCAGCGCCTCCGCGGCGAAGTGCCGCAGGAACTCCGCGGCGTAGGTGATCTCGCCCTTGGCCTCGGCCAGCGGCTTGCCCATCTCCAGGGTCATCACGTGGGCCAGGTCGCCGGCCCGGTCCATCACCGCCTCGTAGGCAGCGGTGAGCCAGTCCGCGCGCTGCCGGGGCGAGGTCGCCGCCAGCTCGGCCTGGGTCGAGGCCGCGGCCTCGAGCGCGCGCATACCGTCGTCCGGACCGGCGTCGGCGACGCTGGCGACGGCACGCCCGCTCGCCGGGTCGAGCACGTCGAAGCGCTCCCCCGCGTCCGCCGGGACCCACTCACCGCCGATGAACAGGTCGGTCGGCACCCGTCGCAGGACACCGTCCCGGTCCAGCCCCTCGACGTCTTCTCGTCCTTCGCTCACAGCGGCCTCCTCATGCGGTACGTTCGGATTGTCAACAATCTATCAATCGCAGGAGACGACCGTGGCGCACCTCAGCCCCCTGCTCAAGCAGGCCACCCCCGTCATCGCCGACCGTGGTGAGGGAGCGATCCTCTGGGACGAGCAGGGCGAACGCTACCTCGACTTCACCGCGGGCATCGGGGTGACGAGCACCGGCCACGCCCATCCGGACGTCGTCGCCGCAGCGCAGGAGCAGGTCGCCAAGGTCATCCACGCGCAGTACACCACCGTCATGCACCGCCCGTTGCTCGACCTCGTCGAGCGGATGTCAGAGGTCCTGCCCGCCGGCCTGGACTCGATGTTCTTCGTCAACTCCGGGTCCGAGGCGGTCGAGGCCGCCCTGCGCCTGGCGCGCCAGGCGACGGGTCGGCCCAACGTCATCACCTTCCACGGGGGCTTCCACGGGCGCACCGTCGCCGCGGCGTCCATGACGACCTCGGGCACGAAGTTCCGCTCCGGGTTCGCGCCGCTGATGCCCGGGGTCGCGGTCTCGCCCTTCCCCAACCCCACCCACTACGGCTGGAGCCAGGAGGAGGCGACCGCCTTCGCGCTGCGCGAGCTCGACTACCAGCTCCAGACCGTCAGCTCCCCGCAGGACACCGCGGCCTTCCTCGTCGAGCCGGTGCTCGGCGAGGGTGGCTACGTGCCGGCCTCGGCGGAGTTCCTGGCCGGTCTGCGGGAGCGGGCCGACCGGCACGGCATCCTGCTCGTGCTCGACGAGGTGCAGACCGGGTGGGGTCGCACCGGGCGCTTCTGGGGGCACGAGCACTTCGGCGTCGCTCCCGATGTGCTCATCACCGCGAAGGGCATCGCCTCCGGCTTCCCGCTCTCCGGGATCGCCGCCTCCGAGGAGCTCATGAGCAGGGCCTGGCCCGGCTCGCAGGGCGGCACCTACGGCGCCAACGCCGTGGCCTGCGCCGCCGCGCTCGCGACGCTGGACGTCATGCGCCGCGAGGACCTCGTCGGCAATGCGGCGGCTCGCGGGAGCAGCTGCGGGGACGGCTGCAGGCGGTCGCGGACGGGCATACCGCCATCACCGACGTGCGCGGGCTCGGCCTGATGCTCGGCGCGGAGTTCCGCACGGCTGACGGCACGCCGGACGGCGAGACGGCCGCCCGGGCCCAGCAGGCCGCCGCGCGCCACGGGCTGCTGCTGCTCACCTGCGGCGCCTGGTCGCAGGTGGTGCGCTTCATCCCCGCGCTGGTCGTCACCGAGGATCAGGTCGACGAGGCCGGCGACCTGTGGGGCAAGGCCCTCGCCGACGTCCTCTGAACACACCGCCGACACCTCACCGGGCGTCGCGAGTGGTTGCCCCACACCCCACCGGGCGTCGCGCATGGTGGCCTCGGCCTCTCGACGACACGCCCGACCCGATCGGCACCAGCGTTCAGGTGAACGCTAGGGCCGACGACACGCCCGACCCGATCGGCCCTGACGTTCACGTGAACGCCCTGGCCGACCGGCACCAGAGTCGACGTCAGACCGAGGGCGGCCAGCGGTGCCGACGCCAGCCGCCCCAGGTCGCCGACTGAGGCGGCGTAGGGTCATTCGCCCACCTCATCTCGGGCACGCCGAGCACCCAACCGGCGGCAGGAGAAGGCGGACAGGCCGCGGACAGGCTCGATCGCGGGGCTGGCCGGACCCTCGAGGTCGATGCGATCGACGGACAGCCGGCCCTGTGTCTCATCGAGTCCGACGGCGCTCCCTCCTGCGCGGTCGATCTGGCCTTCACCTGCGAGGCGACGCCCGTGTGGAGCGACGAGCAGATCTACGCCTGGGTCGTGCGCGACGGCACTGAGCGTGCCGCCCTCGTCAGCCCGGACGCTCCCACGCAGGAGGCGCAGATCTGGGTGGTCGACTCCCTGACCGTCACGGTGGCCGTCCTGGACTCTCGCCCCTCCGGCCCGTCCCAGGAGCTGGTGTCCTGGGACGCCGAGGGTGAGGTCACCGACGTCGTGCCCGGCCCGTCACGTGGCGACACCTGAGCCGCAGCCTCACGCGTCCGTCGTCTCCTCCGACTGCCGGTGGATGTGCTCCTTCGGGCTGATGTCGTCGTCCCCACGAGTGACCCGCAGCTTCTCCGACCGCAGTCCGGCGAAGAGCGCCGGGATCATCGCGAAGACGAGGATGAAGATCGGCAGTCCGATGACGGTGATGACCTGTTGCAGGGCGTTGAGCCCTTCGTCGCCGCCGAGGACGATGAGCAGCGCCGCCAGCGCGCCGAGGCAGACCGCCCAGAAGACGCGCTGGCCGACAGGGCCTTCCTCGTCCTCACCGCTGCAGAGCATGTCGACGACCAGCGCCGCCGAGTCCGCCGAGGTCGCGAAGAAGAGCGCGACGATGACGACCACCAGGCCCTGCAGCAGCGGGGTCCAGGGGAAGTTCTCGAAGAAGGTGAACATCGCCAGCGGCACGCTCTCGCCGACCGCGGTGGAGATCGGTCCGCCGTCGCCACCGATGCCGTCGATGTTCATCGCCGACCACCCGAAGATGACGAACCAGACGAGGGTGAACAGCGAGGGCGCGACCAGCACGCCACCGATGAACTCACGCACCGTCCGGCCCCGCGAGATCCGCGCCAGGAAGACGCCCATGAACGGCGCCCAGGTCACGGTCCAGGCCCAGTAGAAGACGGTCCACCCGGCCTGCCAACCCCAACCGTCCTCGGTGGTCTCGTTGGCCAGCGCGTCGTTCCAGAACGACAGCTCGGGCAGCGCCGCGAGGTAGTTGCCGGCGCTCTCCACCAGCTCGCGGAGCAGGAAGACAGTCGCCCCGCCGGTGAAGAGGACGAAGAGCATCATGCCCACCGCCATACCGATGTTGAGGTTCGACAGCCGCTTGATGCCCTTGTCGAGCCCGACCGCGACCGACACCGTGGCCACCGCCGTGAGCACCGCGATGACGACGACCTTGACGACAACCCCGTCGCCGACGCCGGTGAGCTCCGAGAGCCCCGCGCTGATCTGCGAGGTGCCCAGGCCGAGACTCACCGCGAGCCCGAAGAGCGTGCCGAGCACCGCGAAGACGTCGATGCTCTTGCCGATCGGCCCGTGGATGCGCTCCTTGAGGAACGGGTAAAAGACCGAGCTCACCCGCATCGGCAGGTCGTAGCGGTAGATGAAGAAGCCGAAGGCCAGCCCCGGGAGGGTGAAGATCGTCCAGGTATGCAGTCCGAGGTGGTAGAGCGCGATGTTCATCGCGTCCTCGGCGGCTGCGGCGCTGTAGGGCTCGACGCCCGGGAACGGCGGCGCGCTGAAGTGCGAGATCGGCTCCGCCACACCCCAGAACATCAGCACGGTCCCGATGCCACCGGCGAAGAGCATGGTGAACCACGACAGCCGCGAGTAGCGCGGCTTCTCGTCGCCCTTGCCCAGGCGCAGCTCGCCGTACTTGCTGATCGCGATCCAGATGAGGAAGATCAGCCAGGCGGTGACACCGAGGATGAAGAACCAGCCGAGATTCGTCGTCACCCACGAGCGTGCCGCGGCGAAACCCTCGCCGATGCCTCCGGGGAAGAGCAGCAGCAGGATGAGGATGACCACCATCAGGCCGGCTGAGGTGAAGAAGATCTGGGGGTTGGTCTTCAGGCCGAGTCGTCGTGCGAGAGCGTCCACGTGGAATCCCAGGGTAGTTGTCTACTTGTCGACAATCGACCCTAGCGAGACATTCACCTGCTGGCTAGGCCTGAGACACAGCCTCCCGAACAGCCCTCTCCGGATCGAGCGCCCCGGGCCGACCAGGGACCATGCGAAAGGGCCGGACCCGCGCGATGTCGGTCCGGCCCCGTGCGATCGTCCGAGGACATCCGATGGTCGGGCTGACAGGATTTGAACCTGCGACCCCTTGACCCCCAGTCAAGTGCGCTACCAAAACTGCGCCACAGCCCGTGGCTGTCACCGCCAAGGCGGCAACCTGGGAAATGCTACCCCACCGGCACCGCCCCGACCCAACCGGCCGAGGCGGCCCGAGGGCCCTCAGCGACGCCGCTTCTCCCGCACCCTGACCGAGATCTCGATGGGCGTCCCGACGAAGCCGAACTGCTCGCGAAGGCGCCGCTCGAGGAAGCGTCGGTAGCCCGCCTCGATGAAGCCGGAGGCGAAGATCACGAAGCGCGGCG
Organism: Serinicoccus marinus DSM 15273; assembly: GCF_008386315.1. NCBI lineage: Bacteria > Bacillati > Actinomycetota > Actinomycetes > Micrococcales > Ornithinimicrobiaceae > Serinicoccus > Serinicoccus marinus. Next base: position 1,632,540 of record NZ_CP043808.1, on the reverse strand, counting down.
GGCGGGTGTCGGCCTGGGTGGCGAAGAGGACCCGCGGCTGCTTCCCGCCGCGCACCGGGTGCGGCTGGCCGGCCACGACCTCACCGAGGAAGGCGTTGAGTTTGGCCGTCGGGATGCGCCGGTCCCACGAGCCGAGCGCGGTGTCCAGCGCGGGCACCAGCTTGGCGACGTTGCGCCCGGTGGCGGCGGAGATGTTGACCCGCGGCGCCCAGGTGATCTGCACCAGCTCGCGCTCGATCTCGCGCTCCAGGTAGTAGCGGCGCTCCTCGTCGAGGGTGTCCCACTTGTTGTAGGCGACGACCAGCGCGCGGCCGGAGTCGACGACCTGCTGGATGACCCGGATGTCCTGCTCGGCGATCGGCTCGGACACATCGACCAGGACGACCGCGACCTCGGCCTTCTCCAGGGCGGCCTGGGTGCGCAGCGAGGCGTAGAAGTCCGCGCCCTTGGTCTGGTGCACGCGCCGGCGGATGCCCGCGGTGTCGACGAAGCGCCATACCCGGCCGTCGTCGCCGAGCTCGATGAGCTCGTCCACGGGGTCGCGGGTGGTCCCGGCGACGTCGTCCACGACGACGCGGTCGGAGCCGGCGAGCTTGTTGAGCAGGGAGGACTTGCCGACGTTGGGGCGCCCGAGCAGGGCCACCCTTCTCGGCCCGCCCTCCGGCGCCACGCCGGCCACGGCCGACCTCTCCGGCAGGACGTCGAGCAGCGCGTCGAGCGCGTCGCCGGAACCGCGGCCGTGCAGCGCTGACACCGGCCACGGCTGGCCCAGCCCCAGGCTCCACAGCATCGCGGCGTCGGCCTCGAAGCGCTGGTCGTCGACCTTGTTGGCGACGAGCACGACGGGCCTGCCGGAGCGGCGCAGCAGCCGCACGACCTGCTCGTCGGTGTCGGTCGCGCCGACGGTGGCGTCGACGACGAACATCACGGCGTCGGCGAGCTCGATGGCGACCTCGGCCTGCTCGGCCACCCGCAGGTGTATGCCTGTGGCGTCGACCTCCCAGCCGCCGGTGTCGACGAGGGTGAAGCGGCGCCCGGACCACTCCGCGTCGTAGGACACGCGGTCGCGCGTGACGCCCGGGACGTCCTCGACGACCGCCTCGCGGCGGCCGAGGATGCGGTTGACCAGGCTGGACTTGCCGACGTTGGGACGCCCGACGACCGCGACGACGGGGCGACCGCCCACGTCCTCCCGGTCCTCCTGCGGCAGCTCGCCCCGCTCGACGAGGGCCTGGTCCTCGTCCGAGAGCTCGAAGTCGACCAGACCCGCGCGCAGGGCCTGCTCCAGCGCCTCGTCCTGCTCGCTGGCCTCGTCGTCATCATGCAGGTCGGGCAGCCCGTCGGGGTCTCCCGCGGTCCACTCGACCTCGACCTCGGCGTGGTCGCTGTCCTCCTGCGGAGCGGGCGTGCCGTCCTGCTGGCTCATGCTCCCTCCCCCGCGGCCGCGAGGGCCTCCGAGCGCAGCCGCACCTGCCGCTTGATCCGGCCGAGCATACCGACCATCCCGCGCATGCGCAGCGGCGAGACCGCCTCGGCCAGGCCGAAGCGGTAGGGCGCGTCGTCGGGGACGTCGAGCACCTGCTGCGCGCCGAGCCCGTCCAGGCCCTCGTGCAGGATGCCGGCGAAGCCGCGCGTCGTCGGGGCCTCCGCGGGCGCGTCGAAGAAGAGCCGCACCGTGCGCTCGGCGTCGTCCTCGACCTCGACCGCGAGGAACAACGGCGACTGGCACTCGTCGACCCGCTCCATCTGGTCGAGGTGGCCCTCGTAGCGCTCGGGCAGCCCGGGAGCTCACGGGAGAGCTCCGTAGCAGCTGCAGCCGCTCGGGCTGGCTCACCGCGTGGAAGTCCTCGGCGAGCTCGGCCATCGCCTCCGGGAGCGCGCCGCTCTCGGTCTCCGGCATACCTCAGCGCTCCACCGGCACACCGACCGAGTTGCCCCACTCGGTCCAGCTGCCGTCGTAGTTGCGGACCTTCTCGAAGCCCAGCAGGTGGGTGAGCACGAACCAGGTGTGGCTGGAGCGCTCGCCGATGCGGCAGTAGGCGACGACGTCGTCGGAGGTCGCCAGCCCCTGCTCCTGCTGGTAGATCGCCTCGAGCTCCTCGCGGGACTTGAACGTGCCGTCCTCGTTGGCCGCCCGCGCCCACGGCACCGACGTCGCGCCCGGGATGTGGCCGCCGCGCATGGCGCCCTCCTGCGGGTAGTCGGGCATGTGCAGGAGCTCGCCGGAGAACTCCCCGGGGCTGCGCACGTCGACCATCGGCTGACCGAGGTGGTCGAGCACGTCGGCCTTGAAGGCGCGGACGCGGGAGTCGTCACGCTCCACCACGGGGTATGCCGCCTGCGTCACCTCGGGCGCGTCAGTCGTCATCTCCCGGCCCTCCTCGACCCACTTCGCCCGGCCGCCGTCCAGCAGCCGCACGTCCTCGTGGCCGAAGAGCGTCATGACCCACAGGGCGTAGGCGGCCCACCAGTTGGACCGGTCGCCGTAGATGACCACGGTCGTGTCCCGACCGACGCCGCGCTCACCCATGACCTGGGCGAAGCGCTCGCCGTCGACGTAGTCGCGGGTCACCGGGTCGTTGAGGTCGGTGTGCCAGTCGAGCTTGCGTGCGCCGGGGATGTGCCCCGTGTCGTAGAGCAGGACGTCCTCGTCGGACTCGAGCACGACGACCTGCGGGTCGTCGAGGTGCTCGGCGAGCCACTCGGTCGTGACGAGGCGCTCGGGGTGGGCGTAGGCGGAGATCTTGTCGGAGGCGGACGAGCTCATCTGGTGCTCCTCAGGTCGGTGTCGGGGGTATGTCGCAGGCGGTCGGTGCCCGGCAGGTCAGGTGGCCTCACCCGCGTGCTCGGGTGAGCGCTCCGGCTCGACCTCGCCGCGGACCAGCGCGAGCACGGCCGCCACGACCTGGTCGAACGACAGGTCCGAGGTGTCCAACGTCACGACCCCGTCCGCGGCTTCCATGAAGGCGCTGACCGTCGAGTCCTGCTGGTCGCGGCGCACGATCTGGTCGCGGGTCGCCGCGACCTGCTCGGCGTCGGCGCCGCCGTGCAGCTCGGTGGAGCGGCGAGTCAGGCGCGCCTCCTCCGAGGCGGTGACGAGGATGCGGTGCTCGGCGTCGGGGGCGACGACGGTGGTGATGTCGCGGCCCTCCGCGACGATGCCGCCCTGCTGCTCACGGGCCGCGGCGACGATCTCCCGCTGACGCCGGCGCAGCTCGGCGCGCACGTCGAGATTCGTGGCCACGGCCGAGACCTGCGACGTCACGCGGGTCTCGCGGATGGCGTCAGTGATGTCGGTCCCACCGACCCGCAGGGTCTGGTCGTCGGGGTCGGTCAAGATGTCCAGCGGGAGGTCGCGCGCAGCCTGGGCCACGGCCTGCTGGTCGGTCAGGTCGACGTCCGCATCGAGGCACCGCCAGGCGACCGCGCGGTACATCGCGCCGGTGTCCAGGTAGCCCAGTCCCAGCTCCCGCGCCACGGCCTTGGACACGGAGGACTTGCCGGACCCGGAGGGCCCGTCGATGGCGATGGTGAGGGGACGAGAAGGCACCGACCCAGCGTAACGGTCGCACCGGTATACCCCGCGCCGGTCGATCGGGGCACCGGGAGCCGGTATGTCACTCGGCAGCCTCCTCGAGGGGGCTCTCGAGTGACATACCGGCTCTCAGTGGTCCTGCATTCGGTCTGAGGCGCCGGCGGCTGATCCGCCTCGTCAGGAGAGCGTCTGCGTGATGGCGGACGTCGCCGCGGTGTGCTCGACCCGGGCGAGCGCCCCGTTGACCAGCGGCAGGTGCGGCGCGACGTGGCCGCACTCGACATCGGCGACCACCGGCACGCCCAGGACGTCCAGCGCGTCCATGACCGCCTCGTGCTGGGTCAGGGTGGCACCGTCCGGTGCCGACGTCCGGCCCACCAGCACCGCTGCGGCGCCATCGAAGAAGCCGGCCAGGCGCATACCGTGCAGGTGGCGGCAGATCGTGAAGGCGTCGTGCTCCGCCGCCTCGACGTAGACGACCAGCCCGTCTCCGAGGTCCGCCAGGGCGCCGGTGTCGAGGTATGTCGTCCCCGCCAGGCTCGCCAACGTCTCGACGCAGCCCCCGACGAGCCGCCCGGTGACGTCGACGTCACCCCCGCCGTCCAGCCGCGTCCAAGCCCCGGCGTGGTCGAGCACGTCGGTGTCGTCCTCCGGGTGCTCGGCCCAGTCCACGAAGCCCTCGCGGTAGCGCCCCGGTGACGTCTGTCGCACGGTCGCCCCGCGCGGGAGAGCGACGAGGTCCAGCCAGCTCACGAGTCCGTCGGGCACGGCGTAGGGCGTGTCCATGAGGTTCTGCCCGTGGATCGTCGCCCACCCGGCCCGGAGCGTGAGCGGGGTGATGAGGGTGGCGATGTCGGAGAAGCCCACCATCCACGTCGGCTCCGCCGCCGTCAGCGCGCCCCAGTCGAGCAGGGGCAGCAGGTCGATGGCCGTCTCACCGCCCCACGGCGGGACCACGGCGGCGATGCCCGGGTCGAGCAGCATCCGCTGCAGCTCCGCCGCCCGGTCCGCGGCCGGCGCGCTGACGTGGCGCGCGCCGTCCATGCACCGGCCCACGACCACGGGGTAACCGCGGGATCGCACCGACTCGACGGCCACGTCCAGGCGTGCCCGGAGCTCGGCTGGCACGCCGGCGGAGGGGCTCGTGACTCCGACGACGGCACCCGGCCGCAGCGGCGCGGGGAACCTCGGTCTCATCCGGCCACCCTAGGTCGGCATGTCATGACTGTCCCGTGGATATCGGGTATATACCCGACTCCCACGGGACCATCCCCGCCTCGCCGTCTCGACGCTGACCCGCCTGGAGGCGGGCTACCCGGCACGATCATCCGGCGATCACCGTCGAGTGGTGCGGGAGTCGCCCCTGGCCGCCATGCCCGCGGTCCGACCTCGGCGGGCCGCCGTGCGCAGGCCCTACTCCCCCGCCGCGCGGTAGAGCTGGGCGACCTCCTCGGCCGAGAGCGCGCGATACTTCCCCGGGCGCAGCTCGGCGAGCTTGATCGGGCCGACCTGGACGCGCGAGAGCGCCTCGACCGGGTAGCCGACCTCCTCCATCATCCGGCGCACGATGTGCTTGCGACCCTCGTGCAGCACGATCTCGATGATCGAGTGGCCAGGGATGTCGTCGACGAGCCGGAAGCTGTCGGCCTTCGCCAGACCGTCCTCGAGCTCGACGCCGTCGCGCAGCTGCTTGCCGATGCCGGGAGCCACGACGCCGTGCACCTGTGCGACATACGTCTTGGGCACGCCGTAGGCCGGATGCTGCAGCTTGTGCGCGAGGTCGCCGTCGTTGGTGAGCAGCAGCAGTCCCTCGGTGTCGACGTCCAGCCGCCCGACGTGGAACAGCCGGCGCGACAGGTGCCCGACGTAGTCGGTCAGGCACGGCCGCCCCTCCTCGTCCTCCATCGTGGAGACGACACCGGCCGGCTTGTTGAAGGCGAGGTAGAGCTTCTCGGTGTCGACGACGACCCGGTCACCGTCGACGTGCACCGTCTGGGTGGCCGCGTCGACGCGCACCCCGAGCTCCACGACGACCTGGCCGTCGACCTCGACGCGACCCTCCTCGATGAGCTTCTCGCAGGCTCGCCTGCTCCCGAAGCCCGCGCCGGCGAGCACCTTCTGCAGCCGCACGCCGTCCGGGGTGTGGACGTCGCGGGTCGCCGGGTCCGGCGGTGTGCTGGGACGGCGCCGCCGCGGCGGCCGGGTGCCACCCGCGCGACGCGGTCCGGCGCCTCCGCCCTGCGAGGGCACGCGCGAGGCAGACCCGCCCCGGCCGCCGGACCGGCCTCCGCCGGACCTGCCGCCCTGCCCGGGTCGTCCGCCCTGCCCGCCACGGGGTCCGGGGTTCTTCTTGCCGCTGGTCATGCGAGTCCTTCCGATGCGAGCTCCTCGAGCACCTCGGCCGAGGGGAGATAGGGGGCGAGCGCGGGCAGGTCGTCGAGGCTGTCCAGCCCCATGCGCTGCAGGAACAGGTCGGTGGTGCCGTAGAGCACCGCGCCACCGGTCGGGTCCTGCCCGGTCTCGGTGACCATGCCGCGCGCCAGCAGCGTCCGGACGACGCCGTCGACGTTCACCCCGCGGATCGCGCCGATACGGGCCCGGCTGATCGGCTGTCGGTAGGCGATGACGGCGAGCGTCTCCAGCGCGGCCTGGGTGAGCCGTGCCTGCTGGCCACCCAGGAGGAACTTCTCCACCACCGGCGCGTATTCCGGTCGGCTGTAGACACGCCACCCCCCGCCCAGGCGGCGCAGCATGAAGCCGCGGTTGCCCTGGGCATACTCCTGGGCGAGCTCGTCGAGGACGGCGCCCACGTCCTCCAGCGGCAGCTCCAGCGCGCTGGCGAGGGCCTCCTCGGTCACCGGCTCGTCGATGACCATGAGGACCGCCTCGATCGCGGAGCGGGCGCCCCCCGGGAAGTCGGTGACGTCGAAGGCGACCTGCTCCTGCTCCGCCTGGTCGGCACCCGCCACGGGCTCGTCGGGCTGCTCATCCTGCTGGCTCATCGGCCTCCTCCTCGTCGAACTCCGCCCCGACCTGCCCACCGACCTCGCCGGAGTCCGGCCCGGTCCAGCGCACCGTGAGCTCCCCGAGCGCCTCGTCCTGCTCCAGCGAGACCACGGTGTCGCGGAAGAGCTCGAGCAGCGACAGGAAGCGCGCGACGATGACCAACGTGGAGTCGGCGTCGGCCACGAGGTCGCGGAAGCTGGTGCTGCCCCGCTCCCGCAGCCGGCCGACGATGATCGAGGCCTGCTCGCGCACCGAGACCTGTGCGGCGTGGAGGTGGTCGACGCCGACGGCGGGCGGGGGCCGGGGGATCATCGCCCGGCCGGCGATCATCGCCAGCTGCTCGGGCGTGACGGTCAGCACGAGCTCGGGCAGCAGCGAGGCGAAGCGCTCCTCGACGCCGACGTCGCGGGCGAAGATGCGTCCCTTGCCCTCCATCTGCAGCCGCAGCTCGTCGGCGACCTGCTTGAACGCGCGGTACTGCAGCAGCCGGGCGAAGAGCAGGTCGCGCGCCTCGATGAGCGCCAGGTCCTCCTCGTCGTCCTCCCGGCCACTGGGCAGCAGGCGGGCGGCCTTGAGGTCGAGCAGGGTCGCCGCGATGAGCACGAACTCGCTGGCCTGCGACAGGTCCCACTCCCCCTCGCCCTCCTGCGCCGCGCGCAGGTAGGCCACGAACTCGTCGGTCACGCGGGCCAGCGCGATCTCGGTGACGTCGAGCTTGTGCTTGGCGATGAGCCCGAGCAGCAGCTCGAACGGACCGGAGAAGACGTCGAGGTGGACCTCGAAGCCGCCGCGGGTCGCGGTGAGGACGCCGCCCGGGGTCGCCTCGCCCGGCTGGCCAGAGGCCTGCGACGACGGGTCCGCGGCCGGGGCGGTCGGCATACCCATCCTGCTCAGGGAGCGCCGCCGCGCGCGACGAGCTCACGCGCGAGCTGACGGTATGCCTCCGCACCGGAGTGCGTGCTGGCGTAGGTGGTGATGGGCTCGGCGGCCAGGGTCGCGTCGGGGAACTTCACGGTGCGGCTGATGACGGTGTGGAAGACGGTGTCGCCGAAGTGGTCGACGACGCTGCGGACCACCTCGCGGGAGTGCAGCGTGCGCCCGTCGTACATCGTTGCGAGGATGCCGTCGATCTCCAGCCTCGGGTTGAGCCGGTCGGTGATCTTCTCGATCGTCTCGATGAGCAGCGCGACGCCGCGCATCGCGAAGAACTCGGTCTCCAGCGGGATGATCACGCCGTGCGAGGCGGTGAGCGCGTTGACCGTGAGCAGGCCGAGGGAGGGCTGGCAGTCGATGAAGACGACGTCGTAGTCGTCCATCACGGGCCGCAGGGTGCGGGCGAGCACCTGCTCGCGGGCCACCTCCCCCACGAGCTGGACCTCGGCGGCGGACAGGTCGATGTTGGCCGGGAGGATGTCGATGCCGGGCACCGAGGTGGTCTGGATGACGTCGCGCACGTCGTGGCCGCGCTCCACGAGCAGGTTGTAGATCGTGACATCGAGGTCGTGCGTGCGCACCCCCAGGCCGACCGACAGCGCGCCCTGCGGGTCGAAGTCGACCATGAGGACCTTGCGGCCGTACTCCGCGAGCGCGGCGCCGAGGTTGATCGTCGTCGTGGTCTTGCCGACACCGCCCTTCTGGTTGCACATCGCGATGATGCGGGCCGGGCCGTGGCTCGCCAGCGGCTCGGGCACGGGGAAGTCGGGCAGCGGACGGCCGGTGGGGCCCTCCTGGCCCACGCCCGAGGTCTCGGTGCCGGGCAGCCGGTCGTGACTCACGTGGTGTCTCCAGATCCGTTCGGGTGTGGTCGGCGTCCCGCCGATCGGTCCGACCCTAATCCACAGGTCCAGGTGCGGTCATCCGCCTGGACCTCGACCTGAGGTCGAAGTCCTTGCCAGCTCAGCGCCGCGCGCGCGGGTGGGACTGGGCATACACCTCGCGCAGGTGCTGGGTGGAGACGTGGGTGTAGATCTGTGTGGTCGCCACCGAGGCGTGGCCGAGCAGCTCCTGCACCACCCGTACGTCGGCGCCGCCGTCGAGCAGGTGGGTGGCGAAGGAGTGGCGCAGCGTGTGCGGAGAGATCTCGGCCCGGAGGTCGGCCCGGTCGGCGGCGGCCTTGATGGCGTTCCAGGCGGACTGACGGGACAGGCGCCCGCCTCGCGCGTTGACGAAGACGGCCGGCGTCCCGCTCCCCTTCCGCGCCAGCTCGGGTCGGCCGCGGACGAGCCAGGCGTCCAGGGCGTCCCGGGCATACCGTCCCATCGGCACGATCCGCTCCTTGCGACCCTTGCCGAAGAGCCGGACCACGCCGGGGAGCTCGCCGTCGGCGGCCGCCTCCGGCCGGGCCAGGTCGAGGTCGTCGACGTCGAGCGCGATCGCCTCGCTGACCCGCGCGCCACAGCCGTAGAGCAGCTCCATCAGCGCCCGGTCCCGCAGGGCGGCAGGGGTGTCCCCGACCGAGGCCGCCTGCAGCAGCCGCTCGACATCGGTGATGCTCAGCGCCTTCGGCAGGCGCCGCGGCGGCGTGGGCGGGGCGACATCGCGGGACGGGTCGTCCACGGACTCCCCCTCCACCGCCAGGAAGGTGTGCAGCCCGCGGACCGCGACCACGGCCCGGGCGGCCGAGGTCGCGGCGAGCGGTGGGTGGTCGGCGTCGCCGCTGCGCAGGTGCGCCAGGAAGTCGGTGACGTGCGCCTGGCGGACCTCGTCGGGTGCGGTGATGCCCTGCGCGTCGAGGAAGGCGAGGTAGCGGCGCAGGTCGCGCCGGTAGGCCGCGAGCGTGTGCTCGGAGCGGCCCCGCTCGACCCGGAGGTGGTCGAGCCAGTCCCCCACCGCTCGTGCCAGCGGCGTCGTCGGGGCGCCGGCCGTGCCGGTCACCGCGGAGACGCCACCGGACGGGGCGGCGCTCTCGCGCGGTTCGGGCGGGGTCATACCGCGATCCTCTCAGCACCCGACCGGGTGGTGGGTGAGGATGAGCCCCATGCGCTGGTATGCCGATGCTCCCGCCCGCCGGTCCCGCCAGGTCACCGCGGACCTGCTCGTCCTGGCCTGGGTGGTGCTCTGGGTCCTCGTCGGTCGGTGGGTCTTCGGGCTGGTCATGACCCTGGCCGCACCGGCCGACCCGCTACGCTCGGCGGGGACGGGCATGCAATCGCGGATGACCGACGTCGCCGGACGGGTCGTCGAGATCCCGCTCGTCGGCGACAGCCTCCAGGCGCCCTTCTCCGGCGCTGCCGGGGTCGGGACCGACCTGGTCACGGCGGGCGACCGGCTGGAGGGCGGCGTCACGACCGTCGCCTGGCTGGTCACCCTGCTCAGTGCGGGGACACCGATCCTCCTGACGATGCTGATCTGGGCAGCCCTGCGACTGGCCTGGGCCCGGCGGGCGCGCTCACTGGGCCACGAGCTCGGCGAACCGCAGGCGCAGGAGCTCCTCGCGCTGCGCGCCCTGGTGCACCAGCGCCCGCGGCGGCTCCAGGAGGTGCTCGACGACCCGGTCACCGCCTGGCGTGCCCGCGACCCAGAGGCGATCCGGGTGCTGGCGGACCTGGAGCTGGCCGACGTCGGCCTGCGCACCAGCCGGTAGCGCTCAGCCGTCTGCGTCGGGACCCTCCACCAGCAGCCCCAACCGGTAGACCGCGTTGCGCGTGCTGACGTTGAGCGCGAAGCGGTTGACGAGGTCCCGCAGCCATCGCGGTCGTCCCTGCAGGGCACCTCCGGAGACCACCTCCACCCGGGTCGCCGTCGGGCCTTCGGCCCGGACCGTGAGGTGGTTCCACCGACCGGGCCACGAGGCCCGGCGTCCGAACCTGCGCACCTCGACCTCGCCGCTCCACAGCACGACCCCGCCGCCGACGCCGTCGTCCTGCAGGAAGACACGGTGCCGAGTGAGTGAGACAACCGAGAGGCCCGGTATACGTCGGCCGACCGCTCTGGGGGCCGGACGCTCGACCAGCTCGCGCTCCGAGATGATCTCTGCCTCGGCCTCCGGGTCGGAGTCCAGCCACCGGCGGATGCCCGCGGCCGTCGAGCACAACGGCCAGACCTGGCCCGCCGGCACCGCCAGGACCTGGCTGCGTCGCACCGCCCGGCCCGGGTCCCGACCGAGCCGTTCAAGGCCGGGCACGCTGCCGACGTCGACCGACGCATCGTGAGGGCCCCGGTCCGAGAGACGTCTCGCCTCCTCGACGACCGACGCCGGATCGGCGCCCTGGGCGGACAGCAGCCGCCGCACCGTCCCTCCCTCGTCCTCGGCCGCCGCAAGGAGCGCCTGGATCGGTGACGAGGAGCCGGCGATCAGCAACTGCGCCCGCCCGCTCACAGCCAGATCGCCGACCGCAGCGTGGTGCAGATCATCCACGGCGCGGCGCCGCGGGCCACCGAGCGAACCCACCTCGACGCCGAGGGCCGACACCTCGTCGGCCACCGCCCTGTCGATCGCGTCCCGGGTGCCCTCCCTCGTCACGCCGTGCCGCAGCAGCAGCGCGGCCACCTCCTCGTCCTGCATCGTCGCCAGCAGCACGTGCTCGACGTCGATCTCGCGGTGCCCCAGCAGCGCGCACTCCTGCCACGCGGTCTGCGACAACGTCATCGTGGTGGCCCAGCTCATGACTTCCCCCTCCTGCCCCGGACGAGCTCGGGCGGGACCCGGTGCCGCAGCCGCTTGTGCGCGGCCTGCCGCGAGACGCCGAGGCAGACAGCGATGTCCGCCCACGACATCCCGGACCGCAGGGCCGCCTCGACCTGCTCGAGCTCGATCGCATCGGTGATCTGGCGGAGCCGCGCAACGGCCCGCAGGCCGGTGGCCGGGTCCGCGGACCTCACGGCCTGCTGGATCAGTGCACCCGCCTCGGACCCGTCCTGCGACATGACGTCAACCTACGTTGACGGCCGCCAAATGTCAACCTTCGTTGCTCCTCCGTGCGCTCCGGTGGACGCGGCAGCAGGTCACGCTCAGCCGTGCCGCTGCCGCAGCACCCGCTCCACGTCCGCCAGACCGAGGTCGCGCGAGCGCAGCAGGACGAGCAGGTGGTAGACGAGATCGGCGGACTCTCCCAGCAGCGCGTCGTCGTCCTGCGCCACCGCGGCGAGGGCCGTCTCGACGCCCTCCTCGCCGACCTTCTGCGCGATCCGGCGCACCCCACCCTCGAAGAGCGAGGTCGTGTAGGACCCCTCCGGCAACTCCTCACGGCGATCCCGCACCAGCTCGTCGAGCTCGTGCACGAAGGAGCCGGGGCGCGCGCCAGGGTCGAAGCAGGTCTCCTCGCCGGTGTGGCAGGTGGGTCCGCTCGGGAGGGCGTGGAGCAGCAGGGTGTCACGGTCGCAGTCCAGCTCCACCGCCTCGACGCGCAGCACGTTGCCGCTCGTCTCACCCTTGGTCCACTGCGCACCCCGGCTGCGGCTGAAGAACGTCGCCAGCCCCGTCTCCAGCGTCGTCGTCAGCGCCTGCTCGTCGAGGAAGCCGACCATGAGCACCTGCCCGGTCCGCGCGTGCTGCACGACGCCGGGGATGATCCCGTCGGTCTTGCTGAAGTCGACGTCGGCGACGTCGAAGTCCGCCTCGACGCCGGACAGACGGGGTGTCCGGTCGCTCATGCGCGCACCTCGATCCCGTGGTCGGCCAGCGTCGCCTTGAGCAAGGGTATGCCGATGGACCCGTCGTGGAAGACCGTCGCCGCGAGCGCACCGTCGACGTCCGCCTCCCGGAAGACGTCGACGAAGTGTGCCGGCGCCCCAGCGCCGCCGCTCGCGACGAGCGGGACCGGGCAGACCTCGCGCACCGCGGCCAACTGCTCGAGGTCGTAGCCGTCGCGCACCCCGTCCGAGCCCATGCAGTTGAGCACGACCTCCCCGGCGCCGAGACCGACGACCGCGCGGACCCAGTCCAGCGTCGTGGTCTCCAGCGCCCGGGTCGCCTCCGGGCTCCCGGTGAACTGCCGGATCCGCCAGTGCCCGTCCTCGTCGCGCAGGCTGTCCACGCCGACGACGACGCACTGCACACCGAAGGCCTCGGCGAGCTCGCCGACCAGCTCGGGGCGCTGGGTGGCCGGCGTGTTGACCGACACCTTGTCGGCACCTGCGTGCAGCACCGCCCGCGCCGTCTCGACCGAGCGGATGCCGCCGGCGACGCAGAACGGGATGTCGATCGCGCGGGCCACCCGCTCCACCCAGCCCACGTCGACGCCCCGGCCCTCGGGGCTGGCGGTGATGTCGTAGAAGACGAGCTCGTCGGCGCCCTCCCGGGCATACCGCTGCGCGAGCTCGACGATGTCGCCCATGTCGCGGTGGTCGCGGAAACGGGTGCCCTTGACCACCCGCCCCTCGCGCACGTCGAGGCAGGGGAGGATCCGGCGTGCCAGGGTCACGGCTGCTCCTCCCTTACCGCGTCGTCCACCGTGAGCCGCCCCTCGAGCAGCGCCTTGCCCAGGATGATCCCGGCGCACCCCTGCTTCTTCGCGGCCCGCACGTCGTCGACCGACCGGGCGCCGCCCGAGGCCTGGATCTGCAGCGCGGGGTTGGAGCGGGTGAGCATCGTGTAGAGGTGGAAATTGGGCCCGGAGAGCGTGCCGTCGCGGCCGATGTCGGTGCACAGCACGTGCTGCAGCCCCGAGCCGTGGTACTGGTGCAGCGTCGTCGTGAGGTCCTGCTCCCCCACCGAGGTCCACCCCGCGGTCGGCAGCACCCACCGCCCGTCCTCGCCGATCCGGGTGTCCAGCGCCACGGTGATCCGGTCCGCGCCGAAGCGGTCCAGCCAGCCCACGACCGTCGCGGGCTCGCGCACCGACAGCGAGCCCACGACCACCCGCTCGGCGCCGGCGTCGAGCAGCCGCTGCACGTCGTCCGCGCTGCGCACCCCGCCGCCGGTCTGCACCCGGAGCCCGGTGGTCTCGCAGATCGTCTCCAGGGTCTCCAGCAGGGTATATCCCCCGGCCCGGGCCGCGTCGAGGTCGACGAGGTGCAGCCACGCCGCACCGCAGCGCGCGTAGTTCGCCGCGACGGCCACGGGGTTGTCGGTGTAGCGCGTCTCCTGCTCGTAGTCACCCTTGTGCAGGCGCACGACCGCGCCGCCGCGGACGTCGATCGCTGGGTAGACGGTGAACGGTCCGGTGGTGCTCACTGGTATCTCTCCGGTGTCGGTGCGGAGGTCAGGCGTCATCGATCGACCTCCACCAGGAAGTTTCGCAGAAGGCGGGAGCCGACCGCCGAGGACCTCTCGGGGTGGAACTGCGCGCCCCACCGCAGCCCGGAGCGCACGACCGCGGTCCACGGGCGCCCGTGGACGGTGCTGGCGAGGGTGTGCTCGGTGGGCGCCGCGGCGTAGGAGTGCACGAAGTAGGCGCGGTCTCCCTCCTCGATCCCGACCAGGAGCGGGTCCTCGGCGAGGTCGGTCAGCGCGTTCCACCCCATGTGCGGCACCCGGACCCCGGCTGCCGGAGGTATGCCGACCACCTCGCCCGGCACGAGGCCGAGCGTCGCCACGCCGCCGTCCTCCTCGGAGCGCTCGAAGAGCAGCTGCATCCCCAGGCATACCCCGAGCAGCGGGGCCTGCACCTGGGCGAGCACCTCGACGAGACCGAGCTCGCGCAACCGGCGCATGCCGGCCCCGGCTGCACCGACTCCGGGCAGGACCACCCGGTCCGCCGCGAGGATGTCGCCCGGGTCGGCGGTGAGCCGGCCGGTCGCGCCGAGCCGCTCCAGGGCGTAGCTGACCGAGCCGATGTTGGTGCCACCACCGTCGACGAGGGCGACCCTCACAGCACGCCCTTGGTGGTCGGGAGCTCGGCGGAGTCGCCCTGGCGGGCGATGCCCATGCGCAGCGCCCGGGCGACCGCCTTGAAGCCGACCTCGATCTTGTGGTGGGTGTTGCCGCCGGTCACCGACAGGTGCAGGGTGCAGCGCATGGCGTCGGCGAAGGAGCGCCAGAAGTGCTCGACCATCTCCGTGGAGAACTCGCCGACGGCCTCCCGGTCGAAGCTGCCCTCGTAGGCGAAGTAGGGCCGCCCGGACAGGTCGATCGCCGCGGTCGCCTGCGCCTCGTCCATGGGCAGGGTGAAGCCGTAGCGGCCGATGCCGCGCTTGTCGCCGAGCGCGGTGCGGATCGCCTCGCCCACGGCCAGCGCGACGTCCTCGACGGTGTGGTGGTCGTCGATGTGCAGGTCGCCCTCGCACGCGACATGCAGCCGGAAGCCGCCGTGCTTGGCTAGCTGGTCGAGCATGTGGTCGTAGAACCCGATCCCGGTCGAGATCTCGCTGCCGCCGGTCGCGTCGAGGTCGACCTCCACCGTGATCGCCGTCTCGGAGGTGGCGCGCTCGACCCGGGCGGTCCGGGGCGCGTCGGCCAGCTCGTGCGCGATCTGCGACCAGGTGGTCCGCGGCTGGTGGTCGTCGGTCCCGTCGACCCGTCCCGGGAGGAGGTATGCCGGGACCCCCAGGTTGTCGGCGAACTCCCGGTCGGTGGACCGGTCGCCGACCATGACGCTGCGGTCCCAGTCGACCCCCCGGTCCTTGAGCAGGTGCGCGACCATCCCGATGCCGGGCTTGCGGGTCCACGGCGCCTCCGGACCGCCGTGGTGCGGGTCGACGAAGACGTCCCGGAAGGTGATGCCCTGGCTGGCGAGCAGCCGCAGCAGGAACTGCTGCGGGCCCTCGAAGTCCTCGGTCGGGAAGGACTCCGTGCCCAGGCCGTCCTGGTTGCTCACCATGACGAGGTCGAAGCCCGCCCCCTGGATGCGCAGCAACGCCGGGATCACGCCGTCGACGAGCGCCACCTTGTCCAGCGCGTCGATCTGGTGATCATCCGGCTCGGCGATGATCGTGCCGTCGCGGTCGACGAAGCAGATCGGGCGGGGGCTCATGCGGGGCTCTCCTCGGTGCTGGTGTCGGTGCTGATGTCCGTGCTGGTGGTGGGGCTCGATGACGCGGTCAGCGCCTCGCGCAGGGCGGCCATCTCGGGGCCGGTGCCGATGGTGATGCGCAGGGCGTCGTGCAGGCCCGGCAGGTGGCGCATGTCGCGGACCACGATGCCGGCGGCGCCCAGGGTATGCAGCAGGGCGTCAGGGTCGTCGCACCGCACCAGGAAGAAGTTGGCCTCGCTGGCGTAGACCGTGCGCACGTCATCGAGGTCGCGCAGCCAGCGGCCGACCTGGTCACGCAGCCGCAGGACCTCGCCCACGTGCTGCGCGGTGGCGTGCAGGACGTCCTCGGACAGCGCCCGCAGCGCGAGCTCGGTGACCGGCGCGGGCAACGGGTAGGGCGCCTGCACCCGCCGAAGGACGGCCACCAGGTCCGGGTGGGCCAGCGCGATGCCGACCCGGGCCCCGGCGAGGGCGTGCGCCTTGGAGAGGGTGCGCAGCACGACGAGGGTGGGGTGCTCCTCGAGCAGGGTGATCGCCGAGCGCTGCTGCGCGAACTCGCCGTAGGCCTCGTCCACGACGACGACCGCCTGGTCGGCCAGCTCCTCGGCGAGCGCGGCGATCTCGCGCAGCGGGACGACCGAGCCGGTGGGGTTGCCCGGCGAGGCCACGAAGACCAGGCGGGCGCCGTGCTCCCGGGCCGCCCGCGCGACGGCGGCGGTGTCGACCCGCCAGCGCAGGCCGTCGTCGGTCTGGGGCACGTCGGTCACCGGCACGCCGTGCAGCCGCGCGGAGACGGCATACATCCCGAACGTCGGCGAGGTCACGACGACGCCGTCACCGCCGGCGCGGCACAGGCTGCGCACGAGCAACTCGATCGCCTCGTCGCTGCCGCGGCCGACCACGACCCGGTCCGGGGTGGTCGCCCACAGGTCGGCGAAGGCCTCAACCAGCGCGGCCGGCTGCGGGTCCGGGTAGCGCCGGGACCCGCCGCCGCTGTCCGCGGGGCTGGCGACCCCGGACTCGTTGGCGTTGAGCCAGATGCGGTCCGGTATGCCCGTGGGCGCGCTGGTGCGGGCCGAGGAGTACCCCGCGAAGTCGCGCAGGTCCGGGCGCACCAGGTGCGCCGGGAAGGTGGTGTCGCCGCGGGTGGTCACAGCTCCCCCTGGGTGCGGGCGAGCCGGCGCGTGACCGCGCGCTGGTGGGCGTGCAGTGACTCGGCCTCGGAGAGCGTCACGGCGCACGGGCCGACGGCGGCCAGGCCCTGCGGCGTGGCGCGCTGCACGGTCATGGCGATCTGGAAGGCGCCAACGTTGACGCCGCCGGTGAAGCGCGCGGCACCCGCGGTGGGCAGCACGTGGTTGGTGCCGGAGCAGTAGTCGCCGAGCGTCTCCGGGGTGTGGTCGCCGAGGAAGACCGACCCGGCCCGGTCGATGCGCGGCACCCAGGCCGACGCGTCGCGCAGGGCGAGGATGAGGTGCTCGGGGGCGTAGTCGTTGGACACCTCGACAGCTGTGGCCAGGTCGGGGGTGACGACGAGGCGCGAGGACGCGAGCGCCTTGCGGGCGATGTCGGCGCGCGGCAGGCTCTCCACCTGCTCCTCCACCTGGGTCGCGACCGCCTCGGCCAGCGGCCGGGAGTCGGTGAGCAGGACGACCTGGCTGTCCGGGCCGTGCTCGGCCTGGGAGAGTAGGTCGGCGGCGACGAACTCGGCGTCCGCCCCCGGCGTCCGCGATGACCAGGACCTCCGAGGGACCGGCCGGCAGGTCGATGCCCGGCCCGCCCTCGGCCGTGCTGACCTGCCGCTTGGCCTCGGTGACCCAGGCGTTGCCGGGACCGAAGAGCTTGTCGCACGCCGGGACGGTCTCGGTGCCGTAGGCCATCGCCGCGATCGCCTGGGCCCCGCCGACGAGGTAGATCTGCTCGATGCCGCACTCGGCGGCGGCCGCGAGCACGGCCGGGTCGGCGGTGCCGTCCGGGCGCGGCGGCGTGCACAGCACCACCTCCGGGCAGCCGGCCAGCTGCGCGGGCACACCGAGCATCAGCGCGGTCGAGGGCAGCGGCGCGGACCCGGCGGGGACGTAGAGCCCGACCCGGCGGATCGGGCGCACCACCCGCTCGCACACGACCCCGGGAGCCGTCTCGACGGCATACCCCTGCTGCATGCCGGCCTCGTGGAAGGTCCGGACGCGTCCGGCGGCCTCGGTGATCGCCGCGCGCAGGTCGGCGTCCAGCGCCGCGGCGGCGGTGTCCCGCTCCTGCGGCGTGACCCGCAGGTCGGCCACGGTCGCGCCGTCCAGGCGGGCGGTGAGCTCGCGCAGCGCGTCGTCGCCACGCTCGCGCACCTGCGCGAGGATGTCGGTGACGCCAGCGGTGACCTCGGGGCCCGCGGCCGCGGTGCCCCGGCGCAGCGCCTCGGCGCGCTGGGTGTCGTCGAGGTCGTCCCAGGTGAGGACGTTCATGCGAGCATCCCTTCGACCGGCAGCACCATGAGGTTGTGGGCGCCCTCGCGCTTGAGGTCCTCGAGCTTGGCCCACGAGACCGAACCGTGCACGAGCATCTGCAGCGCGACCTCGTCGCGGCCCTCGACCGCCGTGACCGTCGGCTCGTGCCCACCGGGCAGCAGCGGCAGGACCCGGTCGAGCAGCTCGCGCTCGACGCGCAGCAGGAGCAGTCGCGATTCCTTGAGCTGGACCGCCCCGTCGAGCCGCCGCAGCAGGAGGTCGGCGATCTCCTGCCGCCCGTCGTCGAGCTGGTGCCCAGGGCCGGCGATGACGGCCTCGCTGTGCAGGATCGTCGTGACGGGGGTGAGCTGGTTGGCGCGCAGCGTGCCGCCGGTGGAGACGAGGTCGCAGACCACGTCGGCCTGGCCCAGGCGCGGGGCGATCTCGACCGAGCCGTTGAGCACGACCGGCTCGGCGTCGACGCCGTGCTCGGCGAGCCACCGGCCCAGGGTGTGCGGGTAGGACGTGGCGATGCGGAGCCCGGCGAGCTGCTCGGGCCCGGTCCACTCCTCGTCCTCGGCGATCGCGACGTCCAGCCGGCAGGTGCCCCAGCCGAGCTGGCGCCACTCGGTCAGCTCGACGCCGCGCCCCTGGGCCTCACGGGCCAGGCCGTGCTCGACGAGCACGTTGCGCCCGACGATCCCGAGGTCGCAGACGCCGTCGGCGATGAGGCCGGGGATGTCGTCGTCCCGGACGAGCAGCAGGTCGACCGGCAGGCTCTCGCCGTAGCAGAAGAGCTTGTCGCGGCTCTCGCGCCAGGTGAGGCCGCAGGAGGCCAGCAGCTCGCGGGCCGGCTCGCCGAGGCGGCCGGACTTCTGGATCGCCACGCGCAGGCGGTCGCGCGGCTGGGCAGGCGGGGTCATCGGGACCTTTCGTGGCAGGTGGGTGGCTCGGCCGGTCGGCCGGGGAGCTCGGTGGTGGGTGCGGGTTCGCAGGGCGCAGCGCGGGCCGTCGGCCGCCTCACACCGTCGGCAACGCCGCCGGATGCTCGTGGTGATGCTCCAGGGCGGCGCGGTAGCCGCCGGCCCCGGCGTCCAGGCACCGCGCGATCCGCCCGACGGTCGTCACGCTCACGCCGGTCTCGTCGTGGATCTGGCGGTAGGACAGGCCCTGCGCGAGCAACGGGACGACGGACCAGCGGTCTGCCATGGCCTCGATCTCGGCCGGCGTGCACAGGTCGTCGAGGAAGGCGTCGACGGCGTCCGGCCCGTCGAGCGCAGCCAGCACGCGCGCCAGGCCGTCACGCGCCCGCGCGCCGACCTCGGCGTCCTCCCGCTGCTTCATCTCGTCGTGTCCTTCTCGCCTGGTCGTGGTCGGTGTCGGCTGGTCAGGAGAAGCTTCTGTCCCGCCTGCTCATGTCGTAGCGCGCTAGTACGCTAACACGGGCGCCCGACCACGTCACCACCCCCACCGAGCGCCGCTTGTGGTTGCCCTCACCCCCACCGAGCGCCGCGAATGGTTGTCCCCCGGCCGATGCGAAGATACTGGTATGCGCCGCGCCCTCCTCCCCGCCGTCACCGCTCTCGTGCTCGCCGGCTGCGGCGGTGAGGCGACCTACCCCGGATCGTCCGCGGACGAACCACAGGGCGGCGAGACGCCGGACGTGGCCTGCACCCAGCCGCCGACGCCACCGGCCGAGCCGAGGTCATACACCCAGGACGACCTGCCCGAGCCCCTGTCCGGCGAGCGGGAGACCCTGGCGGCGACGATCGAGACCACCTGCGGCGACATCGAGCTGGAGCTGTATGCCGGGGACGCGCCGCAGACCGTGGCCTCCTTCGCGTTCCTGGCGCAGGAGGGCTACTGGGAGGACAGCGCGTGCCACCGGCTGGTCACCAGCGGCATCTTCGTCCTCCAGTGCGGCGACCCGACCGGCACCGGGCAGGGCAGTCCGGGGTATGCCTTCGGCATCGAGAACGCACCACCGGACGGTCTCTACCCGCCGGGCACGCTGGCCATGGCCCGCACCCAGGACCCGGACAGCAACGGCGGCCAGTTCTTCATCGTCTACGACGACACCCAGCTGCCCGTCGGGGGCGGCGGCTACAGCATCTTCGGCCGCGTGACCGCAGGGCTCGACATCGTCGAGACGGTCGCGGCCGAGGGCAACGACAGCGGCGGCACCGCCCCGGCGCAGCCGATCAGCCTGCTCTCGGTCAGCGTCGACGCCTGAGGCAACCACTCGCGACGCCCGGTCGCTCCCAGGGCAACCACTCACGACGCCCGGTCGGGAGTCAGACGAGCGGCTGGGCGAGCTCCACGCGCAGCGCGCTGACGACCTCGTCGCGGGGCACGGTGAACTGGTCCTGGCGCCGCAGGTCCTTGAGCGTGACCGTCCCGTCGGCCACCTCCTGCTGACCCAGGATCGCGACGAAGCGGATCCCGGCGCGGTCGGCATACCGCAGCTGCTTGCCCAGCTTGCCGCCGTCGAGCACCGCCTCGGTGTTGATGCCGCCGTGCCGCAGCTGCGAGGCCAGCGCGAGCTGGTCGTCCAGCAGCTCGGCGTCGACCTGCGGCACCAGCACCTGCACCGTCGACTCCCCCGCCGAGACCTCGATCAGCCCGGCCTCCCGCAGCTGCCAGAACAGGCGCGACAGCCCGATCGAGATCCCGACCCCGGGCAGCCGCGACTTCGTGTACTGCCCTGCGAGGTCGTCGTAGCGGCCGCCCGAGCAGATCGAGCCCAGCTCGGGGTGCTCATCCAGCGTCGTCTCGTAGACCGTGCCGGTGTAGTAGTCCAGCCCGCGGGCGATGGAGAAGTTGAGGCAGTAGTTGGCCTCCGGCACGCCCAGCGCGCGCACCAGCCCCAGCACCTCGCGCAGCTCGGCGACACCCTGGGCGAGCGCCTCGCTCCCGGCGGAGCCGGCCACCACGTCGTCGAGTCGCGCCAGCGCGTCGTCGTGCCCGGTGGACCGCGTCTGCACGAAGGTGAGGATCTGCTCGACGACCTCCTCGGCCAGCCCGAAGCCGTCCCCGGTCAGCGTCGTGCGCAGGTAGCCCGGCCCGCGCTTGTCGAGCTTGTCGACCTCGCGCAGCACCGCCGCCTGCGCCTGCGGGTCGGCGATGCCGAGGTCCTCGTAGAAGCCGCGCAGCAGCCGCCGGTTGTTGATCTGGATGGTGAAGTCGCCGATCGCCAGGTCGGTGAAGATCGCGTTGATGATCGCCGGGGCTTCGGCGTCGTGCCGGACCGACAGCTCGCCGGAGCCGATGACGTCCACGTCGCACTGGTAGAACTCGCGGAACCGCCCCCGCTGCGGCCGCTCGCCGCGGTAGACCCGCTGCATCTGGTAGCGCCGGAACGGGAAGGTCAGCTGGTGCTCGTGCTCGGCGACGTAGCGCGCCAGCGGCACCGTGAGGTCGAAGCGCAGCGCCAGCTCGGGCAGCGTCCCCTCCGCGGGGCTTTGCGCCCGGGCCTTCTCCAGCGCCCCGGTCGACTGGGCGAAGTAGACCTGCCGCTCGGTCTCGCCGCCGGTCTTGGTGAGGAGCACGTCGGAGCGCTCGAAGACGGGGGTCTCGACGGGCAGGAAGCCGAAGCGCTCGTAGCCGGAGCGGATCGAGTCCAGCATCCGCTGGAAGGCGATCTGCTCGGGCGGCAGCAGCTCGAGGACACCGGACGGCGTGCGCGGGGAGATCACCGCGCGAGTCTATCGACCGGTATGCCGCCGCTCTCCCAGGCCGTGCACACGTCCAGGGGGCATAGTGGTCCCCATGAGCACCGGAGCAGCGTTGCCCCCGTCCCTCGAGCTGGCCTCGCGGGAGAGCATCACCCCGGCGCAGCTGCGGGAGGTCGGGGCGCAGCTGCAGCGCTTCCTGCTGGAGTACGAGTTCGGGCTGCGCGAGGTCGAGACGAAGATCGAGATCCTGCGCGACGAGTTCTCGCACATGCACGACTACAACCCGATCGAGCACGTCTCGAGCCGGGTCAAGTCACCGGACAGCCTGCGGGAGAAGGTCCTGCGCCGCGGCCTGTCGACGGACCTGCCGACGATCCGCCGGGAGATCACCGACATCGCCGGCATCCGCGTCACCTGCAGCTTCGTCACCGACGCCTACCGCATCTTCGACCTGCTCACGCAGCAGGACGACATCACCATCCGCCGCGTCTCGGACTACATCGCCGACCCCAAGCCCAACGGCTACAAGAGCCTGCACGCCATCATCGAGATCCCGGTCTTCCTCTCCACCGGACGCGTGGAGGTGCCGGTGGAGGTCCAGCTGCGCACCATCGCGATGGACTTCTGGGCGAGCACCGAGCACAAGATCCACTACAAGTACGACGGCAACGTGCCCGACTCACTGCTCGACGAGCTCAAGACCGCCGCGGACAGCGCCGCCGAGCTGGATGCCCGGATGCACCGGCTGCACCGCGAGCTGCACGGTCAGAGCGAGGTCAGGTAGGGGTTCGTCCCGCGCTCGCGCGCCATCGTGGTCGCGGGCCCGTGGCCAGGCAGCACGAGCGAGGAGTCGGCGAGCGGGAGCACGACGTCGCGCAGGCTGCGCCGCATCGCCGCCGCGTCACCGCCCGGCAGGTCGGTCCGGCCGACGGACCCGGCGAAGAGCACGTCGCCGGAGAGCACGGTCCGGTCCAGATCGTCGGAGGGTATGCCGTCCGGCACGTCGTGCGCGGTGAAGAGCACCGAGCCCTCGGTATGCCCGGGGGCGTGGGCCACCTCGATCCGCAGGCCCGCCAGGTCGAGGGTCGTGTGGTCCTCACCGGCAGCGCCGAACTCCACGATCCGCTCCGGCTCGGTCCACGTCGCGCGCCGGCCGAACTGCTGCTCGAGGGCGGCGACGAGCTCGGGGCTCATGGTGGCGAGCGGGTCGGTCAGGCGATACCGGTCGTCGGTGTGGATGTAGGGGCTCACCGCCGTGGTGCCCTGACAGACCGGGGTGACGGCATACACGTGGTCGAGGTGGCCGTGGGTGAGCAGCACGGCGGCCGGCCGCAGCCGGTGCTCGGCGAGCACGTCCTGCACCCGGTCCTCCACCCCGATGCCCGGGTCCACGATCAGGCACTCCTCCCCCTCGGCGGGAGCCATGACGTAGCAGTTGGTGGCGAAGGCGTCGGCGACGATGCTGCGGACGAACATGGGGCCGACCCTACGCACCGCTGCCGAGCACCTCGGCAGGGCCACCGCGGGCTCGACCGGTAGGGTCGAGGCGTCCACGCCATGTCGAGCCGGCCCCGACGGTCGTGCTCGCGGTCCCCGTCAGAGGAGCCACCACCGTGTCCGAGCAGACGCCCACCCCCACCGAGCCGGAGGAGTCGGCCGCCGAGCCGACGGTCGCCGCCACCGAGGACGTCGAACCGCAGCCGGAGCCGGACACCTCCCCTGAGGCCGAGCATCAGCAGCCGGAACCCGAGGCACCCGCAGAGCCCGAGGCCGAGCAGCCGGCGCCGGAGGCACCCGCAGAGCCCGAGGCAGCCCCGCAGCCCGCACCCCCGGCGCCGCCGAAGCCGGCCGCGCCCTCCCCCGCGATGTTCGCGGCGCGCCGGCCCGCGGCGGCCCGTCCCGCCGGTGGGGCCGCCGTGGCGGCGCCCGAGCCGCACCCGGACCCGAGCGAGTCCATGAAGCACGGGCGCGTCGCCGAGGACGGCACCGTCTACGTCGTCGCCGCCGACGGCACCGAGCGTGAGGTCGGCTCCTACCCCGGCGCGAGCCCGGAGGAGGCGCTGGCCTACTTCGCCCGGAAGTACGACGAGATGCTCGCCTCGGCGGACCTGCTCAAGGCCCGGCTCGCGGGCACCGACGTCTCCGCCCACGACGCCCGGCAGTCCTTGGCCCACCTCAAGGAGCAGATCGGCGAGGCGCACGTGGTCGGCGACCTGGCGGCCCTGTCCGCGGTCGTCAAGCACCTCGAGGAGGAGGTCAAGGTCCGCTCCCGCACCGAGCAGGAGGAGCGGCTGCAGGCCAAGGCGCAGGCCGCGCAGGAGCGGGAGAAGCTCGTCGTGGAGGCCGAGCAGCTCGCGGCCACCGAGCCCGCGAAGGTGCAGTGGAAGCAGAGCAGCGGGCGCGTCCGCGAGCTGCTCGAGGAGTGGAAGGCACACCAGCGCTCCGGTCCGCGTCTCGACAAGGAGGTCGAGAACGCGTTGTGGCAGCGCTTCAGCCACGCGCGCTCCGACTTCGACAAGATGCGCAAGACCTGGTTCGCGCACCTCGACGAGGAGCACGCCAGCGCCAAGGCCACCAAGGAGCGCCTGGTCCGCGAGGCCGAGGCGCTGTCGACCAGCAAGGACTGGGGCGCCACCGCCGGTGCCTTCAAGCGGCTTATGCAGGACTGGAAGCGGGCAGGCCGGGCCTCCCGTGCCGACGACGACGCCCTGTGGGCGAGGTTCAAGGCCGCCCAGGACTCCTTCTTCGACGCCAAGGACGAGGTCGTGGCGGCCGAGGAGGCGGAGTTCACCGAGAACCTCAAGGTCAAGGAGGGCCTGCTCGAGGAGGCCGAGGCGCTCACCGTCGACGAGGCGCACCTGGACCAGACCAAGGCCGAGCTGCGCAAGATCCAGGACCGCTGGGACGCCGCAGGCAAGGTGCCGCGGGCGGACAGCAAGCGGGTCGAGAACCGGCTGCGCGCGGTGGAGCAGAAGGTGCGCGACGTCGAGGACTCCCAGTGGCAGCGCACCGACCCCGAGCTGAACGCCCGGGCGCAGTCGATGGTCGACCAGCTCGAGCGGGCGGTCCAGGGCCTGGAGGCCGACCTCGCCGCCGCCCAGGCCGCGGGTGAGGACAAGAAGGCCCAGGACCTCGAGGCCGAGCTGGCCACGAAGAAGCTGTGGCTGACCTCGGCGCGCGGCGGCCTCGGCCGGTGAGCAGCCTCACCCGCCTCGCGACCCAGGTGAGCGAGGTCGCCGAGGGCCTGTGCGCCTACCTCGACGCCTCGCCCTCGCCGTTCCACGCGGTGCACGCCGCGCAGCAGCTCCTCACCGACGCCGGTTTCACCGAGCTCGACGAGACCTCGCCGACCCCGTCCTCCCCGGGCCACTACGTCGTCCGGCGCGGCGGGTCGCTCATCTCCTGGTCCACCGCCCACCTGCCCGCGGACCGGCCGGCGCACACGGCATACCGCGTGGTGGGGGCGCACACCGACTCCCCGAACCTGCGGATCAAGCCGCAGCCGGACTGGACCCGTGCCGGGTGGCAGATGCTCGGCGTCGAGGTCTACGGCGGCGCGCTGACCCACTCCTGGCTGGACCGGGACCTCGGGCTCTCCGGCCGCGTCGCGGTCCGTGACGCCACGGCGCCGCACGGGATCAGCCAGCTGCTGTGGCGCTGTGACGACCCGCTGCTGCGGGTCTCCCAGCTCGCCATCCACCTCGACCGCACCGTGCGCAGCGAGGGCCTGAAGCTCAACGACCAGGACCACCTCGCCCCGCACTGGAGCACCGGCACGGAGGCGTCGACCTTCCGGGACTGGCTCGCGGGTCAGGTCGACGTCGCGCCCGAGGACCTGCTGGGCTTCGACGCCATGACCCACGACCTCACCCCCGCCCGCCGCATCGGCGGCGAGGGCGAGCTGGTGGCGTCGGCACGCCTGGACAACCTCGCCACGTCGTATGCCGCGGTGCGGGCGCTGCTGCAGGCGGTCGCCGCTCCCGGCGAGGCCGCCTCGGTGCCGGTCGTCGTGCTCTTCGACCACGAGGAGGTGGGCAGCACCTCCGAGCGCGGGGCGCAGTCGACCTTCCTGCCGTCCTGGCTGGAGCGGATCGTGCTGGCCGCCGGGGGCACCCGTGAGGACTACTGGCGCGCGCTGGCCGGCTCGGTCATCGCCTCCGGCGACATGGCGCACGCCACGCACCCCAACTATGCCGAGCGCCACGAGCCGGGTCACCCGATCCTCATGAACGGTGGCCCCGTGCTCAAGGTCAACACCAACCTGCGCTACGCCACCGACTCCGTCGGCGCGGCCGCCTTCACCCTGGCCTGCGAGCAGGCGGGGGTGCCGATGCAGACCTTCGTCACCCGCTCGGACCTGCCCTGCGGCTCCACCGTGGGCCCGATGACCTCGGCCCTCACCGGTGCGACGACGGTCGACTTCGGCGCGCCGGTGCTCTCGATGCACTCCACCCGGGAGGTCTGCGGGACCCTCGACCAGGCGGGGTATGCCGCAGCCCTGGCCGCCTTCCTCTCCCCCGCCTGAGGCGCCCGGTCAGGACGCCGACGGGGAGGGCTCGGAAGCCTCCCGGCGGTGCGGGTCGGTGCTCGTCGTGCCCGTGACCCGGTAGGCGTCGAGGACGGCCGGGATGCGCCGGACGGCCCGCAGCACCGACTCCAGGTGCGAGGGATCGGCCATCTCGAAGGTGAACTTGCTCAGCGCCACCCGGTCCCGGTTGGTCTGCACCGACGCGGACAGGATGTTGACGTGCTGCTCGGAGAGCACCCGGGTGATGTCGGACAGCAGGGCCGACCGGTCCAGGGCCTCCACCTGCATGTTGACGAGGAACAGGCTGCTCGCCGTCGGTGCCCAGGCCACCCGGATGATGCGCTCGGGCGACTTGCTCTGCAGCTCCGCGGCGTTGGTGCAGTCGGTGCGGTGCACCGACACCCCCTTGCCGTGGGTGACGAAGCCGAGGATCGGGTCGCCGGGCACCGGCGTGCAGCACCGGGCGATCTTGACCCAGACGTCGTCCGCGCCCACGACCGTGACCCCGGGGTCGGCCTGCGCGATCCGGCCGCGGCGCGGCCGCACCGCCTCGGCCAGGTCCTCCTCGGTGCCGTCCTCGCCGCCGAGCGTCGCCAGCAGCTGCTTGACGACGTGCTGCGCCGAGACGTGCCCCTCGCCGACGGCGGCGAAGAGCCCGTCGATGTCCTTGTAATTCAGGCCCTGCGCCACGGCCGTCAGCGTGTCGTGCCGCATGAGCCGCTGCAGCGGGGCGTTCTGCTTGCGCAGCACCTTGGCGATCTCGTCCTTGCCGGAGTCGACCATCTCCTCGCGGCGCTCGCGGGTGAACCACTGCCGGATCTTGTTGCGCGCCCGGGGGCTCTTGACGAAGGTCAGCCAGTCGCGGCTGGGCCCGGCGTCCTGGGCCTTGCTCGTGATGATCTCGCAGACGTCACCGTTGCCCAGCTCGGAGTCCAGCGGGGCGAGCTTGCCGTTGACCCGACCACCCACGCAGCGATGCCCGACCTCGGTGTGCACGGCGTAGGCGAAGTCGACCGGGGTCGCACCGGCGGGCAGCGCCATGACGTCGCCGTCCGGGGTGAAGACGTAGACCTCGGCGGCGCCCATCTCGAAGCGCAGCGAGTCGAGGAACTCGCCGGGGTCGGAGGTCTCCTGCTGCCAGTCGATGAGCTGCCGGAGCCACTGCATACCCTCCAGTGCGCCAGGCGCCCCGTCGGGACCGGCGACGGCCTTGGTGCCGTCCGGGCTCTGCTCCTTGTACTTCCAGTGCGCGGCGACGCCGTACTCCGCCCGGCGGTGCATCTGGTAGGTGCGGATCTGGATCTCCACCGGCTTGCCGCTCGGCCCGATCACGGTCGTGTGCAGCGACTGGTACATGTTGAACTTCGGCATCGCGATGTAGTCCTTGAACCGCCCCGGCACCGGGTTCCACCGGTTGTGCAGGGCGCCGAGCACCGCGTAGCAGTCCTGGATGGACTCGACGAGCACGCGCACGCCGACCAGGTCGTAGATCTTGTCGAAGTCGTGCCCCCGCACGATCATCTTCTGGTAGACCGAGTAGTAGTGCTTGGGCCGCCCGGTCACCGTGGCCCGGATCTTGGCCCCGTGCAGCTCGTCACCGATCTCACCGCGGATGCGGGAGAGCATCTCCTCGCGCGCCGGTGCACGGTCGGCGACCATCCGCACGATCTCGTCGTAGACCTTGGGGTAGAGCTGGGCGAAGGAGAGGTCCTCCAGCTCCCACTTGATGGTGTTCATCCCCAGCCGGTGCGCGAGCGGAGCGTAGATCTCCAGCGTCTCCCCCGCCTTGCGGGCGGCGCTCTCGGCCGAGACGTAGCGCCAGGTGCGGGCGTTGTGCAGCCGGTCGGCGAGCTTGATGACCAGCACCCGGATGTCGCGCGCCATCGCCACGACCATCTTGCGCACCGTCTCGGCCTGGGCGGCGTCGCCGTAGGTCACCTTGTCCAGCTTGGTGACGCCGTCGACCATCATCGCGATCTCGTCGCCGAAGTCCTTGCGCAGCTGCGCCAGGGAGTATGGCGTGTCCTCCACGGTGTCGTGCAGCAGCGCCGCCGCGATGGTCGAGGGTGTCATGCCCAGCTCGGCGAGGATCGTCGCCACGGCGAGCGGGTGGGTGATGTAGGCGTCGCCGCTCTTGCGCTGCTGGCCCTTGTGCATCTCGTCGGCGACGGCGTAGGCGCGTTCGATGAGCGCCAGGTCGGCCTTGGGGTGGGTCGCCCGCACCGAGCGCAGCAGCGGCTCCAGCGCCGGGTTGGTCGAGGCCCGCGTGCCGCCCAGCCGGGCCCAGCGCGGCCGCAGGCCACCACCCACCCGGGCGGGGGGCGTGCTCGCGGCCGGCTCGTTCATGGACAGATCATAGGTGGTGCGGACCGGTCCACAGCACGCCGGTGACCAGCAAGAGACCCGCGGATCGAGGCCGGGTCCCCAGGGCTGCTCAGACGCTGGTGAGGCAGTGCAGGTCGTAGCCGGTGAGCTTGTCCCGGCCCGCCAGCTCCTCGATCTCGAGGACGAGCTCGATGGCCGCGACGCTCGCGCCGCAGCGCTCGATGAGCTCGCAGGTCGCGGCCAACGTCCCGCCGGTCGCGAGCACGTCGTCGACGACGAGCACCCGCTCGTGGTGCGAGACGGCGTCCTGGTGGATCTCGAGGGTGGCCGTGCCGTACTCCAGCGTGTAGGACTGGCTGTGCACCGCGGCCGGCAGCTTGCCGCCCTTGCGCACCGGCACGAAGCCGACACCGAGCTCGTGCGCGATCATCGCCCCGAGGATGAACCCACGGGCCTCGATGCCGGCCACCACGTCCACCTGGCCGCGGCGGCGCTCGACGGTGTCCTCGACGATCCGGTCACGCAGCCCGCGGTCGAGCAGCACCGGCGTGAAGTCCTTGAAGACCACGCCCTCCTCCGGGAAGTCCGGGATGTCGCGCATCCCGGCGAGCACGTCGGCGGCGAGCCGGGGATCGGGATCGGCCATGGCGGGGAGCTCCTCGGGGGTCAGCGGGTGCGCCGCTTGCGCTTGGGCTGGTTACGCGGGCCGCGCTGGGCATACGGGTGCAGCTGCCGGCCCTGGGCCGGGCCGGTGCTCGTCCCCTCCGACCTCGACGCCGACGTCGTGGCCGTCGTGGCGTCGGCACCCACGAGCGCGCCGTCGGCCTCGTCCGACCCCTCCTCGACGTCGTCCTCGTCCAGGTCCCGGCCGCGCTGGGCCGCGCGGGCGTCCTGCCGGGCACGGCGCTTGGTGACCTGGGCGTCGTGGCGACGGATCGTCAGCTCGCCCTCGCGCAGGTGCACGAGCAGCGGCGTGGCGATGAAGATCGAGGAGAAGGTGCCGACCGCGATGCCGATGAACAGCGCCCAGGCGAGGTCGACCAGGGTGCCCGGACCGATCAGGGTCACGCCCACGACGAGGATGACCGCGACCGGCAGCAGCGCCACGACGCGAGGTGTTGATCGAGCGCACCAGGGTCTGGTTGACCGCCTGGTTCGCCGCCTCGCCGAAGGTCTGCCGCTTGGTCTCGAAGGCGTGCTCGGTGTTCTCCCGCACCTTGTCGAAGACGACGATGGTGTCGTAGATCGAGTACCCGAGGATCGTGAGGAAGCCGATGACCGACGCCGGCGAGACCTCGATCCCGATGAGGGCGTAGATGCCCACGGTGAAGAGCACGTCGTGGATGAGGGCGACCAGCGCGGCGACCGCCATCTTCCAGGTGTGGAAGTAGAGCGTCAGGACCAGCGTCACCAGCGCGAGGAAGACCGCCAGCGCGATGAGCGCCCGGTTGGTGACGGTCTCGCCCCAGGAGGGCCCGACGAAGGAGCTGGTGACGTCGGCGACGTCCACCCCGAACTCGTCGGCGAGGTCGCCGCGGGCGGTCTCGGCCTCCGAGCTCTCCAGCTCGCCGGTCTGGACGCGGACGGTGGAGTCCCCGATCTGCGTGATCGTCGTGGTGCCGCCCGGGGCGACCTCCTCGATGATGTCGCCGGCGCGCTGCTCGTAGTCCTCCATCTGCTGGGCACTGACCTGGCTCACCCGCAGCTCGGAGCCGCCGCTGAACTCGATGCCGAAGTTGAGGCCACGGCCCAGCAGGCCGGTCAGGGAGACCGCGATGAGGACCGCGGACAGGAGGTACCAGAACATCCGGCGGCCGACGATGTCGTAGGACCGTGCGCCGGAGTAGAGGTCGTTGCCGAGGCGGGAGAAGCGCGACATCAGACCACACCGCCTTCCAGTTCTTCACGGGTATGCCGTCTGCGCCCGGGGGTGATGACCTCGGGCTCCCGCACGCGTCCCCGGCCCAGGTAGGCCGAGCGCTTGGCGCCCAGCCGCTCCGGCTCCATACCGGACCACTTCTTGCCCTCGCCGAAGAAGCGGGTGTTGGCCAGGATGCTCACCAGCGGGTGGGTGAACATGAAGACCACCACGAGGTCGATGATCGTGGTCAGCCCGAGCGCGAAGGCGAAGGCCTTGACGCCCGACTCCGAGAGGAGGTAGAGCACGGTCGCCGCGATGAGGTTCACCACGTCGGAGATGATGAGCGTGCGGCGGGCCCGCTCCCAGCCGGTGTCGACGGCATACCGCAGCGGCCGTCCGGCGCGCACCTCGTCCCGGATGCGCTCGAAGTAGACGATGAAGCTGTCCGCGGTGATGCCGATCGCGACGATGAGACCGGTCACCCCGGCCATGGTCAGCCGGAAGTTGTTGGCCCACCCGAGCAGCGTCACCGAGCCGTAGGCGAGCAGCGCCGCCACGACCAGCGAGCCGATGGCGACCAGGCCGAGCGCGTGGTACTGCACCAGCATGTAGGCGAAGACGAGCAGCAGCCCGATGATCCCGGCGATGACGCCGTAGCGCAGCTGCTCCCCGCCGAGGGTGGGGCTGATCTGCTCCGAGGTCTGCACCTCGAAGCTCAGCGGCAGCGCACCGAACTTCAGCTGGTTGGCCAGCGACTGCGACTCCTCCGGGGTGAAGTCGCCGGAGATCGTGGCGGTGCCGCCGGAGATGACGCCGTTGACGGTGGGGGCGGTGATGACCTGCCCGTCCAGGACCGTCGCGAAGCGGTTCTGCGCCTCGCCCTGCGGGTAGCCGTAGAGCCGGGAGGTGATCTCGGCGAACGTCTGGCCGCCCTCCCCGTCGAAGGTGAGCACGACCTGCCAGCGGCCGGTCACCGCGCCGCCCTGGACCGTCTCCGGGCCGGCGGTGGCGTCGGTGACGCTGCTGCCGGTGAGCTCGACGGGCCCGAGGATGAACTTCTCATCGCCCTCGACGGTGCAGGCCACGGTCGGCTGGTCGGTCGGGGCCGCGGCGACCTGCGTGGCGACGCCCTCGGCGGCACAGTCCAGGGCGCTGAACTCCTCCTGGAGCTCGGGCGTGATCTGGGCCAGGCTCGAGGGGTCGCTCGCCGCCGGCAGCTCGCCCTCCTGGACCGGCGGTGCGGTGCTGTCGGAGCCGTCCTCCGCGGGGACGCCGGGCGCCTCGGTGGCGGGCGCGTCGTCGCTGCCGGAGCTGGGCAGCCGGGTGCCGCCGCGGTTCTCCTCGGTCTGCTCCGCCTCGTCGCTCGTGCCCTCTTCCACGCTGTCCTGCGTCTCGGAGTCCTCCTGCGCGTCCTGCTGCTGCTGCTCGAACTCCTCGAGCTGCTCCTCGATGAGGCTGGGCGGCAGCGGCAGGGTGCGCTGCTCCGGCATCTCCATCTCCGGCGCCGTGAACTGGGCCACGAGCACCGGACGGAATCGGAGCTGCGAGGAGCGGCTGAGCGCCTCCACCTGATCCGGGGTCGGGTTGCCGGGGATGGCCACGGAGACGTTCTGGCCCTGGCGGGTGACCTCGGCCTCGGTGACCCCACCGCCGTCGACGCGGCGGCGGATGATGTCGATGGCCTGGTCGAGCTGCTCGGCGGAGACGTTGGTGCCGTCCTCGGTGAGCGGCTCCATGACGATCTGGCGGCCACCGGCGAGGT
The DNA here is from genome assembly GCF_008386315.1 of Serinicoccus marinus DSM 15273. Taxonomy (NCBI): domain Bacteria; kingdom Bacillati; phylum Actinomycetota; class Actinomycetes; order Micrococcales; family Ornithinimicrobiaceae; genus Serinicoccus; species Serinicoccus marinus. The sequence continues at coordinate 1,600,556 of NZ_CP043808.1, read as the reverse complement.
CGAGGCCGAGCTGCGGGGTCAGCGAGGCCGCAGGCTCGGCCCACAGCCGCGCCGCGCCGATGCCGCCGAAGAGCAGCACGGTGATCACGAGGAGGCTGAGCAGGGTGCGCAGCGGGCCCCGGATGCGGGCGCTGCGCTGGCCCCCGGACCGGCGTCCGCCGCCGGAGCGGCGCTGGCGCCGACCGCTCGCCTCACCCGCTCCGGGCAGGTCCTCGTCCCGGCGGGGCGCCGGGGTCGAGGTCGTCATCGGGTCGGACCGTCGGTGTCGGTCGGGGTGTCGCCGTCGGCGGTGCCGCCGTCGCCCTGGTCGGTGGCGGCGGGGCCGGGCCGGCCGCCCAGGGAGCCGACCATCGACATCGGCAGGATGGCCCGCCGCTGGAACCGCAGCACCACTCCCCCGGCCTCGAGGTGGATGACCTCGTCCTCGACCGCGCGGATCACGCCGAACATGCCCGAGGTGGTCATCACCTCCTGGCCCGGCTGCAGCTGGCTCTGCGCCTCGTTCACCGAGCGGGCACGCCGCCGCTGGTTGAACATGAGGAACAGCAGGAAGATGATCGGCAGTGCCAGGATGAGCAGCGTGAGGCCGGAGCCCCCCGCGCCCGCAGCGGAGCCGGTCGCCAGTGTCATGGAGTGACCCTTCGAAAGCGTGTCTCGTGGGGCGCCGGGTGCGACGCCGTCGTCCCGCCGCCCGCGCCCAGGCGCGCGGCAGGCACCCGGGGCAGTCTAGGTGAGTCCGCTGGGGCCATCAAAGAGGCCGGTGTGCCGTGTCCCCGCCACTCGATTGCGGCCCTGGCCATCCCCCGTAGGCCCAACGACCGGCGAATGCACGCCCCGGCAGGACTTCCACGGTCAGCACCACTGCCGGTATGCCCGCCGACCGGGGAAATCTTGCCCCGGCAGGACTTCCACGGTCACTCGCCGAGCGGGAGCGTCTGCGGCGGGTCGTCGTCGGCGCCGAAGCGGCCGCCGGTGCTGCCGGGGACGCCGCCACCGGCGCCGGCGGGCGGGGTGAGGCCCAGGTGGGCCCAGGCGGCCGGGCTCGCGGCGCGGCGCGGCCGCGGGGGGTGCGCACCATGAAGCCCTCGCGCACGAGGTAGGGCTCGGCCACCGTCTCCACGGTGTCCGGCTCCTCGCCCACCGCGACCGCGAGCGTCGACAGCCCCACCGGGCCGCCGCCGAACCGGGTGCAGAGCGCATCGAGGACGGCCCGGTCCAGCCGGTCCAGGCCGAGCTCGTCGACGTCGAAGAGCGCCAGCGCCGCGCGGGCGGCCGGCTCGTCGACGACGTCCTGTCCGTGCACCTGCGCCCAGTCCCGCACCCGCCGGAGCAACCGGTTGGCGATGCGGGGGGTGCCGCGGGAGCGGGAGGCGATCTGGGTGATGCCGGGGTCGTCCGCCTCGATCTCCAGCAGCGCGGCGTTGCGGTGCAGGATCGCCACGAGGTCCTCGGTGGCGTAGTAGTCCAGGTGCCCGGTGAAGCCGAAGCGGTCCCGCAGCGGCGCCGGGAGCAGCCCGGCCCGGGTGGTCGCGCCGACCACGGTGAACGGCGGCAGCTCCAGCGGGATGGCGGTCGCGCCCGGGCCCTTGCCCACGATGACGTCGACCCGGAAGTCCTCCATCGCGAGGTAGAGCATCTCCTCGGCCGGCCGCGACATCCGGTGGATCTCGTCGAGGAAGAGCACCTCTCCCTCGACCAGGGACGACAGCACGGCGGCGAGGTCCCCGGCGTGCTGGATCGCCGGGCCGCTGGTGATCCGAATCGGCTGCTCCAGCTCGCCGGCGATGATCATCGCGAGCGTCGTCTTGCCCAGGCCGGGCGGCCCGGACAGCAGCACGTGGTCCGGCGGGCTGCCGCGACGCCGGGCCGCCTCGAGCACGAGCCCGAGCTGGTCGCGCACCCGCCGCTGGCCGGGGAACTCCGCCAGTCGCCGCGGGCGCAGGGCCGCCTCGATCCGCCGCTCCTCGTCGGTGCCGGCAGGGTCGACCACCCGCTCGGCCGCGGTGAACGCCTCCTCCGGCACCTCGACCTCGTAGGAGCCGTCCTCGGACGAGCGGTCGTCGTCGGAGGCGTCGTCGGGCCGACCGGCCGCCTCGGTCACCGGCCCAGCTCCCGGAGGGCCGCGCGCAGCAGCGCGGCGACGTCGGCGGGCGCCTCGTCCTTCGTCACGGTGGCGAGCGCGCCGTCGGCCTGCTTGGCCGTCCAGCCGAGACCCTGCAGCGCCTCCCGCACCTGGCTCTGCACGGCGTCGTCCGCGGAGGCGACAGTCCCGGCGGCCCGCTGCGGCAGACCCGGGTCGACGCCGACCGCCAGGATCTTGTCCTTGAGCTCCAGCACCAGCCGCTCGGCCGACTTCTTGCCGATGCCGGGCACCTTGGTCAGCGCGACGAGGTCGCCCTGGGCGATCGCCGCGCGGACGTCGTCGGGCGAGTGGACCGAGAGCATCGCCAGCGCGAGCCGTGGCCCCACGCCGCTGACCGTCTGCACCCGCTCGAAGATCGCCTTGGCGTCCGGGCCGTCGAAGCCGTAGACCGTCAGCGACTCCTCGCGGACGACGAGGGTCGTCTCGAGCGAGACCTCCTGGCCGCTGCTCGCCCCGGCGGCGGTCTCGGGGGTGGTGTGCACGAGCAGCCCCACGCCCCCGACCTCGACGACGAGGTGGTCGAGGCCGACGTGGCGGACCGTGCCGCGGACCGAGGCGATCACCGGGGGTTCCTCCTGCTGCTGGTGGCGGTGGTGACGGTGCTGGTGACGCGACCGCCAGCGCGGGCCGAGGCCCGGGCGGCAGCGGACCGGGCCGCCGTGCGGTGCTCGTCGTGGAGCTGGGCCAGCCGGTTGGGCCGCGCCCTGGCTGCTGCGCGCTCGGCGTCCTTCAAGCGGTCGGAGCCACCGGCCTCACCCTCCAGCCGAGCCTGCGACCCCCCGCGCCACAGGTGGCAGATGGCCAGCGCCAGCGCGTCGGCGGCGTCGGCCGGTCGGGGCGCCTGCTCCAGGGTGAGGATCCGGGTGACCATGCGCGTCACCTGGCCCTTGTCGGCCCGGCCGTTGCCGGTGACCGCGGCCTTGACCTCCGACGGCGTGTGCAGCACGACCGGGAGCCCCAGCCGGGCTGCGGCCAGCAGCGGCAGCGCCGAGGCCTGCGCCACGCCCATGATGCTGCTGTTGCGCGTGCTGGCGAAGACCCGCTCCACGGCCACTGCCTCCGGGCGGGTCCGGGCGAACCACTCGTCCAGCTCGGTCTGCAGGGTGAGCAGCCGCTCCGCCGGGTCCTCGCTCGGCGGTGTCCGCACCACACCGACCTCGACGAGCCGCAGCTGGCGCCCGGGGAGCCCCTCGACCACCCCCAGACCGCACCGGGTCAGGCCGGGGTCGACGCCGAGCACGCGCATTCCGCTCCCGTTCCGCAGGTGTGGACAGATGTTCGGACTCCACGCTACACAGCCTCGCCGCCGCTCCCCGGCCGCGACACACCATCGGAGACAGCGTGGACCTCGCTGCGCTCACGGGTCCTTTCTGCTCCGAGCAGTCAAGCACGCGCCGCTCGCGACTACTCGGCCTCGTCGAGCTGCGCCAGGACCTCGTCGGAGATGTCGGCGTTGGAGTAGACGTTCTGCACGTCGTCGCAGTCCTCGAGCGCGTCCACGACCCGGATGACCTTCTTGGCGCCGTCGACGTCCAGCGGCACCTGCATGCTCGGCACGAAGGTCACCTCGGCCGAGTCGTAGTCCATGCCCGCCTCCTGCAGCGCGGTGCGCACCGCCACGACGTCACCGGCCTCGGAGATGACCTCGAAGGACTCGCCGAGGTCCTCGACCTCCTCGGCCCCGGACTCCAGCACGATCTCGAGCAGCGCGTCCTCGCCGGTCTCGCCGCCCTCCTGCTCCTTGGGCACCACGACCTGGCCCTTGCGCTCGAAGAGGTAGGCCACCGAGCCGCTGTCGGCCATCGAGCCGCCGTTGCGGGTGAGCGCGGTGCGCACCTCCATGACGGCGCGGTTCTTGTTGTCGGTGAGGCACTCGATGTAGAGCGCGACCCCGCCGGGGGCATACCCCTCGTAGACCAGGGCCTCGTAGCTCGCGCCGCCCGCCTCCGCGCCGGAGCCGCGCTTGACGGCCCGGTCGATGTTGTCGTGGGGACCGAGCTCTTCTTGGCCTTCTGGATGGCGTCGTAGAGCGTCGGGTTGCCGGTCGGGTCTCCCCCACCCATGCGCGCGGCGACCTCGATGTTCTTGATGAGCTTGGCGAAGAGCTTGCCGCGCTTGGCGTCGATCGCGGCCTTCTTGTGCTTGGTCGTCGCCCACTTGGAGTGACCACTCATCCGGTGTCCTCGCATCCGTCGTCTCGGGGTATGCCGCTCGCACAGGTCCCTCGGGACCTCGACGCGGCGGCAGGGATCGACGCCCTAGGCTACCCGCATGCCGGGGGACCCTCGTGAGGTGCAGATCCGGGCGCGCAGATCGGGGCGATCCGGCCGGACTGGGTGCCGGAGGGCGCCCCCGACCTGCTGCTGATGCAGCTGCCGCCCGGCTGACCCGGGGCCGGGCATACCCCACGCCTCACTCTTGTCCCACCACCCCCGGGTGCCGCATAGTGGAGGGTGGCTCGGGCCGGTCCCTGCTCGACCACCCCTACTCGACGAGGAGTCATCGTGCGACGTCCCTCCGTCGCAGGGCTCGCGCTCGCACTCGTGGTGTCCCTCACGGGTGCCCCCGCGTCCGCCAGCCCCGCAGCGCCCGAGCCCGACCTCGCGGACCCTGCGTCCGGCAGCTCGCTCCCCTGGGCCCAGCAGGCGCAGGCCGCGCCCGAGCCGGAGAGCGCCGAGGACCTGGGCGAGACCACGGTCGTCACCACCGACGACGTGCTCCCGGCGCCGGTGCCGGGCTCGGAGGTCTACCCGGTGCCCGCCGACGGCAGCTACGACATCACCGGCGGCGGCTACGGCCACCGGATCGGCATGTCGCAGTGGGGGGCCCACGGCGCGGGCCTCGAGGGCCTGTCGCACGAGGAGATCGTCGACTTCTACTACCCCGGCACCCGGCTGGAGACCTGGTCCGCCCAGGACATCTCGGTGGGCATCACCATCGACGGCGACGGGGTCACCCGGGTGGCGCACCGCTCCGGCCTGCGGGTCTCTGCCGCACCGGGCAGCCGCACCTACGCCCTGCCCTCCGGACGCAGCCAGTGGCGGGTGCGCGCGACGACCTCCTCGGCGACGTCCTGCGTGCTCGAGGGGTATGACGGTTCCACCTGGTCCTCCTGGTGGCCCTCGGGCATGTCCCGCCGCTGCCCGGTCACCTTCTCCTCCGCGCAAGAGGGGACGGTCGACCTTTACCTGCCCGGCGGCAGCCGGCGGGTCTACCGCGGCGCCCTCACCGCGACCCACCACGGCAGCTCGGCCCTGGCCACCGTCAACCACCTGCCCGAGCAGCACTACCTGCGCTCGGTCGTGGCCGCCGAGATGGGTCCGTCCTTCCACCCCGAGGCGCTGCGGGCGCAGTCCGTGGCCGCGCGCACCTACGCCCGCCGCAGCGCGAGCACCTCCTACTACGACATCTGCGACAGCACCGCGTGCCAGGCCTACCGCGGTCGTGGCGTGCGCCGCGGCGACGGTTCCCTCCTCTCCTACGAGTACTCCGCCAACAACGCCGCCGTCGACGACACCGCCGGTGAGGTGCTGACCTTCGCCTTCCCGCAGGGCCGGCGGCTGGCGACCACGATGTACTCCGCCTCGACCGGCGGCCAGACCATCGCCGCCGGAAACGGGCACGACTACCTGCGCGCGCAGAAGGACCCCTACGACGCGACGCCGGCCAACCCGCGGCACCGGTGGAGCGCATCGCTGCCCCGGACCGCGCTGCAGCAGCGCTACGGCATCCATCGCGTCGAGCGGGTCCAGGTGCTCACCCGGGACGGGGTCGGCGCGTGGGGCGGCCGCATCCTCACCGCCCGGGTGGAGGGCTTCACCTCCGGCGGTGCCTACACCTACGCGCACGCCACCGGGACCGGCCTCATGCTCTCCCGCTACTGGCCGACGTGGTCCGAGGGACTGTCATCGGACTACTTCACCTTCGCGGGGGCGGCGCCGACCCCGACGAAGCCGGTGCGCCTCAGCGGCACCGACCGCTACGGCACCGCCGCGCGCGTCGCCGAGCAGTGGAGCCCCGGGGTGGGCGTCGTCTACGTCGTCTCCGGGCAGGACTACCCGGACGCGCTGGCGGCGTCGGCCCGTGCCGGGGTCTACGACGCCCCGCTGCTGCTGACCCGCCACGACCGGCTGCCCGGCGCCACGACCCGTGCCCTGGAGCGGCTCCGCCCCGACCGGCTCGTCGTCCTCGGCGGCACCGACGCCGTCTCGGGTGGCGTGCTGCGAGACCTGCGCGGGTATGCCCGCACCGGCCGGGTCGACCGGGTGGCGGGCACCGACCGCTACGGCACCGCCGCCGCGCTCGCGGGCTACTACCCGAGCCGGGTGGACCGGGTGCTGCTGGCCAGCGGCCGCGACTTCCCCGACGCGCTCGCCGGGGCCGCGGTCGCCAACGGGCAGCAGGCACCGCTGCTGCTGACGCGACCGGAAGGTCTGCCGAGCACCACGATCCGCGCGCGCTGCGGCGCCTGCAGCCGCGCGAGATCGTCGTGCTCGGCGGCGACGGCGCCGTCACCGACACCGTCGTGCGGCAGGCCCGGCAATATGCCTCCGGCGGCGTCGTGCGCTGGGCCGGGGACGACCGCTACCGCACCGCGGCCCGGATCGCGGCGACCTTCCCGCGCGGCCCGACCCGGCCTTCGTGGCGCTCGGCACCGACTTCCCGGACGCGCTCGTGGCTGCCGCGCTGGCGGGCCGTCACGACGCACCGCTCGTGCTGACCCCGGGTGACCGCGTCGCGGCCGGCGCCGACCAGGCGCTGAGCCACCTGCGGCCGCGGTCGATGTACGTCCTCGGCGGGACCGGCGGCATCACGAGACCGACGATGGATCGGCTGGCTCGCTACCTGCGCTGAGCGTGCACCATCTGCACGAAGAGCTCGTGCACCCGGTGGTCACCGGTCACCTCGGGGTGGAAGCTGGTCGCGAGGAGGCCACCCTGGCGGACCGCCACGGGATGACCGTCGGTCGCGGCGAGGACCTCCACGCCGTCGCCGACGCGCTCGACCCAGGCGCGCGGATGAAGACGGCCCGGACCGGGCGCTGCGGGTCGCGCAGCCCGGAGAGGTGCAGGTCGGCCTCGAAGCTGTCGACCTGCCGGCCGAAGGCGTTGCGCCGCACCGTCATGTCGATGCCGCCGAAGGTCTGCTGCTCCCGGTGGCCGTCGAGGATCTCGTCGGCGAGCTGGATCATCCCGGCGCACGAGCCGTAGACGGGCATACCGCCGGCGATCCGGGCACGGATCGGCTCGTGCAGGCCGAAGATGCGGCACAGGCGGTCGATCGTGGTGGACTCCCCGCCGGGGACGACCAGGCCGTCGACCTGCTCGAGCTCCGCCGGGCGCCGCACCGCGCGGGTGTCGGCACCGGCGGACCGGAGCGCGGCGAGGTGCTCGCGCACGTCGCCCTGGACGGCGAGCACGCCGACGGTCACAGAGGTCACGGCCCGCAGTGTAGAGCGGTCGCTGCCCGGTCCTGGCGGGTATACCGAGGTCGTCCCGGAACAGGTCATCAGGGAACGATCCGGCCGACCCGGGAGACTGAGGTGTGTGGAGGCACCGGGCCTACCTCGCGCGGTGGGAGGCTGGCCCGGATGAAGGAGGCTGTCGATGACCGTGACTGACCCGCGCAAGGACCGCGCCCTCCGCGCCCTCCGGGGGCTGCTGGCCGACCTGCGCGAGGTGCCGCCCGCCAGTCCTGCGGGGCGCGAGCGCGCCGGCCGGTCGGCGCGCTGCTCCTCGCCGCGGTCGTGGCGGCGCTGCTGCTCGTGCTGCCGCTGCTGCTCTCCGGGCCGACGCCCTCGCCCTCCGGCGGGGCGGCACCGTCGACGCTGCCCGACCCGTTCCCCGCCTACGCGCACCTGCCCGCCACCGTGGAGCGGTCCCCGGCGGGCCCGGCGCTCATGGGCTTCACCCATGGCTACGGGGTGGAGTTCATGGACTACCCGCAGGCGATCGCGGTGGGGGCGGACGGCGGAACCTACCGGCGGCTCGACACCGCCGACGACGCGAGCGTGCGGAGCGACCAGGGCGATCCCGGACCCATGCTGCTGTCACCGGACGGGCGCAGCGTCGCGGTCGGTGGGCGCGGCAACGACGGCTACCTCGCCACGGTGTCCCTCGAGGACGGCTCGGTCCGCACCTGGCCGCTGCCCGACGGGCGCTCCACCACTCCCCTGGCGTGGTCGGGCGATGGTCGGTCGGTCTTCGTCGGCCTGGTGGAGGACGACACCCACCGGTACTCCTACCTGGACGGCGCGCCTCCGCGGGTGGTCTACGACGTGCGTCGGGCCGACCTTGACGCGCCGGAGGGGACCGAGCCGGTGCGGCTGCCCGAGGTCGCCGCCACCACGGGCATCGCCCCGCTACCGCAGGACGGCGGGCTGCTCGTGTCCACCGGCGACGGCGCCGAGCTGCGCAGTGCGGACGGTATGCAGGTCGTGGCGACGGGGCTCGACCTGGGGCTGGACCTGGGACCGACGGCCGTCAGCCCGGACGGGCGACGTGTCGTCACGGGGGGCGCGGGGTCCGTGCAGGTCAGCACGCTCGACGGTGGGGCGGTGACGTCGACCGACCCGTTGGACCTGAGCGTGACGACCGACAGGCCTGCCGGTGCGGGACGGATGGCCGAGCCGCTCGGATGGCTCGCCGCCGACCGGATCCTGGTCTCCACCTACGACACCGAGACCGCAGCGCTCCGCCTCCACCTCTGGTCGGTCGACGTCGACTCCGGCGCAGCGCAGGAGCTGCTGGTCGCCGAGCCCGGGTGGACCGGCGCCGCGGTCGGCGAGATCTCCGTCGCCGCCGACCTGCTCGACGGGGCCGAGGTGGGCGATCCCGGCATGGTGGACCGGGGCCGTGTGCTCATGCTGCTGCGCGGCGCGCTGCTGGTGGCGCTGGTCGCCCTCGTGCTACGGGCGGTGAGGCAGGCCGGTGCGGCGCGACAGGCATACCGGGACGCCTGAACGCCCGGGCTCAGCTCACCAGCCGCGCTCGGCCAGCCGGTGCGGCTGCGGGATGTCGTCGACGTTGATGCCGACCATGGCCTCGCCCAGGCCGCGGGAGACCTCCGCGAGCGTGTCGGGGTCGTCGTGGAAGGTGGTCGCCTTGACGATGGCGGCGGCCCGCTGACCGGGGTTGCCCGACTTGAAGATGCCCGAGCCGACGAAGACGCCCTCGGCGCCGAGCTGCATCATCATCGCGGCGTCCGCGGGGGTCGCGATGCCGCCGGCCGTGAAGAGCACGACCGGGAGCTTGCCCTGCTCCGCCACCTCGCGCACCAGGTCGTAGGGCGCCTGCAGCTCCTTGGCCGCGACGTACAGCTCGTCCGGCGCCATCGAGGTGAGCCGCGCGATCTCGGCCCGGATCGAGCGCATGTGCGTGGTCGCGTTGGAGACGTCGCCGGTGCCGGCCTCCCCCTTGACCGGATCATCGCCGCACCCTCGGTGATGCGGCGCAGCGCCTCGCCCAGGTGGGTCGCGCCGCAGACGAAGGGCACGGTGAAGGCCCACTTGTCGATGTGGTTGCTGTAGTCGGCCGGGGTCAGCACCTCGGACTCGTCGACGTAGTCCACCCCGAGGCTCTGCAGCACCTGCGCCTCGACGAAGTGCCCGATGCGGGCCTTGGCCATGACCGGGATGGAGACGGCCTCGATGATGCCGTCGATCATGTCCGGGTCGCTCATCCGCGACACGCCACCCTGCGCGCGGATGTCGGCCGGCACCCGCTCCAGCGCCATGACGGCGACCGCGCCGGCGTCCTCGGCGATCTTCGCCTGCTCGGGGGTGACGACGTCCATGATGACGCCGCCCTTGAGCATGTCGGCCATGCCGCGCTTCACGCGCGTGGTGCCGGTGGTGTGCTGGGTGGGCTCGGACATGCGGGGGTGGCCTCTCGTGCGGTGCGGGTATGCCGTGGGCGGGGCCGCACGGGTGGGCCTCACCGGGATGAGGTCAAGTCTACGGCGGGGTGGTGCGGCCACCGGGCCAGGAGGTGCGTGGGTGACGCAGGGTGGCCGGCGATGGGGATGCTGAGGGCGGGATGGCCCCCCGCGACACGCTGTGGACAGATGTTCGAGTCTGTCGGTGGCCTCGGGTAGTGTCGGAGACAGGAACCAGATCGAGGGGGTCTGGTCGACCGAGCGCACCGAGGGGGTGGGCGAGATGGCGGCACCGCAGCCGGAGCTGGACGCGGGGAGCACCCACGGGGTCGTGCACTCGCGGGCCGGTACCGTCCAACCCTGCTACCGGAGCGCTGCCTCCGAGCAGAGCTCCGGGGCCTCCTCGCCCGCCGCCTGCGCGCCCGGCCCATCTCGGTCGTTGTCCGAGGTGACCGATTGCCGCGACGCACTGATGACGCTGGGCGCCGACGACCTGCGTGCCCTCGACGACGACGCCCGGCTCGCGCTGCTGCGACAGCTGGAGGAGCTGACCCGGAGCGCGGCGGCGGTGAGCGCCCGGCTGCAGGTCGACTTCCGCGACTCCCAGATGGAGCAGCAGCAGGCTGCCGGCGTGCCCCGCTCGCGACGGGGCAAGGTGGTCGCCGACGAGCTGGCACACGCCCGGATGACCTCCCCCTACTGGGGCTCGCGCGAGCTCTCCAGTGCGCGGGCCCTCGTCGAGGAGATGCCGCAGACCCTCGCCGCGCTCACCGGTGGCCACATCGGCGCGCTGCAGGCGCGTGCCGACACCGAGGCCACCACCTGTCTCTCGGTGGAGGACCGGGCCGAGGTGGACCGCCGGCTCGCGCCGCGCCTGCCCGGGTCCTCGACCCAGGAGATCACCGGTGCGGCACGCTCCCTGGTCTACGAGATCGACCCGGCGGCCTATGTCGCGCGGGCCCGCAGGGCGGCGCAGGACCGTGGCGTGTCGGTCCACCCGGCGCCGGACGTCATGGCACGTCTCAGCGCCCACCTGCCGGCGCACCAGGCCGTCGCGTGCTACGCGGCGCTGCGCACGCACGCCACGGCGGCGCGCGCCAGCGGCGATCCGCGCGGACTCAACCAGCTCATGGCCGACGAGCTGCACCAGCGGCTCACCGGCCGGGCGGTCGTCGACGGCATCGACATCGAGGTCGGGCTGGTCATCACCGACCAGGCGCTGTTCGGCGGTGCGTCGGACGCGGCGGAGCTCGAGGGCTACGGCCCTGTCCCGGCGGAGGTCGCCCGGCAGCTGTTGCGTCCCGAGGACGCGGTTGGCGACGGCAATGGTGGTGGCCGAGGCAGTGGTGATCGCGGTGACGGTGTCGATGGCCGAGGCAGTGGTGATCGCGGTGACGGTGTCGATGGCCGAAGCAGCAGTCGTAGCCGTGGCGATCGTGGTGGTGACGGCCGTGACTGTGGCAGCAGCAGTCGTCGTGACGGCGGCAGCGGCCCCGGCAGCAGCTCTCAAGAGCTCTGCCCGGAAAGCGGGTGGTGCACGGACGCGTCCTGCGACCTGCTCCACGGGCCACCGATCACTCCACCGGCACACCCGGGATTCCCTGCTCCTCCTGCCCCTTCTCCCCCGTCACGTCCTGTCCCTCCCCACGCCACCGACTCGCCGGCCCACGAGTCTCCTGACGCCTCGAGGCCAGCTCCGTCCTGCGAACCCGACCGCGACCCCGAGCCAACCGCCGAACGGCGCGAGGCCGTCGTGTGGCTGCGTCGGCTCTGGGTCGACCCGGTGTCCCACGTGCTGGTCGAGCAGGACTCACGGCGGCGCCGGTTCACCGGCGAGCTGCGCCGGTTCGTCATCAGCCGGGACCGGACCTGCCGCAACCGCTGGTGCGGGGCGCCGATCCGCGACGTCGACCACGTCGTCCGGCACTCGGACGGCGGCGCGACGACCGCAGACAACGGCCGCGGGCTCTGCCACCGGTGCAACCTGGCTCGCGAACGACACCGCCATCGCCCGGCTCACGACCACCGCTCGGCACCTCCCCTGCTCCCCTCGCTGGGGGACAGCTCTGCCCGGCCACGAGCCGGGTGAGGGCCCCGGTGTCCCAGGAGCTCGATCAGATCCGGCGCCCGTTCCGGGAGTGGGCCCGGACGATGCAGCGCCAGGCGCCCTTCTACACCCGGATCGCGCGCCACGTCCTGGATCGTGACGACGTGCTGTCGCTGTTGTTCGCCTGTCCTGTGCCCGAACAGCGGACCCCGGTGCTCCTCTTCGCGGCGGTCCACGACCTCCTGCTGCAACACCCCGATCTCCCGCTGGCGCAGTGGTACCCCTCGATCGCCCCGGATCCGCGCGACGACGACCCCGGTCGGGCCTTCGTGGAGACCGTCGTGGCGCACCGGACCCACCTGGAACGCACCGTCGCGACGCGTTCCACGCAGACCAACGAGGTCGGGCGCTGCGCCCTCTTCCTGCCAGTCCTCGCCCGCCTCGCCGACGAGGTCGGGCCGCTCGCCCTCTTGGATATCGGTGCCAGCGCCGGCCTCGTGCTCAACTTCGACCGGTACTCCTACGACTACGACGGACGTGTCGTCCATCCGGTCGACGGCCCGAGCGCTGTCCGGGTGTCGTGCCGCACCGACGGGACGGTCCCGGTCCCGAGGGCGATGCCACCGATCGTCGACAGGCTCGGCCTGGACCAGCACCCCGTCGACGTGGCGAACCCGCTCGCCGCCCGCTGGCTACGAGCCTGCGTGTGGCCCGACCAGCTCGAGCGACTGGACCGGCTGGACGGTGCCATCGCCATCGCGCAGCACCAGCCCGTCGAGGTGCGGCGAGGCGATGCGGTTGATGATCTGGCCAGCGCGGTCGACGACCTCGACGGCCACCCGGTCGTGATGAACTCGTGGGTGCTCAACTATCTGACCGCTCGACGCCGGTCCGACTATGTCGAGGCTCTCGACCAGATCGGCGCTGATCGGGGCCTCTCGTGGGTCTTTGCCGAGTCGCCACACGTCACGCCCGACCTCCCGCACCCGAATGCGGACCACCCCGAGTCGACCCACCTCAACCTGGTCCGGTGGCGCGACGGAGTCCGCGCGGTCGAGTTCCTCGCCGAGTGCCACCCGCATGGCGTGTCCGCCACCTGGCGCCACGACGGGTGACCTAGCTCGCAGGCCAGTGCCCCGCGAGCTGCTCGCGGACGTCCTGCAGGAGCTGAGGCACGGCCTTGGTCTGCGCCACGATCGGCAGGAAGTTGGCGTCGCCCATCCACCGCGGCACGACGTGCTGGTGCAGGTGGGCGGCCACGCCTGCGCCGGCGACCTCGCCCTGGTTCATGCCGATGTTGTAGCCGGCCGGGTTGCTCGCGGCGGTGATCGCGTGGATCGCCTGCCGGGTCAACTCGGTGAACTCCGCGGTCTCCTCGGGCGTCATGTCGACGTAGAGCGAGACATGCCGGTAGGGGCAGATCAGGAGATGCCCGGGGTTGTAGGGGAAGAGGTTGAGCACGACGTAGCAGTGCTCACCCCGATGCACGACGAGGCTCTCCGCGTCTTCCTGACCGGGGGCGGCGCAGAACGGACACCCGGAGCCGGCGTCCGGGCTGGGCCGCTCACCACGCACGTAGGCCATCCGGTGCGGGGTCCAGAGCCGTTCGAAACCGTCCTGCGACCCCGCGAAGGTGATGGCGTCCTCGGGCTCGGGCACGGAGGTCATGGGCCGCAGTCTAGGGACACCGTCGCGATCCGTCGCGAAAGCCGTCATCGTCCTCTCATCCTCGCCTCACCGCGGCCTGGAGCAGGTGGTCGCCCGGCTCGCGGGCGCGGGCATCCCCTGCCTTAACCCGCTTCCCGGCGTGCGGCTGCTCCGCCGTTCGGAACGGCTGGAGCAGCGCCTCGTGGCCAGGGGTATACCCGTGCCACGGTCCCGGGTCGTGCAGACCTGGGAGCAGGTGCGGGTTGCAGCGGCCGAGGGACCGCTGGTGGTGAAGCGCTGGTCCCGCAGCCGTGGACGGGGCGCGGAGGTGCGCCGCGGCGGTGGCCGACCTCGTGAGGGCTCGCATCCGTGCGGACGACACGTGACCGGCGGGAACACTGGGTGCCCGGCCGGAGTTGGCCAGGTCATGGACGACAGCAGCGCACGGCACGACCTCGACGCCGCCGCGATCGGCGACCCGGCGGCATACCTGCCGGAGAAGAGCGACTGGGTGGCCACCCAGCTGCGCGACATCGACGCCGCGGGAGACACCGCCGCCGCGACGATCCAGGACCGACCGGTCGTGGTCATCACCATGCGTGGCGCCCGCAGCGGCATGCTCAGGCGGGTCCCGCTGATGCGGGTCGAGCACGAGGGCTCCTACCTCGCCGTCGCGAGCAAGGGCGGGGCGCCCGAGCACCCGGCGTGGTACTACAACGTGGCCAAGAACCCCGACGTCCTGGTCCAGGACGGCGCCAGCCAGCAGGCGCTGCGGGGCGCGCGAGCTCGGCGGGGCCGCGAGCGGGACGCGTGGTGGGAGCGCGCGGTGCAGACCTTCCCCAGCTACGCCGACTACCAGGAGAAGACCGACCGGCTCATCCCGGTCTTCGTCCTCGAGCCACTCGGCGGCTGACCCTGCTGCGGGCGTCCTACCCGCTCAGGGTTGGGTGGGCAGGCTGACCGAGGTCGCCTGCCGCACCACCGCGCGGACCGCATCCAGGACGGGAGCCGGCAGTGCAACGTCGCCCGCGACCTCGACCCGCTCGTCGCCACGCTCCCGCGCCCAGCTGATGACCTGACGGACCAGGGCGAGACAGACCGCCTCCTCACCGACGGTGTCCGCCGGACCCAGTGCGGAGAGGACGAGCAGCCGCGGAGCACCCGCGAGGTGGGGCAGCATCGTGCGGCGGACCACCGCGACCCCGACGTGCTCGCCGTCGTGCTCGGCGACCCAGGCCGGGAGGTCGTCGGCGCGCCGGTGCCAGGCGCTGGCGAAGGCACGCACGTGCATCGGCTCGCCCGCGTCCGGGTCGGTGCCGGCCCTGACCAGAGCCTGCTTGTGCAGCGCGCCGAGCAGCAGCGCCTCGTCGTCGGCGAGCGCGCGCACGCGCACACCCTGCGCGGCCTCCCCCAGTGTCGGCATACCTGCTCCTGCTCCGTCGGGTGAGCCGATCCTAGGTCAGGGGTATGCCGGTGCGCCGGGCGCGGACCTCAGACCTGCACGCGGTCGCGCACCGCGGTGACGATCCGCTGGACCGCCTCGTCGACGGGGACGGCGTTCTCCTGCGAGCCGTCGCGGAAGCGGAAGGAGACCGCGCCGGCCTCGGCGTCCTCGCCACCGGCGATGAGGATGAACGGAGCCTTGGACCGGCTGGCGTTGCGGATCTTCTTGGGGAAGCGGTCGTCGCCGTGGTCGACCTCCACCCGGATGCCGTGCTCCCGGAGCCTGCCGGCGACGTCGTCGAGGTAGCCGTAGAAGTCCTCCGCCACGGGCACCCCGACGACCTGCACCGGCGCGAGCCAGGGCGGGAGCTGACCGGCGTAGTGCTCGATGAGCACCCCCATGAAGCGCTCGACCGAGCCGAGCTTGGCCGAGTGGATCATCACCGGTTGCTGACGGCTCCCGTCCGCGGCGGAGTACTCCAGCCCGAAGCGCTCCGGCTGGTTGAAGTCGTACTGCACCGTCGACATCTGCCAGGTCCGGCCGATCGCGTCCCGGGCCTGCACCGAGATCTTGGGCCCGTAGAAGGCGGCACCACCGGGGTCGGGCACGAGCTCCAGCCCGGAGTCCCGCGCGACCTCCTCGAGCACGGCCGTCGCCTCGGCCCACTGCTCGTCGGTGCCGATGAACTTGTCCTTCTTCTCCCCTACCTCGTCGCGGGTGGACAGCTCGAGGTAGAAGTCGTCCAGGCCGAAGTCGCGCAGCACCCCGAGCACGAAGGTCAGCAGGTGCCGGATCTCGTCCGGCGCCTGCTCGCGGGTGACGTAGGAGTGCGAGTCGTCCATCTCCAGCCCGCGCACCCGGGTCAGTCCGTGCACGACCCCGGACTTCTCGTAGCGGTAGACGTGCCCGAACTCGAACAGCCGCAGCGGCAGGTCGCGGTAGGAGCGCTGCTGGCTGCGGTAGATGAGGTTGTGCATGGGGCAGTTCATCGCCTTGAGGAAGTAGCGCTGACCGTCCTCCTCCATCGGCGGGAACATCGTGTCCTCGTAGTACGGCAGGTGCCCGGAGGTGTGGAACAACCCCTCCTTGGCGACGTGAGGGGTCCCGACGTACTCGAACCCCTCGTCGATGTGCCGCTGGCGCAGGTAGTCCTCCATGACCCGCTTCAGGACGCCGCCCTTGGGGTGGAAGACGGGCAGGCCTGCGCCCAGCTCCTCGGGGAAGGAGTAGAGGTCCATCTCCGCGCCCAGGCGGCGGTGGTCACGCTTCTCGGCCTCCGCGAGACGGTCGAGGTAGGCCTTGAGCTCGTCTTTGGACGGCCAGGCGGTGCCGTAGATCCGCTGCAGCTGCGGGTTCTTCTCGCTGCCCCGCCAGTAGGCCGCGGCGCTGCGCATGAGCTTGAAGGCGTTGCCGATGATCTTGGTGCTCGGCAGGTGCGGGCCGCGGCACAGGTCGCCCCAGACCTTCTCGCCGCTGCGGTCGAGGTTGTCGTAGATGGTGAGCTGGCTGCCGCCGACCTCGACGCTCGCGCCCTCGGCGGCTTCCTCGGAGGCGCCACCCTTGAGGCCGATGAGCTCGAGCTTGTAGGGCTCGGTGGCCAGCTCCTCCCGGGCGGCCTCGTCGTCGACCTCGCGCCGGGCGAAGGTCTGCCCGGAGTTGATGATGCGCTGCATCGTCTTCTCGAGGCGCTTGAGGTCGTCAGGGGTGAACGGCTCGGCGACGTCGAAGTCGTAGTAGAAGCCGTCGCGCACCGGCGGCCCGATGCCCAGGCGGGCCTCGGGCCACGTCTGCTGCACGGCCTGGGCGAGCACGTGGGCGCACGAGTGGCGCAGCACGTCCAGCCCGTCCGGCTCGGTGACGAGCACCGGCTCCACGACGTCGCCGTCGGCGAGCTCGTGGTGCAGGTCGCGCAGCTCGCCGCCGACCCGCGCGACGACCACCTGACGGTCGTCGCCGACGAGGTCGCCCGCGGTCGTTCCCTGCTCGACCGCTCGCTCGCTGCCTGCGACACTGACGGTGATCTGGGTGGACACGCTGGTGCTCCTCGGCGATGGGGTATGACGTGCGCCGCGCGCGCCCGTCGGTCGCCCAACCCTACCCGCCGGATCGCGGACGTTGGCACCGGATATCGGGTCGCGCACGGCGCGCGGACCGGCCCGGGGCAGAGCGCCTAGGGTGCTGGTCGTGGGCGCAGTCGAGGACCGGGAGCCGGAGGACGGCATCACCAAGCACTTCACCGTGGCGGTCTTCGTCGTCCACGCGGGGCACGTCCTGCTGCACCCGCACCCCAAGGTCGGCCTGTGGCTTCCGCCCGGCGGACACATCGAGCCGCGTGAGCTCCCCGACGACGCGGCGCGGCGCGAGACCCTCGAGGAGACCGGCCTGGCGGTCGAGCTCGTCGGCTCCCCCGGCATACCTCACGACGCACCGGGCTCGCCCCGGCAGCTCGTGCGCCCTGAGGGCATCCAGGTGGAGGACATCTCGCAGGACCCGCCGCACCAGCACATCGACCTCATCTACTTCGCCGTCCCGCGGCCCGGTTGGGAGCCTGGCCCGGGCGGCCTGCCGCAGGTGTCGGACACCTACGGGATGACGTGGCTGGACGCCCCCGCCATGTCTGGCACTCCCCTGACGACCGAGGTGTCGGCGTGGGCGACCAAAGCACTACATACCGTCGTAGTCTGACTGCTACACTGTGTAGTACCTAGTCGGACACGTCGAAAGTAGGCATCATGAGCTCCGCCACAGCTTCGGCCACCACCACGGCCACCCGCCTCACGGCACGGGACCACGAGGTTCTGCCCGTGGCCGGTGCCTGGATGCTGGCCATCACCCGCATCGCCTTCGGCTTCTACTTCCTGTGGGCGTTCCTGGACAAGACCTTCGGTCTGGGCTACGCGACCCCGGGCGAGCGCGCCTGGATCAACGGCGGCAGCCCCAACCGGCTACCTCAGCGGTGTCGAGGGTCCGCTCGCCGGCTTCTACAACGGCATGGCCGGCATGGTCGTCATCGACTGGCTCTTCATGCTCGGCCTGCTGGGCATCGGCGTCACCCTCATCACCGGTGCCGGAGCCCGCGTGGGCGCCCTGGCAGGAGCGCTGATGTACCTGTTCATGTACGGCGCGGCGATCCCGACCGTGAACAACCCGTTCCTGGACGACCACCTCACCGGCGCGCTGGTGCTGCTCACCGTCGCCGCCATCCCGGCCGCGTGGAGCACCCTCGGGCTCGGCGACTGGTGGGCACGGACCGCCCCCGCGTTCCTGCGCTGACCAGCACGGCACCACCACGACAGCCCCGGTCCTCGACCGGGGCTGTCGCATGTGGTCAGGGGGTGAGCCGCTCCCTTGCGGACGGGCCGTCCGGTGGTGCGACGGGGTCCTGGTGGCCGCTGCTGGTCGTCGCGGCCGCCGTCACCCCGTTGAGCTGGCGGTGGAGCGACCGGCGCTGGGGGACGCCGCCGGCTCGATGCACGCGATGGGCTCGCCGCGGACCTCGGGCCGTCGCCGATCTGACCCTCGGGCGGAAGGGGGCAGAGACGGAGGCCGCGGGCACGCTCCCTGCCTCCACCGAACCCGGCGCTGGTCCTCACCATGTGCGTCAGCGCCATCATGACGGGCTCCATCGGGTAGGCGTGCTGGATGCCCAGGGGAAGGCGGATGTCCTCACCGTGCACATTGGCCTCGCCCAGCCGGGTGGCTATGGGTGGCGGCGGGCTGCAGGTGCGGTCTGCCATAGCGCGGGACGCGGCCAGCGTCTGGACCGGGTCGGTGGCCTTGCGCTCCGCCACTCCCTCCTCGTTCGCCCGGTCGACGTCGAAGCGGGCGCAGACCATCTGACGCACGAAGCCGAACCGGGTCGTGAGGGCCGAGTCGGTGAGGTGGGCGACGACGTCGTGCACCGACCACCCGCGGCGGTTCATGACCGGTCCAGCATGGTCCCATCGGGATCGATACGCCGCAGGATCGCCGTGGTGATAGCCGTCAGCTGCTCGATCTGCGTGGGGGTCAGCGCGTCGACGACGGCGTCGCGGACGGCGGCGACGTGACCCGGCGCAGCTGCCCGGACCGCCTCCCACCCGTCGTCGGTCAGCCGGGCATTCGTGGCGCGGGCATCCTCGGGACACGGCATACGCGACACCAGGCCTCGACCCTCGAGACGCCGAACCACGTGCGAGAGCCGCGGGAGGGTGGCGTTGGTCTGGGCCGCGAGCGCGGTCATCCGCAGCGTCCGGCCGTCTGCCTCGGAGAGCATGGCCAGCGTGAAGTACTCGAAGTGGGTGAGCCCGCTGTCCCGCCGCAGTTGCGTGTCGAGCACACCGGGCAGCAGCTCCAGCACGGCTGCCATCCGGACCCAGGCCGCGCGCTCGGCATCGGTCAACCACGTCGTCGTCATCGCACCAGTATCACCGATGGTTGACGGGACAACCTCCGCCACCGACGAGGCGGGGTCAGTTGTACCGACAACTATGCGGTGGTACGGTGGCCTAATTAGTTGACACGACAACTTCCGAGGGCCCATCATGACCACCGATCTCCTCCTGCCGGGCACCACCACCATGGACGCCGTCACCCTGCACGTGGCCGACCTCCCGGGCATGACGGACTACTACCGTGACGCGCTCGGCCTCGAGGAGCTGCCCGGCGACGCCGCGCGCACCGCCGTCGACCGTGGCTCCCCCGCCGTCGGGCGGGCCGACACCAGCGTCCTCGGTCGCGGACGCGACGCACTCGTCGTCCTCGTCCACACCCCCGGCCTCCCCGCCCCGGCACCCGGCCAGGCAGGCCTGTTCCACACCGCGCTGCTCTTCCCGGACCGAGCCGCGCTCGCGGACGTCGTCGCCCGGGCAGGCCAGCACCCCGCTCGATCTTCGTCGGCTCCGCCGACCACCTGGTCTCGGAGGCGTTCTACTTCACCGATCCCGAGGGCAACGGCATCGAGCTCTACCGGGACCGGCCGCGCGAGCAGTGGAGCTGGCACGGCGGCCGGGTGGCCATGGACTCCCTCCCCCTGGACCCGCAGGCGTTCCTGCGCGACCACCACCTGGAGCAGGCCCCCAGCACCGCCGAGGTGGGCCACGTGCACCTCAAGGTCGGCGACGTCCCCACCGCGCGGGCCTTCTACGTCGACGCCCTCGGCTTCGAGGTCACCGCCCAGTGGAACGGCGCGATCTTCGTCTCGGCCGGTGGCTACCACCACCACATGGCCATGAACAGCTGGGGCAGCCGCGGCGCAGGCGCCCGGCCGCCACCATCGGCCTCGGGCAGGTCTCCATCGTGGTACCGGCCACCCAGGACGTCGACGCACTCGCCGAGCGACTCCGCCACCACGAGATCCCCGCCCAGCACGACGGCCGCACCCTGCACTTCGAGGACCCCTGGCGCAGCCTCCTCGAGGTCAGCGCCGCGACGTGACGCGATGACGAGGCCCCCACAGGCGACGGCCGCCAGCCACGACGAACGCCCCTCGACCGCGTCTCCGCAGGCCAGGGGCCTCATACCGCACCTCGAACCGGGTGGACGTGAAGGGACTCGAACCCCTGACCTCTCGCGTGTGAAGCGAACGCTCTAACCAGCTGAGCTACACGTCCGGACGTGCCCTCGGGCACGGGGAGGAAGTCTAGCCTCCCCGTGCCCGGGCGACGAAATCGCCTCGGCTGGTGCCTCAGCTGGTGCTACCGGCGGTGTAGACCTGCTGCTCGACGTTCCCGAAGTAGGGGCCGTACATGACGTCCCGCTCCACCTGGTACGAAGGAGTTCACCCAGTTGAGGACGCCGCCGGTGATCCAGCCACCCCGCTGGAGCCGCCGGTCATCGAGCACGGCAGACGGTGGTCGGTGGTGCCGCGCGTGTCCGGTCCGGCGACCCCGGAGCAGCGCCACAGCTCCTCCCCGTCGTAGGGGCTGGCCGCCGGGTAGCCGAAGGCGTCGAAGGTCAGGCCCTAGTCCGTGGTCACCACGTCGCCGTTGGCGCTTTCGGTCGCGGTGCCCGAGCACACGTAGTTGGCGCCGCCGCAGGCCACGGCACCGGTGCTGATGAGGGCCAGAGTGCGCTTTCCAGCAGGACGCACACGTCTACTCCTCGTGAGAGGGACGGACGCCGTCGCTGACGTGCTCCTTCGAACGTAGCCACATTCCCGTGCGGTTGTCACCGCTGACAGGTCAAGTCTCCGTCAAGGATCGAGGGTCCGCGCGGCCCGCTCTGCGAAGACCCGCAGGGCCCGCTGCGCCATCGGGCCGGCTGTTCCCCCAGGTCACGGGGGGTCAGCCCGGGCACGGCCAGCTCTTGACCGCTCGTCAGCAGCACCGGGTCGTGGACGTCCCAGCCGGTGCAGGGCGGTGATGTCGCGGATGCTGCTCGAGAGCCAGATCTCGTCGGCCTCGGCCAGCACCGACAGCGGCAGCGCCTCCTCGACCACGTCGACGCCGTCCTCGCGCAACCACTCGACGACCAGCCCGCGGGTGACCCCGGCCAGCGGTCCCGAGCCGAGGCCGGGGGTGCGCACGGTGTCGCCGGTCACGACGAAGACGTTGGTGCCGGTCCCCTCGCACAGCATCCCCGCGGTGTTGGCGAGGATCGCCTCGGAGTGCCCGCGCGCCTTCGCCGCCGCGAGCGCGACGACGTTCTCCGCGTAGGACGTCGACTTCACCCCGGTGAGCGCCCCCCGCTCGTTGCGGACCCAGGGCACCACGAGCGCGGAGGTCATCGCCGGGATGGGGTCCTGCTCGACCGCGGTGACGACATACGTCGCGGCTCCCGGGACCCGGTCGCTGCCCAGCGGCCCGAGCCCGGCGGTGACGGTGTAGCGCAGGCGGCCGAACGGCATACCTCCCTCGGCGAGGACCGCAGCGATGCCCTCCCCGACCCGGTCCCGGTCCAGCGGCTCCAGGCCGAGCGCCGCGAGCGACCGGTCCATCCGGTCGTGGTGCCGCGTGAGCGCGAAGACCTCCCCGTCCACCTTGCACGTCTCGAACACCCCGTCGCCGACGGTGATCCCGTGGTCCAGCGCCGGCACCGAGCCCTCCGGCCCGACGAGGGCGCCGTCGACCCACACCCGCACCGCGGAGAGTCCACCGGCAGCGGTCAACGAGCTCGACGTGTCCATGGACGCAGCGTAAGACGTGGCTATCGTGGGACCCGTGAGCACCTCCCTGTATGTCGCGTCCGCCGAGCCCCGGTCCGGTAAGTCGGCGGTGGCGGTCGGGCTGCTCGCCCAGCTGTGCGCCCTCGGCGGCCGGGTCGGCGTCTTCCGCCCCGTCGTGCAGGACCGGGAGCACGACCCGCTCCTGCACCTGCTGCACCCGCTCTCGACGTCGGCGTCGGCCATCGAGGACGCCGTCGGGGTGACCTACGACGACCTGCACCGCCAGCACGACGCGGCCATCGGCGACATCGTCGACCGGTTCCACCGGTATGCCGCCGAGCACGAGCGGGTGCTCGTCGTCGGCTCGGACTACACGGGGGTCACCGCCCCCACCGAGTTCTCCACCAACGCCGGCATCGCCGCCAACCTCGGCGCGCCCATGCTGCTCATCATCCCCGCCGCCGGCCGCGGCGTGGAGGACACCGCCACCGCTGCGGCCGTCACCGTGCAGGAGGCGCTGAGCCGGCACGCGGCGGTCGCGGGCGTGCTCGCCAACCGCGTCGACGACGACCTGGACGAGGTGTCCGCGGCGGTCCGCGACGCGGTCGCCGAGCAGGTGGCCGGCGGCGGCAGCGACCCGGTCGTCCTCGCGATGCCCGCCGACCCGCTGCTCGCCGCCCCGACGGTCGGCGACCTCATGGCCGCGACCGACGGCATACTCCGGGCGGGTGACGAGACCCTCCTCGAGCGAGAGGCGACCGGGCTCATCATCGCCGGGATGACCATGCCCAACGTCCTGGACCGGCTGCGCGAGGGCAACGTGCTCATCTGCCCCGGCGACCGCGAGGACGTGCTGCTGGGCGCCATCCTCGCCCACCGGTCCTCGACCTTCCCCTCGCTCGGGGCCATCGTCCTCAACGGTGGGCTGCGCCCCAGCGAGCAGGTGTCTCGGCTCGTCGAGGGCCTCGCGGTGGAGCTGCCGATCATCGGCTGCGAGGGCGGGACCATGCGCACGGCGATGACCATGCACGACGTCGTCGGCCGCATCACCCCCCGCTCGCAGCGCAAGATCGAGCACGCCCGGTCCCTGGCCCAGCAGCACGTCGACCTCACCCGGCTGCTCCCCGTCGAGGACGACACCGGTCGCCGGTCCGGCGTGGTGACCCCGCTCATGTTCGAGCACGAGATCATGGCCCGGGCGCGAGAGACGGGCGCGCACGTGGTGCTGCCCGAGGGCGGGGAGGACCGGATCCTGCGGGCGGCCGACACCGTGCTCGCCCGCGGGGTCGCCCGGCTCACGCTGCTCGGTGACGAGGCGCAGGTGCGTGAGCGGGGGGCGGCGCTGGGCCTGCGGCTCGACGCCGCCGAGGTCGTCGACCCGCTCACCAGCGACTGGCGCGAGGACTTCGCCCGGACGTATGCCGAGCTGCGGGCACATAAGGGCGTCACCCTCGAGCAGGCCCAGGACATCCTCACCGACCCGGCCTACTTCGGCACCCTCATGGTCAAGACCGGGCGGGCCGACGGCATGGTCTCCGGGTCGATCACCACGACCGCGCACACCATCAGGCCGGCGCTGGAGGTGATCCGCACCTCCCCCGGCGTCTCGGTCGTCAGCTCGGTGTTCTTCATGTGCCTGGCCGACAAGGTTCTCGTCTACGGCGACTGCGCCATCAACCCCGACCCGGACGCCGAGCAGCTCGCCGACATCGCGATCTCCTCGGCCGCGACGGCCGCCCAGTTCGGCGTCGAGCCGCGGGTGGCGATGCTGTCCTACAGCACCGGCGGCTCGGGCAGCGGGGCCGACGTCGACAAGGTGCGCACGGCGACCGACCTCGTGCGTGAGCGGGAGCCCTCGCTCCTGGTCGAGGGGCCGATCCAGTACGACGCCGCCGTCGACCCCTCCGTCGCGGCCACCAAGCTCAAGGACTCCCCCGTCGCCGGACAGGCCACCGTGCTCGTCTTCCCCGACCTCAACACCGGCAACAACACCTACAAGGCGGTGCAGCGCAGCGCCTCCGCGGTGGCGGTCGGTCCGGTGCTGCAGGGGCTCAACGCCCCGGTCAACGATCTGTCCCGAGGCGCGACGGTCCGCGACATCATCAACACCGTCGCCATCACGGGGATCCAGGCGGGGGCGGGCCGATGAGCGCGGACCAGGGCGCTGGGGCGGGCGGCCGGAGCGGCGCGGGGCGCGGCGCTGGGAGCGGCGCCGCGGGAGGCGACCCGGTCGTGCTCGTCGTCAACGCCGGCTCCTCGTCGGTGAAGTACGAGCTGCTCGACCCGCACACCGGGGCCTCGCAGGCCAAGGGGCTGGTGGAGCGCATCGGCCTGAGCGACGGGGTGGCGCGCCACACCGTGGGCGGGAGGACCCACGAGCAGGTCCTCGACGTGCCCGACCACGCGGCGGCGCTGCAGCTGGCGACCCGCGCCTTCCAGGAGCACGGCCCCACCCTCGCCGACGTCGACCTGCTCGCCGTGGGGCACCGGGTCGTGCACGGCGGCGCGGAGTTCGCCGACCCCACGCTCATCACCCCGGAGGTCATCGCGACCGTCGAGCGCCTCGTGCCGCTCGCACCGCTGCACAACCCCGGCAATCTCGCGGGTATCGCCGCCACGCAGGAGGCGTTCCCCGATGTTCCCCAGGTCGCGGTCTTCGACACCGCCTTCCACCAGGGCATGCCGGAAGCCGCCGCGACCTACGCCGTGCCCCGGCAGTGGCGCGAGGAGCACCGGGTGCGGCGCTACGGCTTCCACGGCACCTCCCACGCCTACGTCTCCCGACGGGCCGCCGACCTCCTGGGCCGTCCGCTGGAGGAGGTGCGCAGCATCGTGCTGCACCTGGGCAACGGGGCCAGCGCCGCTGCGGTCGACGGCGGCCACAGCGTCGACACCTCGATGGGCTTGACCCCGCTGGAAGGGCTGGTCATGGGCACCCGTCCGGGTGACCTCGACCCCGGGGTCGCCGGGCACCTGGGCCGGGTGGCCGGGCTGTCGACCGAGGAGGTCGAGCGTGCGCTGGCCAAGGAGTCCGGGCTGCTCGGGCTCACCGGCTCGGCGGACTTCCGGCAGGTCATGGCGCGGCGGGCGGACGGGGACCCGGCAGCGGTGCTGGCCTTCGAGGTGGTCGTGCACCGGGTGCTGCGCTACGTCGGGGCCTTCGCCGCGGTGCTCGGCGGGCTCGACGCGCTGGTCTTCACCGCGGGGGTGGGCGAGAACAACGTCGAGCTCCGCGCGGCCGTCCTGCAGCGACTGGCCGGGTTCGGCGTGCTCCTCGACGCACCCGCCAATGCCGCTGCCGACGGCGAGACCCTCATCACCACCGCGGACAGCCGGGTCGCGGGCTACGTCATACCGACGGCGGAGGAGTGGGAGATCGCCCGGCAGGCCGCCGCTCTGGTCACCCGCACCTGACCCCTCCCCCCTCCCACCGAGCGCCGCCCATGGTTGGCACACCACCCACCGCACGCCGCCAATGGTTGGCACAACGCCTGATGACCGCCGCCGTCTGAGACGACGGTGGCGTCCTCGCACCGTGAGGTCGTCGACCGGAGGACCCGAGAAGCAACCATTCACGGCGCTCGGTGGGTATGCGGCCGGGCCGGCTCAGGAGAGCCGGTGCGCCGGGGCGCTCGGCGTGGCCCGGAGCAGGTGAGGGGCCTGGAGACCCTCGGCGAGGAAGGCCTCGTGCACCGCGGCAGCGACGTCCTCGACGTCGCCGCGCCGCACCAGGGCCAGCGCCGATCCGCCGAAGCCGCCGCCGGTCATCCGCGCGCCGGCCGCCCCCGCCTGCCGGGCCGCCTCGACGGCGAGGTCGAGCTCCCGGCACGACACCTCGTAGTCGTCCCGGAGCGACACGTGCGAGGCCACCATGAGCCGGCCCACCTCCTCGGCGTCCTCCTGGCCCAGGGCCGCGACGAGGTCGAGCACCCGGGTGTTCTCGGAGAGCACGTGCCGCACGCGGCGCTGCGCCTCGCCGTCCCCCTCGAGCCGGCCCAGCACCTCGTCCACGTCCGCGCCGTGCAGCTCGCGCAGGCTGGCCACCCCGAGGCTGCGGCAGGCGCGCTCGCAGGTGCTCCGGCGCGCGGCGTACTGTCCGTCGGCCAGGCTGTGGTGGGCCCGGGTGTCGATGACGAGCACCTCGTGACCGGGCAGGGTCCACGGCACCGGGGTGAGCGAGAAGTCGTCGCAGTCGACGAGCAGGGCGTGCCCGTCCACCGCGCGCAGCGAGACGGTCTGGTCCATCCCCCCGGTCGCCGCGCCGGCGTAGTCGTTCTCCGCGCGCAGCACCCGCCCACCTGCGCCAGCTCGGCCCGGTCGACCGCGGCCAGCCCCCGGCACCAGCTCGGCCAGGGCCAGGGCGCCGGAGCAGGACAGTGCGGCCGAGGAGGACAGGCCCGCCCCGAGCGGCACACGGCCGTCCACGAGGATGTCGGCGCCCACCGGGCCACCCGCCCGCTGCGCCAGGATGGCGACGACGCCCGCGACGTAGGCGACCCAGCCCCCGGGCGACCCGGCGCGGATCTGGTCCACCTCGCCCTCCCAGGCCTGTCCGGGCGCCTGCCGCGAGACCACCCGCAGCCGCCCGTCCGGCCGGGTCCGCACCGCGCAGTAGGTGCGGTGGGCCAACGCGAAGGGCAGGCACCAGCCGCCGTTGTAGTCGGTGTGCTCGCCGATGAGGTTGATCCGCCCGGGGGCGGCCCACACCCCGTCGGGGGCACCTCCGATCTCCCGCGCGAACGCCGCCCGCAGGTCCGGCTCGACCTCCTCGTCGGCCGTCGCCGGCGACCACCGCACCTCGTCCGTCACAGTCCCACCCTCTCCAGGTAGTCGTTGCGCAGCGCACCGCGCGGGTCCAGTCGGGCGGCCAGCCCGAGCATCCGTCCACGCTGCGGGTAGAGCTCCTCGATGCGCCGCGCGAGCGCGCGCTCGTCGAAGAGCTTGCCCCAGTGCGGCCGTGCCCCCAGCGGCTCCAGCCCCTCCTCGATCCTCGGGATGAGCGCCTCGACCGCCCGCTGGTCCGGGGACCACGTGAAGTGGAAGGCCACGCAGTCCTCGCCCCGGGTGAGCCCGAGCCACTGCTGCCCTACCGCGACGCTGCGCATCTCGCACGCCTGCGTCAGGGGGCCCAGGGCATCGGCCAGGCCGCGCAGCGCGTCGATGGCCTCACCGGCGCGCGAGCGGGGCAGCAGCCACTCGGACTGCACCTCGGCGCCGTTGGAGGGCATGAAGTCGAGCCGGAAGTGCGGCAGCCGGTCCAGCCACGGGCCGGGCACGCCTCCCTGGCGGGTGCACCGCTCCCCCGGCCCGTCGCGCATCATGTGCCGCTGCCCGTCGGCTGCGGTGAGCCCGAGCGCCCGGGGGTCGCCGCCGGTGCTGTCGGTGCGCTGCTTGACCCACACCTGGTGCGGGGCGTCGGCGTCGGCCCAGTCGGTGAAGACCGAGACGCTGGTGCCCAGGCCGGTCACCGCGTCGAGGTCGGCCGCGACCGCGTCCCAGGTCAGGCCCTCGTAGACCGTCTGGGCGACGTCGTAGGTCGGCTCGACGTCGAGCTCGAGGGCGACCACGGCGCCGAGCGTGCCGAGCGAGACCACCGCTCCCCCGAAGTCTTCCTCGCCCCGCTCCAGCCGCACCTGCCGACCCTCGGTCGTGACGATCTCCACCGCCGCGACACCCTCGGCGAGGGAGGGTATGCCGTCTCCCGAGCCGTGCGTGTCCGTCGCCACGGCGCCGGCGACGGTGATGTGCGGCAGCGAGGCCATGGCGTGCAGGCCCCAGCCCTGCTCGTGCAGCCGGCGGGCGACCTCGCCGTAGGCGGCGCCGCCCTCGACGCGGGCGCGCTGCCGGTCGCTGTCGACGCTGACGTCGACCGGCAGCCGACCCAGGCCCACCATGGTGCCGGTGGTGTCGGCGATGCGGTTGAACGAGTGCCGGGAGCCCAGGAGCCGCACGCGCTGGGCCGACGACATCACCTCCGCCAGCTGCTCCAGGCCCTCGGGCTCGACCAGCTCGACCGCCGAGTAGGTGAGGTTCTTGGCCCACGTGCTCCCCGCGCCGCTCATGGGCTCATCCTAGGCCGCACCGCCGACAGCGGCCCGGCCTCAGACCGAGACCGCCCGCCAGATCTGGCCGTGCTCGGGGTCCAGGGGTTGCATCGGCAGGCCCACCTCGGCGAGCACCCGGCCGGGCAGCACGACCCCGTCCACGGCCCACGGCACCACCCCGGGACCCGCCCGCAGCGGATCCTGGCCGGGGCGCTCCAGGGTCACCCGGTAGCGCGCGTCCGCGTCGAGTCCGGGCAGCCGCACCCGGTGCGGTCCGGTGGTGGCGGGCCGCGCCAGCGCGGCGACCTGGAAGAGCGCCGTGGACCGGTCCTGGGCCACCGTGCCGTGGACCCAGGTCGCCTCGTCGTGGTGGTCGCCGTTGACGACCCGCCCGGTATGCAGCAGCTCGCGGTGCGCGCGGTGGAAGGCCACCCACGCCTCCAGCTCGGCGAGCTCGGCCTCGGTGCAGGTGGCCAGGTCCCACTCGATCCCCAGGTGCCCCCACAGAGCCGTCCCGGCGCGGAAGTCCAGGTCGTGGCGGCGGCCGGTGGTGTGCGAGCGGCCCGAGGCGATGTGCGTGCCGACGAGCTCGGGCGGGAGCAGGAGCATGGTGCCGCGCTGGATCTGCTGGCGCTCCAGCGGGTCGATGCAGTCCGAGGCCCAGACGCGCACCGCCCGCTCCAGGATCCCCAGGTCGACCCGCCCGCCGCCGGCCGAGCAGGACTCGATCTCCAGCCCGGGGTGGGCGGCCAGCAGCTCGTCCATGAGCCGGTAGACCGCGAGCGTGTGCTCCCGCACCCCCGGCTCGCCGCCCGGGGTGTGACCGGCGTCGTTCAGGTAGCGGTTGTGGTCCCACTTGAGGTAGGCGATGTCGTAGCGGTCCAGGAGCGCCCGCAGCTGGTCGCGGACGTGGGCGTAGGCGCCCGCGTGACCCAGGTCGAGCACGTGCTGCTGGCGCGACTCCAGACCTCGACGACCCCCGGCGGAGAAGATCCACTCCGGGTGCGCCCGCGCCAGGTCGGAGTCCAGGCTCACCATCTCCGGCTCCACCCAGAGGCCGAACTCCATCCCGGCGGCGTGCACGTGCTCGATCAGGGGGTCCAGCCCGTCCGGCCAGACGTCCGGCGAGACCACCCAGTCCCCCAGGCTGCTCGTGTCGTCGCGGCGTCCGCCGAACCAGCCGTCGTCGAGCACGAACCGCTCGGCCCCCACCCGCGCACCCCGGTCGACGAGGTCCGTCAGCCGGTCGAGGTCGTGGTCGAAGTAGGTCGCCTCCCAGTTGTTCAGCGTCACCGGGCGGGGCCGGTCGGGGTGGTGGGGTCGGCTGCGCAGCCAGGCGTGGAAGCGCCCGGCGACCTCGTCGAGCCCGGTGCCGTGCGCGGCGTACAGCCACGGGGTGGTCAGGCTCTCACCCGGGCCCGAGCCGGACCTCGCCGTGCTCGAGCCGCTCCCCCGACCCCAGGACACGGGAGCCGTTGAAGAGCCGCTCGGCGTAGGTCATCTGGTTGCCGCTCCACCCCAGGTGCACCGCCCAGACCTGGCCGTGCCCGAACCCGAAGCCCGGCTCCCCCGCGCACAGCAGGTGCACCGCGTCCAGGCCGGTGCGTCCGGTGCGCACCTCCCGGCTGTGCACGCCGACGGAGAACGGCTGGCGCTGCGGCACCCGCTCCATGGTGTGGCGTCCGGCGAAGTCCAGCAGCTCCCCGGCCCGCTCCGGCACCGGCAGCGCGACGCGGACGGCACCCACGTCATACGTCTCCTCGCCGGTGTTGGTCAGGGTGGCCCGGGTGCGCAGCAGCCCGCCCGGATGCAGCTCGAGCTCCAGCTCGACCGCGAGGTATGCGCCCGCGTCGGCCCCGCGGACGACCACCCGCTGGGTGCCGTCCGCCAGCGTGGTGCGGTCGGGCGGCCCGTCGGTGCGGAAGGCCGGGGACCAGTCCCGTCCGGCGCGACTCCCCTCGACGCCGGGCCGGCCCAGCCAGGCACGGGCGTGCTCGGGCAGCATGCTCACCTGGTCGGCGCGGTCGAACGGGCTGTCGCCGTGGGCGACCTGCGTCGAGATGACCACCGCGGCGAGGTCGTCCGCACCCAGCTCGCCGAGGTCGGCACCCCAGTGACGGACGACCGGGAGCAGGTCGTCGGAGAGGTCCAGGACGAGGGAGGTGCCTGCCGAGCGCAGGTGCAGGAGCGAGCTCACGTCGATCACCCCACTGCACCGGGTGGCCCGGTGTCCAGTCGGCGGGCCGGGCCAACGTTCACGTCGCGTCCACCGCCGCGCCACCTGCGCTGGCTACGGTCGGCCGGTGGCCAAGGAGCTGGAGTTCATCAGGGGCGTCGACAAGCTGCACGCGTTCTACACCGAGCACGTGCGGATGCTCGCGCACGCCTACGACCTGAGCGACGAGGACGCCGCGCGGATCCTGGACCGCTTCGACTTCAAGAACGTCTCCCGCTCCATCCTCGCCCCGGCGCGGGTCGACCTCTTCGAGGCGCCGCCCGAGCTCTGAGGCGCACTCGTACGCAGAAGGTGTACCTCTGCGAGGATGCATGACCGCAGAGGTACACCGTCTGCGTAGGAGTCGGGTTGCGTCAGAGGGAGGGCTGCACGAGCTCGACGTAACGACGCGCCATGGTCGAGACCACGTCGGCACCCGGGGCCGCCCAGACGTCGGCGTGGAAGATCTCCACCTCGACGTCACCCGTGTAGCCGGCCTGCGCCACCCAGGAGGTGAACGTCGGGAAGTCGATGTGACCGTCGCCCATCATCCCGCGGCTGAGCAGCGCGTCGGCCGGGAAGGGCGTGATCCAGTCGCACACCTGGTAGCTCGCGATCCGCCCGGCGGCGCGCGCGACCTGCTCCTCGACGCCGGGCTCCCACCAGAGGTGGAAGGTGTCGACCACGACCCCCACCGTCGCGGGGTCGAAGTGCTCGGCGATGTCGAGCGCCTGGCCCAGGGTGGAGACCACCCCGCGGTCCGCGGCGAAGATCGGGTGCATCGGCTCGATGCCGAGCAGGACGCCGTGCTCGGCGGCCACCGGCTCCAGGTCGGCGATGGCCTGCGCCGCCCGGTCCCGAGCCCCGGCGAGGTCCTTGTCGCCGTCGGGGAGCCCTCCGGGCACGAGGACCAGGGTGGCGGCGCCCAGCGCCGCCGTCTCCCGGATGGCCTCGACGTTGGCCTCGTGCGCGGCCGCCCGCGCGTCGGCGTCGCGCACGGTGAAGAAGCCGCCGCGACAGACCGAGGACACCCGGAGCCCCGCCTCCCGCACCCACCGCACCGCGGTGTCCAGGCCCACCTCGGCCACCGGCTCACGCCAGACGCCGATCGAGGGCAGCGCAGCGGTGACGCAGCCGTCGATCGCCTCGCGCAGCGACCAGCCGGCGCAAGTCCGCTGGTTGAGCGACAGTCGCCGCAGCCGCGCGTCCCCGGGCTCGGGCGTAGGGACCGATGCCGGTATGCCGGACGGGACGTCCAGCGCGGCGCGCACGTCGGCGCTCACGGCGTCAGGCCCGCTCCGGCGAGCCAGGTCCGCAGCCGGTGCGCCGCGAGTTCGGGGTCCGGCAGCAGGCGCGCCTCGTCGGCCAGCTCGAAGACCCTGGCGAGGTGGACCGGGCTGCGGGCCGACTGCATGCCTCCCACCATGACGAAGCCGGGCTGCTGACCGGTCAGCCAGGAGAGGAAGGCGATCCCGGTCTTGTAGTGGAACGTGGGGGTTTCGAAGAGGTGCCGGGACAGGGGCAGGGTCGGCGCCATCTCCCGGTCGTAGCCCTCCTCGTCGCCCTCGTCGAGCGCGGTGAGCGCGGCGGAGGCGGCCGGCGCCACGGCCGCGAAGGCGCCGAGCAGCGCGTCGGAGTGGTGGGTGCCGTCGCCCCGGATGAGCTCGGGGTAGTTGAAGTCGTCGCCGGTGTAGAGGCGCACCCCCTCGGGGAGCGCGGCCCGCAGACCGACCTCGTGCTCGGCCGAGAGCAGGGACACCTTGACGCCGTCGACGACGTCGGCGCGGTCGTGGACGAGGCGCAGGAAGGCCTCGGTGGCGGTGGGCACGTCCCGGCTGCCCCAGTAACCCGCGAGGGCGGGGTCGAACATCTCCCCGAGCCAGTGCAGGATCACCGGCTCCTCCGCACGGTCCAGCACCGGGTCCAGGACGCTGCGGTAGTCGGCCTCCCCCTCGGCGACGGCCGCGAGCTGCCGCGACGCCATGACGATGACCTGCGACCCGGTGCCCTGGACGAAGTCCACCTGCTCGAGGTATGCCTCCCGCACCGCGCCCAGGCTGGTGGCCCCGGGCGCGTGGTCGGTGCCGGCGCCAGAGGCGATGCGCGCCCCCAGCTCCTGCGCCTGGGCCGCGCTGCGGGTCACCAGCTCCTGCACCGCGGCCCAGTCGAGGCCCATGTTGCGCTGCGCCGTGTCCATCGCCTCGGCCACGCCGAAGCCGTGGCGGAACAACCCCCGGCGGAAGGCCAGGGTGGCGTCCCAGTCGACGCGGGCCGGTGCCCCGGGGGTGTTGTCACCGTAGGGGTCGGCGACCACGTGGGCGGCCGCGAACGCCACCCGGCGGGTGTAGGGCTGCGGGTGCTCCTCCCACCTGCGGGGCTCGTGCAGGTGCACGGTGCGCCACGAGCCGTCGGCCGCGGGCAGCGACACCGCACCGGAGGTGGAGGTGCCGGCGGCACCCGTGACGGTGGCGGTGCTCATCCGACCGGCTCCGTGGCGCGCTGCCGCTCCGTCGCCGGCGCGGGCTGCTCGCCGCCGGCTCCACGGAAGCGGCTGCGACCTCGGTCATGTCGACGCTGCGCCGCTCGGCGGAGGAGCGCAGGCCGGCCTCGACCAGCTGCAGCCCCCTCACCCCGGCCGCGATGTCGTAGGGGTGCGGGCGGCCGGCGTGCACGTCGGTGAGGAACTGCTCCCACTGCGCCCGGAAGCCGTTGCCGAACTCGGTGTTGTCGGGGATCTGGGCCCACTGCGCCCGGAAGTCCTCCTCGGTCGGCAGGTCCGGGTTCCAGACGGGCTTCGGGGTGCTGACGGCCGGCTGGATGCGGCAGCCGAAGAGCCCGGCCACGGCTGAGCCACGGGTCCCGTCCACCTGGAACTCGACCAGCTCGCCCCGGTCGACACGCACCGCCCAGGAGGAGTTGACCTGGGCGATGACCCCGCCCGCCAGCTCGAAGATCGCATAGGCCGCGTCGTCCGCGGTGGCGGCATACTCCTGCCCCTGCTCGTCCCACCGCGTCGGGATGTGGGTGACGGCCCGGGCGGTGACCGACTCGACCGCGCCGAAGAGGTTCTCCAGCACGTAGTTCCAGTGGCAGAACATGTCGAGCACCATGCCGCCGCCGTCCTCGGCGCGGTAGTTCCAGCTGGGCCGCTGGGCGGGCTGCACGTCGCCCTCGAAGACCCAGTAGCCGAACTCGCCCCGCACCGACAGGATGCTGCCGAAGAAGCCGGAGTCGATGAGCCGCTTGAGCTTGATGAGGCCGGGCAGGTACAGCTTGTCGTGGACCACCCCGTTGATGATCCCGGCCTGCGCCGCGGCGTCCACCATCTCCTGGCCGTCGCCGACCGTCTCGGCGATGGGCTTCTCGGTGTAGATGTGCTTGCCCGCCGCGATCGCCCGCAGGATGGCGCCCTTGCGCTCGCTCGTGACCTGGGCGTCGAAGTAGACGGTGGCGGTCTCGTCGGCCAGCGCCGCGTCGAGGTCGGTGGTCCAGTCGGCGACGTCGTGCCGCCGGGCCAGCTCCTCCAGCTTCTCGGCGTTCCGGCCGACGAGGACCGGCTCGATCTGGATGCGCTCCCCGGAGGGCAGCTGCACGCCCCCGGCGTCACGGATCGCGAGGATGGAGCGGACGAGGTGCTGGCGGTAGCCCATGCGGCCGGTCACGCCGTTCATGATGATGCGGGTGGTGTAGGTGGCCATGGTGTCAGGTCCTTTCGGGGGCGGGGCTGCTCAGCTCGGGCGAGCGCGCCTCGGAGGGGGTGGGGTCCTCGGCCGGGTCGGCGTCGCGGGCGCCGCCGCCTCCTCCGAGGTAGAGCTCGGCGAGCTGCGGGTCCTCCAGCAGCTCGGGGGCGGGCCCGGTGATGTGCACCCTGCCCAGGTCGAGGACGCAGCCGATGTCGGCGGTCTCCAGGGCGCGCCGGGCGTTCTGCTCGACGAGCAGCACCGCGATCCCGGCCTCCCGCATCCGGACGACCTGCTCGAAGACGACGGAGGTCGTCTTCGGGTCCAGGCCCATGCTCGGCTCGTCCAGGAGCACGACCTTGGGGCTGACCATGAGCGAGCGGGCGAACTCGACCTGCTTCTGCTGGCCTCCGGACAGGGCGCCGGCGAGGGCGGCCCACCGGTCGGCGACGACGGGGAAGAGGTTCTTGACGAACTCGACCCGCTCCTGGACCTTCGCCTTATCCTTGACCGTGTAGGCGCCCAGCGAGACGTTCTCGGCGACGGTCATCTCCTTGAAGACGCTGTGGCCCTGGAGCACGTGCGACAGGCCGTGCCGGATCATCGACTGCGGGCCGGAGCCGGTCACCTCCTCGCCGTCGACGACGATGGACCCCGAGCGGGGGGCCAGCATGCCGCTGGCCACCTTGAGCACGGTGGACTTGCCGGCGCCGTTGGGACCGACGAGGCAGACGACCGAGCCGGCGGGCACCTTGACGGTCAGCCCGCGCAGGACGAGCGCGGCGCGGCCGTAGCCGGCCTCGATGTCGTTGAGCTCGAGAAGGTTCTCAGACGCCAAGGTAGGCCTCCAGCACTCGGGGGTCCTGCTGGACCTCGGACGGCGTGCCCTCCGCGATGGGGGCACCTCGGTCGAAGACGACGATGTGGTCGGACAGGCTCATCACCATGTCCATGTTGTGCTCGACGATGATGAAGGTCCTCCCCTCGGCGTTGAGCTCCTGCACCAGGGTGCCGATCCGCCCGATGAGGGCCGGGTTGACACCGCCGGCGGGCTCGTCGAGCAGGATGGTGTCGGGGTCGCCCATGAGCACCCCGGCCAGCTCCAGCAGCTTCTGCTGCCCGTAGGAGATGTCCTGGGCCAGCGAGCCCTCGAGGTGGTCAATCCCGACCCGCCGCAGCAGCTCGCGCGCCCGCTCCACCTGCCGGCGGTTCTGGCTGGACCCGGCGAGCTGGCGCAGCCCGGTGGGGCGGACCGCCACGAGCAGGTTCTCCAGCACGGTCATCCGGGGGAAGGTGCGGCACAGCTGGAAGCTGCGCCCCAGGCCGGCGGCGCAGATGCGGTGCGGCGCGCGGCGGGTGATGTCCCGCCCCCGGAACCGGACCGTGCCGGAGTCCGGCGCGATCATGCCGGTCACGATGTTGAAGAAGGTGGACTTCCCGGACCCGTTGGGCCCGATGAGGGCGTTGACCTTGCCCTCGTGGAAGGTCACCGTGGCGCCGTTCACCGCCTGCACGCCGCCGAAGGCCTTGGACAGGCCCTCGGTCTGCAGGCTGGGGCGCACGTCCTGCTGCACGCTCATGATCGTCCCTTCCCGGTCGTCGCGTGGCGCGCGTCCTCGACGCGCTCCGCCTCGGTCTCGGCGTCGGCCTCGGTCTGCGCCCGCCGCTGGGCGTCGATGGCCCGGTTGCGCTCGAGCAGCTCGGCGGCGCTCTCCTCGCGGATCGAGGTGGCCGCGGGGCGGAAGCGGTGCACCACGCCGAGCAGCGCGGGCACCACCCCCTCCGGCATGAACAGCACCACGACGGCCAGCAGCAGGCCCAGCGCCACGAGGTGAAACTGGCTGTCGCCGTACTGCGCCTTGAAGACCTCCATCGCGTAGCCGACGACCACCGCACCCACCACCGGGCCCACGAGCGAGCGGATGCCCCCGAAGAGGGACATGAGCACCATGTAGGAGCCGGTGAGGATGGAGAACTGGAAGACCGGGTCCAGGTTGCCGAACCAGAGGGCGTAGAGGCCGCCGGCCAGGCTGGTGAAGAACGCGGAGATGACGAAGACGACGAGCTTGTAGCGGAACGTCGGACCCCCAGCGCCTCGGCCTTGTCCTCGTCCTCGCGGATGGCCTTGAGCCCGGCGCCGAACTGCGAGCGGTCGATGAGCCACCACACGACGAGCGCGATGCCGATGAGGAGCAGGAAGAGGAGGTAGAACCGGGTGTGCTGCTCGGGGCGCAGCACCGAGCTGTCGAACGGCCGCGGGACGCGCAGCCCCTCCGACCCGCCGGTCACCGACGCCCAGCTCTGGAACACCAGGAGCAGGATGAGGACCAGGGCGATGGAGACGATGACGAAGGAGGCTCCGCGGACCCGCAACGAGGCGATGCCGATGGGGACCGCCAGCAGCGCGACGGCGACCGCACCCAGCACCAGCGCGACCCAGGGGTTGATGCCGGTATGCGTGGTGAGCAGCGCCACGGCATACCCACCGAGGCCCGAGTAGGAGGCGTGGCCCAGGGAGATGTAGCCGGTGAAGCCGCCGACGAAGTTCCAGCCGACGGCGAACGCGGCGTAGCTGGCGATGACGACCGCCACCGACAGGATGAAGGCGTCCGGCGCGAGCCAGGGCACCATGAGCGCGAGCACGACCGCCACGGCTCCCAGACCGGCCTTGGCCAGGCGCAGACGGCGGTCGAAGCGCTGACCGGCGCTGTCGTTCGGGCGCCCGGTGGCCGGGGCCGTGGGGGTCGGGGTGGCGAGGTCAGAAGCGTTGGGCAAGGCGACCTCCGAAGAATCCCTGCGGACGGACCATCAGGGTGAGGAACAGGGCGAGGTAGAACACGGTCTGGGCCCAGGTGGTGCCCAGCGGGATCTGCAGCAGGCTCTGGCTCAGGCCGAGGACCAGCGCGGCGATGGCGGCCCCGGGGATGCTGCCGAGGCCCCCGACGACGATGATCGCCATGAGCGGGCCGATCCAGTGCCAGTGCAGGGACGGGTAGATCGTCGAGTC
Source organism: Serinicoccus marinus DSM 15273 (assembly GCF_008386315.1). Lineage (NCBI taxonomy): Bacteria > Bacillati > Actinomycetota > Actinomycetes > Micrococcales > Ornithinimicrobiaceae > Serinicoccus > Serinicoccus marinus. The sequence continues at coordinate 1,563,370 of NZ_CP043808.1, read as the reverse complement.
CAGCGCCAGGGCGGTCCCGCCGATCGCCGCGGTGGCGAGCCCGAGGCCGAAGCCGTAGCCGGCGACCTTCTCGGTGTCGATGCCGAGCAGCGCGGCCGCCTCCTTGTGCTGGATGGTCGCGCGCAGGGCCTGGCCGAAGCTGGTGGCCTTCATGAGCAGGTAGAGCGCCAGCAGGCTGACCGCCGCAAGCCCGAAGGCCACCAGCTTGACCACGGCGATGTTGGCGCCGAAGACCTCGATGCTGGCGGTCGAGTAGCTGAGGCTGATCCGGCGCTGTGTCCCGGTCCAGACGAAGCCGAGCATCCCTTCGATGATGAGCGCGATGGCGAAGGTCAGCAGGACCGACATCATGGTCAGGGTGGCGGGCTTGAGCCGGGACAGCAGGAACCGCTGCATGACGACGCCCAGGACGAAGAACAGCGGCACCGTCGCCACGAGGGAGAACAACGGGTCGATGCCGGTGGCGCGGTGGAACGCCCACGCGAGGTACGCGGCGAGGATGAGGAACGCCGAGTGGGCGATCATCACCACGCGCATCACCCCGAAGTAGAGCGTCAGGCCGGCGGCGAGGAGGGCGTAGAGGCCTCCGAGCAGGATGCCGAGGATCACCGCCTGCGTGATGAGGGCCGTCACGAGAGGCTCCCTTCTGGACGGTCGTGGGTGCGGGGCAGGAGGCGGATGGGGCTCACCAGTCCTGCTTGGGGAAGGAGAGCTCGGCGTCGCTGGCGTCCTCGGGCAGGACGATGACGATCTCGTCGTCCTGCCACTGCTGGATGAGGTGGGCGGCCTGCGGGCGACCCTCCGCGTCCCAGGACAGCGGGCCCACGACGGTCTCCACCTCGTTCTCGCGCAGCCAGTCGATCATCGACTGCTGGCACTCCGGGCTGGGGTCGGCGCAGTCGTTGGCCTCAGCCGCGGCGGCGACCACCTGCATGGTGGTCCAGGCGTTGGCCTCGTCCTCGTTCGGCGGGTTGCCGTGCTGCTCGGTGTAGAAGTCGACGAACTCGGCGTTGGTCTCGTACTCCGCCTCCGGGGTGTAGCCGGTCGGCGACAGGATGCCGTCGGTCTCCCCGATGGCCTCCGGGAACTCCGGGTTGGTGGGCGCGGTGGAGAAGGCCGCCATGCGCGGCTGGTAGTCCAGCTGCTGCAGGGCGACGATGAGGTTGACCGCGTCCTGGTACTGCGTGCCGCCGACGAGGATGTCCGCGTCGGTGTTGGCGATCTTGTTGGCGATGCTGGAGAAGTCGGTGGTGTTGGGCGGGTAGACCTCGTCGGCGACGGTCTCGATGCCGCCTTCCTCGAGCTTCTCCTTCAGCCCGTAGGCGGTGCCCTGGGCGAAGGGGTCGTCCATCGAGGCGTAGGCGGCCGTGGTGGGCCGCTCCCCCTCGGGCATCGCGAGGATGTGCTCGGCCAGGTAGTTGTAGTGGTCGTTCGCGATGGCGGGGGCGGCGTAGAAGAGGTTGTCGAAGCCCTGGGTGAAGACCTCCTCGGCGGCGCCGGCCGGCTCCACGAAGAGGAAGCCGTAGTCCTGGGCGACCTGCGCCGCCGGCACGACCAGCCGGGTGGAGAACGGGCCGACGACGATGTCGACCTGGTCCTGGTTGATGAGCTTCTCGTAGTCGGAGGCGACCCGGTCGGCGTTGGACTGGTCGTCGTAGATGATGAGCTCGACGTCACGGCCCAGGAGGCCGCCGTTGGCGTTGGTGTACTCCGCCCAGGCCTCGTAGCCGCGCTGCACGCCCTTGCCGGGCTCGGAGAAGTCGCCGGTGAGGGGCAGCGAGATGCCGATGGTGACCGGCCCCTCGTCGCCCTCGCCACCCTCCCCTCCCCCGGAGGAGCCGGCGCCGCCGCCGAGCCCGCAGGCGCTGAGCGTCAGCGCGCCGGCGGCCGCGACGGCCAGGGCGCCGCTGCGACGGGCGCGGCTGGGGTGCGTGATCGACCTCCCCTCCCCACGGTCGTCGTCGGCGGTCAGGACGGATCGGCGGGTGGTGTCGTTCATCTGGCGCTCCTTTGCGGCCCACGGAGAGAGGTCAACCGATTACGCAAACGTTTGCACAAACGATTGCGTTGTACGATAACCTGCGTGGTGGGTGTTGGCAAGGAGGTCCCGGCCCAGGTCCTGCGACGACACCCCGACCGGGTCGAGGACGACCACCAGCAGCGCCCGAGCGCGACACGACGAGCGCAGGCACAGGAGCACGAGGAGTCGAGGATGACCGGAGCCGCGGCACCACGCCTGGTGGACATCGCCGAGTCCGCGGGGGTCTCCGTGGCCACGGCCTCGCGCGCGTTGAGCGGCCGGCAGGGGGTGAGCTCGGCGGTCGCCGAGCGGGTCAAGGAGATCGCTGAGTCGCTGGGCTACATCGGCAACGTCCACGCCCGGTCGCTGGCCGGCGGCACCAGCTCCAGCGTGGGCCTGGTCATCCACGAGGTGGCCGACCCCTACTTCTCCGAGATCGCCAGCGGCGTCATGCGGGTGGCCGGCCACCGGGGCCTGTCGGTCCAGATGTGCCACAGCGGACGTGACCCGCAGATCGAGCTGCGGCAGCTGAGGACCCTCATCGCCAACCGGGTCGGGGTCATCGTCGTGGCGGGATCGGGCTACCTCGACCCCGAGGCGGAGCGCAGCATCCAGCGCGAGCTCTCCCGCTTCACCCAGGCGGGAGGTCGCGTGGTGGCGATCGGCCGCCACCAGCACGCCACCGACGCGGTGCTGCCGGCCAACACCGACGGCGCCCAGGCGGTCACCCGTCACCTCCTCGGGCTCGGGCACCGGCGCATCGCCGTCGTCACCGGGTCACGAGGCCTCACCACCGTCGCCGACCGTCTCGCCGGGGTGCACCGCTCGCTCGACGAGGCGGGCATCCCCCGCACGGACGTCCCTGTCGTCGAGGCCCCCTTCACCCGGGACGGCGGCAAGGCGGCCACCCTGCAGCTGCTGGAGCACCACCCCGACCGCACCGCCGTGCTCGCGCTCAACGACGACATGGCCATCGGCGCCCTCTCGGTGCTCCGCTCACGGTCGCTGCGCGTGCCCGAGGACATGTCCGTCACGGGCTTCGACGACGTCCCGGTGGCCGCCGACCTGTCGCCGTCGCTGACGACGGTGCGCCTGCCCATGCAGCAGATGGGTGAGAAGGCGCTGGAGCTGGCCCTGCGGCCGCCCACCAAGCGACCCCGGCGGGTGGTCATGCCGGCCACGCTGGTGGAGCGGGACTCCAGCGGGCCGCCGCGCCGGGGCTGACGGGCCTCGACAGGCCCACGACCGACAGTCGTCGTCGGGCGACGCGGCGCCATGGGCTAGTGGGCCTGCCCTGCGGACAGTCGGCGGCTGCGCTCCTCGCGCACCAGCTCCCAGGTCCGCACGATGCGCAGGGCGGTCATGATGACCAGCCCCCCGACCATGTTGAGCAGGGTGACCCACCAGAACCACCCCAGCCACTGGCCGACGGTGATCTCCGCACCGGCCTGCATGGCCCCGAAGATGAGCACCGACGACAGTGCGCCGTGGTGCATCTCGAGGCCGACCACGAGGAAGCCGCCGATGAAGGAGATGATCGCGGTCATGACGTCGGAGCTCGCGCCCTGGTTCATCCGGGTCATCAGCGTGATGGTGCTCCCGGCGAGCAGGGCGAGCGCGACGGTCTCCATGGTGAAGCCCGCCGTCACGTAGCCGACCGCGGACTCGACCAGGTGCTGGTGGAACTGCGGGAAGGCATACACCACCAGCCACATGAACGCCCAGCCCCCGGCGAGGTTGGTCACCAGGGTGACCGACCACAGCCGCAACAGCTGGCCGGCGGTGCCGTGCCCGGCGAGGACGGCGTTGACCGGGAGCATGAAGTCCTCGGTGAACAGCTCGGAGTGCGCCAGCCGCAGCGCCAGCAGGCCGATGCCGAAGGCCAGCCCGGACAGCAAGGTGCTGCCGGTGGCGTGCATGACCGCGAGCATCGCCATGATGCCGAGCCCGACGTCGATGCCGCCGAAGAGGCCGGTGACGACCAGCCCGCGGTGCGTGCGCTTGAGCCGTTCCTCCCCCTCCGAGACGGTGGTGTTGAATTCCTCGTGCAGCTCCTCCTCGAGCCGGCGCGCCACTCCCCCGACCTCGACGGTCTCGTAGTCGTCCCCCTGGCCGCCGGCCTCCGGCTCGGTGCTCTGGTCGAGGTCGCCGTCCTGGGCGCTCATCGGGTGCGGGCCTGGTCGGCGTGATCAGTCATCTCCCCATCCTCCCTGCTCGGGGCGGTCTCTCGAGCCACCCGGACGGGAGCCCCGCCCGGCGGGCACGGGTGAGGCCCCCCGGTGGTGGTGGGCGGAGCACCACCACCGAGGGGCATCGTCAGGGGATCAGGACCGGCTCAGGAGCAGCTCACCGCCTCGTGGTCGAGCTCGTAGCGCTCGTAGTGGCCCTCGCCGTCGTACCAGGCGTAGCCCGCCACGGTGACGCTGCCCGCCTCGACGGCACCCTCGCCCGAGCGGAACACGTGGTAGACGGCCTTGCCGTCCTTGACGTTGGTCCACTTCTTGTCGCCAGAGGCGGTGGTGGCCCGGACGTCCACCCGGTGACCGTCCTCGTTGACGACGTGCACCGCGACCACGGCCGTCTTGTTGGAGCACTGGGCCCGCACGGACACCCGCAGGTCCACCTCGTCGGTGGAGCAGCCGGCGCCACCAGCGTCAGCGCCGCCGTGTCCGAGGCGTTGCCGTGCCCCTGGGACCGGACCGACACCTTGATCGTGTAGTCGCCGGGGGCGAACCCGGAGACGTCGAACGAGGTGGCGAAGGTGCCGTCGGTGACGGGTACCTCGCACCCGACGACCTTGCGGCCCTCGGCGTCCTGGAGCTCGGCATACACCGACTTCTTGCCCTCGCGCCACCCGGTGCTGCCCGGGGTCGCCTCGCCCGTCACCTCGACGGGCTGATCGTCGCGACCTCTCCGCCGCCACCGGTGATGGTGACGCTCGGCTGCACCACCGGGACCTCGGCGCTGTCACCGGTGACGGTGACGCCGCGGATCCGGCCCACGTTGTCGAAGGAGCCGAAGCCGACCCGACCGGAGCCGAAGGTGTCGTCCGTGGCGGTCAGCAGGGGGGTGCCCAGACCGTCGAGGTAGACCGCGATCCGACCGGTGTCCGCGCAGTGCACCAGGCGCACGTCGTGCCAGGCGTCGTCGGTGACCGCGGGCGGGGCACCGATGGTGCCGTCCCACTGGTCGTCGATCCGCTCCCGGTCGGCGCCGTCCACCTTGAAGATGCCGTTGTGCGCGTAGATGGTGTTGTCCTGCGACAGGTGCGCGTAGTAGTACTCCGTGTCCGACTGGTAGCCGAAGACGAGGATGACGTCGCGGTTGTTCACCGACACCGGCTCGTCCAGGCGCACCTGCGCGTCCATCACCAGGGAGCCCAGCTCGGGGCCCTCGGTGACACGGCGTACTCGAACGGCCGGCGGATGCCGTCGTTCGGGTTGTCACCGGCCTCGGCCAGCACCACCGCGTCACCGGGAACTCCCACTTCTCCGGGGTCCGCGGCGCCCAGCTCGAGGCGTCCATGACATCGGTGACCACCGTGTCGCCGGGGGTGCAGCCCGGGTCGAACACCGGCTGCTCCTCCGGGACCTCGAACAACGCGTACTGCGCGGCCATCTGCTCCGCGGTCGGCACCGCGTCGAGGAACATCAGGTCGTCCATCCGGCAGTCGCAGGGGTTCCGCTCCTGCGTGTCCTGGGGGAAGCTGCCACCGATCTTGATGCCGGCGGGGTCGGTGTCGGACGTGGCACCCGAGCCCCAGCGGTTGGCCGCGGTGTAGTCGCCCTCGAGCGGCTCGCCGTTCATGTAGAGCGCCATCTCGCCCTCGACGAAGTCGAAGGTCGCCGCGAGGTGGACCCACTCGCCCTGCTCGAGGATCTCGTCCCAGGGCAGGTCGGCGGCGTAGGTCCACGAGCTCGCCCCGTCGACCCGGCGGCCGAGGGCCACGAGCTTCTGCTCGCCGCCCACGTCGATGACCTCCAGCAGCGCGCGCACGCCGTGCCCGTCGGAGTCGCCCGAGAGCACGCCCGCCAGGCCGATCGCGTTGTAGCGGTCGTCCGGGTCGGTGGTGTTGGTGTTCGGTGCCGGCAGCTCACCCGTGGGCTTGAACCAGCCCATGACCGTGGTCTCCTCGGCCCCGGCGAAGCGGGACAGGCTCCGGACGCCGTCGGCGTCGTAGACGCCGGCCTTCCAGTCGTCGTTGGACGCCTGGTCAGGGCTCAGCTGCTGCGTCTGCAGCGCCTCACCCGCACCGGGGTATGCCGCGTCCGCGACCCGCATCTCCACGCCGCCGTTGACGAGGTCGATGTCGGTGCCGGACAGGCCCTGATCGGCCTCCTTCGTGGCGTCGCCCTCGACCGGGTGGTCGAAGTCGTAGCGGGCCACGACGTCCGCGGCGAGGTCCTCCAGGACGTAGGGCGAGGACACGACGTCCTCACGGGCGCCGGTCACCTCCCAGACCCGGCCGTCGGCCTTGGAGACGAGGTAGAGCTCGCCGTCGGCGTCCGAGCCGAACCGGAGGTCGACCCGGCTGTCACCGACGAGCTCGGCGAAGGTGGTCTCCTCGCCGTCGGCGAAGACCGTGAGCTGCTCGATCTCGGCGAGGTCCTCGGGGTCCCCGTCGTTCCGGACCATCTCGTCCTCCTCGGTGGCGAGCACCCAGCCCCGGACCAGGTCCGTGAAGAGGTACCTGCCCTGCAGCTCCTCGATCTCGCCGCGGTAGACGAAGCCGCCGTTCAGCGCCACGCCCGCGTCACCGGTCTGCCCGGGGTCGCGGTTGTGGTCGTAGGCCGCCACCGGGTAGGTGAAGTCGAACTGCTCGGCGTCGTCCTCGGGCAGCGGGAAGATCTGCCGGTTCTGCGCCACGAACGGTCCCTCGCGGTCGGACCAGCCGAAGTTGTCGCCCGGCTCGACGGCATACACCGACTCGACCTGCCACTCGCCGATGTGCCCGAGGTACATCGTGTTCTCGCCCTCGGGGTCCCAGCTGATGCGGTGCGGGTCGCGCAGGCCCACGGCGTAGATCTCGCCGAGGGCTCCCTCGGTGTCCACGAACGGGTTGTCGGCGGGTATGCCGTACTGCCCGTTGCTGCTGTCGTCACCCATCGGGTCGATCCGGAAGATCTTGCCGTGCGGCGTCGCCAGGTCCTGCGGGTTGTCGTTGCCGACGCCGTTGCCGCCGTCCCCGGAGAGGATGTAGAGCATCCCGTAGTCGGGGTCGCCGGGGCTCACGGTCGGGTTGAAGGCGATCTGCTGCAGGGTGTGCACGCGGCCCGCGAACGGCACCCGCATCAGCTCGCGGCTCGTGCCGGAGAAGACCTCGGCCGCGGGGTCGTCGGCGGTCCACTCGGTGACGACGCTGTGGTAGCCGGTACCCCCGAAGGCGGGGAAGTCCGGCTCGTCCTCGGTGAGCGCGCTGCCCGCCTCGGTGTGCACGGTGTAGAAGATGCCGTTCTCGGCATACTCCGGGTGGTGCTCGACGAAACCGAAGCCGGTGCCGAGCCCCGCGTGGTTGTGGAAGTTGTCGACGAACTGGTCGCGGACGTTGAGGTAGGGGGTGTAGTCCCCCGTCTCCTTGTCCACCATGTAGAGCATCTCGTTCATGTCCGGGATCGCCAGCCGGCCGGAGCCGTCCGGCACCTCGTCCAGGTGCGTGATGCGGTTGTGCCGGATGAGCCGCTGGTCGCTGGCCGCCGGGGTCGTCGAGGACTCCGGGAGCTGGACGAGCTCCTCCACCTCGATGCCGAGGACGGAGGGCTCGGGGTCGGGCAGCGGGTTCAGCAGCGGCTGCTCGGGGACCTCCCCGGCCTCGCAGTCGGCGGGGTTGCCGCTCGGGATGGCGAGGTTCTCCCCCGCGGTGTCGATGCCCACGTCGTCGAGGTAGAGGTCACCCGGGCTGCGCGAGCCGTTGATCCAGAAGAACCGGTCCAGGGCCCCGGAGACCGGCGCGCGGAAGTCGAACTGCTCCTCGGCGCCGTCGGGCAGGCGGGTCTGCTCCTCGTAGGGGCCGCCCTGGCTGTAGACGGCGACCTCGTCGGCGTCGTTGTCGGCGACGATCCACACGCACTGCCAGGAGTCCTTGCCCCAGATGCCGACGGACTCGAACGCCCCTCCGTCGCGGGCGCGCAGGATGTCGTCGTTCTGGTTGTTCACGTAGGCCCGGCTGTCGGTGTAGGTGCCGGGCACGTCGACGTCGGTGATCCCGAAGGAGGTGTCGACCGTCTCCGTGCGCAGGAACCGGAAGAACAGCGTGCCGGTGTCACCCTCCTCGATGGGCGGGATCTCCCGGTAGGTCTTCTCGCCGGGTCCGTTGAGCCGGCCGACGAAGTTGTTCTGGTTGAGCGGGTCCTGCACCACCGAGGCGGCCGCCGAGCCCACCCAGCCGTCCTGGCCGTCGAGCGGGCCGGGGGTGTAGGTCTCGAAGTCGAGCAGGGCGGTGAAGTCCGCCGCCTGCTGGTCCGTCCCTCCGGCCTCCTGCGTGGCCGGCTGGACCGCCAGGGCGGCAGGTGCGAGGCCGGTGACACCGACCGTCGTCGCGAGCGTGAGGGCTGTCCATCTCCGGGACCGGAGTGGTCGGAGCCGTGACGTCATTGTCTCTCCTCAAGGTGCGTAAACGTTTGCGTTGCCGTGCCGTGACAGGTATAGGTCACCGCGACGGGGCCGTACAAGGGTTTGCGTGA